>CAMVNV010000017.1 GCA_947168935.1 uncultured Butyrivibrio sp. | reverse complement strand
GGCAAAGATGTGCTTTTTTTTGGAATAAATGGGTAAAACTTGTGTGTAAAAATGGAATTTGCGAGATAAAGATGTGGTAATCTTTGGAAAATCACGTTCGAACTTGTGCGTATTTCTGGAATGAAAATACAAAGATGTGATTAAAATCGGAATATCATACCCATAAATCCTGCTGCTTTTTGGAATAAAATCACCTTAGTTTGAGTGTGATCTGGAATAAAAATGCGTAAGAGGTGGTGAATTTTGGAACAAAAAACTATGAAAAAGTGCAAAATTAATAAACCCTGGGCTTATACGTTTATTATGCTAAGAAGATATGGTGAGTTTTGGAACAAAGATGTGGAATTAATTGGAATTTACCCCTGCGAAAGTACGGAAAAAACTGGATTCTTCATTCCAATTTTAGCGTACTAAGTGAAAAATTGACGTTTTAGAGATTTAATTGTTAAAAATGTAATTGCTTAAATTATCATTTTATCCATTACTAAATTAATGATCTGGTGTTTTTTGGAATGAATTAATGGTTTATTTGGAATTTATCATGGTGCATTTTGGAAGATGGAATTTCTGGAAATATTTTTTGAAATTTTTTTTTAGAATTAGTTGTGGTTGATTTTGGAATGAAAATGGTATACATCTGTCTGATTTTGGAATGAATTAATTAACTCTTGCCGAATTTTGGAATCAGACATGCCGAATTTTGGAAGATTTCGAAAGTACGAGTAAAATGGAATGCTATTGCGGGGGCATGGTCTTTTGAGTATAATGATTTTACTTATAAACTAAGACTAAATTGGAATGGATATGGGGGTTAGTAAGAGAAAATTGGAATCTAAGACGAAAAATACTGAAAACAGTACGATGCTCAGCAATGTTACGTACAAGAAGTCCAATACTCTGATCACCGCAAAGGGTAAATCTACTCTTCTTGGCCAGAAGCTTTTTGCTATTGGTATCCTGATGGCAAAAGAACTTGACGATGGAAGTCTGGAAGCAATAATTCCCGGAACCTATTTGCGTAAAGCGCTCGGCAGAAACAACGGATCATTTTACGATCAGATCGTTGCACTTGTTGAGCCTCAGAAGAATAAGGCATCTCTTCTTGACTGGCGTATTATATACAAAGACAAGGAAGAGCAGAAGATCGAAGCATCAAATGTTATCACTGATGTCACTTTTCACGATGGCAGACTTACACTTCGATACAACAGTAAGATCAAGAAATATATCACAGGTCTCAAGAACAACTATACCGTTTTGAACCTGTCAGAATCTTTAACTTTCACAAGCATATATACATACAGACTTTACGAAGTACTTAAAGCTGAAATGGATTATCAGCGTGCGATCAGTCATTCCGAAGGTCCTTATGAAGTGACCTACGAACTCACTGATCTTAAGCTTATGCTCGGAATCATTGATCCTCAGGAGAATGCAGACATTGCAAAGGCTCTGAAAAAAGAGACTCCTGACTATGAAAAGATTGAGAAGAAGGCTGAAGAGAGTGGTATCAACAAGATGTCTAACTATACAGACTTCAGAAGATACGCCCTTGAAAGAGCTAAAAAGGAACTTAATAAAAAATCCAGTATCCGTGTAGATTACAAGCCTGTAAGAATGGGCCGTGGCGGAAAGGTTGTAAGCATCTGTTTCAAGCTTTCCAGAGTTGGACATGAAAAGGCTAAAGAAGTTGAGGATGCTCCAAAGAAGGATATCTTCGAACAGATCGACGAAATGCAGCAGCTCTTTAGTGAGAAGATCACAGCAAGTGATGCTAAGGCAATCTTAGAAGCAGCAGGCATGGATATGAAAAAAGTTCGTTACGCTTATGGTATTTCCAGAAAGTCCGGACGAATTGATAATATAGTTGGATGGATGATAAGTGCGATCAAGAATGGCTATACCGAGAACGTTTCGGGCGCGGCAGATGCTGATTTTGAGCAAAACACCTACGATTTTGAAGAACTTGAAAAGAGATTCGTAGAGAATTAAGACTTATGCGCCGACATCACGTCGGCGTTTTTTTATCGGGGGATTGGGAGGAAAGCTAAATGCGACTAATGCATTTATCGGATCTGCACCTTGGGATCAAGGTATACGAATTTGATCTTTATGATGACCAAAAGTATATGCTTGATCAGCTTATTGATGTTGCCAGAAAAAAGCAAGTTGATGGAATCATGATCTCTGGAGATATCTACGACAGACAGGTTCCACCTGCAGAGTCTGTAGCACTCTTTGACTCTTTTCTCACAAAATTATCAAATGCAGGATTCAAGGTTTATATCACCTCCGGTAATCACGATTCCCAGGAAAGATTATCTTTTGGCGCAAGGCTGATGGAAGGAAGCGGGATCTATTTTGGTGGAACTTTTGACGGAACTGTTCCAAGAATTGATCTTGAAGATGAATTCGGCCCTGTCCATATTTGCATGTTGCCATTTTTAAAGCCAACCCTGGTCAGAGCACATACCAGTGATGATCAGGAAAAAGAGAAGATTACCGGATACCAGGAAGCCATAGATTTCGTTCTTGAAAAATGTGAGATAGATGAAAACGACCGCAATATAATCATGGCGCACCAGTTTGTAACCGGCGCATCCAGAAGCGATTCCGAAGAAATAAATGTTGGCGGAGTTGATGGGATAAGCGCAGATTCTTTTGCCAGATTTGATTATGTGGCACTTGGACATATCCATACTCCTCAGAAAATTGGCGGCAAAGATACAGTAAGATACTGCGGAACTATGCTCAAATACTCTTTTTCTGAATGTAGTCAGGAGAAAAGTGTCCCCATCATTACCTTCAGGGAAAAGGGTAATGTTGAGATTGAACTTGTGCCCCTTAAGCCTGTAAAGGACATGCGCGAGATCAAGGGTTCTTACATGGACCTTACTGCAAAGAAAAATTATGCAGATACCAACACCGAGGATTATCTTCATGTGACACTCACTGATGAAGAAGATGTTCCGGATGCCCTTGGAAGGCTCAGGTCTATTTATCCCAACATCATGAAGCTGGATTATGACAACCTTCGTACCAGGGCTGTCTACAATAACGAGATTCCTGATGAAGTTGAAAAGAAGTCGCCCCTTGACCTTTTTGATGAGTTTTATAATCTTCAAAATGGCCGAAGCCTAAACGAAGAAGAGTCATCATACGTGCAGTCCAAAATTGATGAACTCTGGGAAGGTGGTATCTGATGCGTCCTTTGAATCTGACAATTTCAGCGTTTGGTCCCTACAAGGATAAGACCACCATTGATTTTACAAGGCTTGGGGAAAAGGGGCTGTATCTTATAACCGGAGATACCGGCGCCGGCAAGACTACGATCTTTGATGCAATCTGCTTTGCTCTTTATGGCGAGCCCAGCGGAAGCAGTCGCGATCCCAAGATGTTTCGCTGTAAGTATTCAGACCCATCTGTTCCAACTTTTGTAGAACTTGTTTTTTCCTATCATGGAAAAGAGTACAGGGTCAAAAGAAATCCTGAGTACGAAAGACCTGCCCTTCGCGGGTCCGGAACTACAACCCAGAAGTCTGATGCGGAGTTTTTTTTCCCAGATGGAAGAGAACCCATTACTAAAACAAGCGAAGTTACCAGGCAGGTCGAGGAGATAATTGGCCTTTCCAAGGACCAGTTTACCCAGATCGCTATGATCGCCCAGGGCGATTTTATGAAGCTTTTGCTATCTGATACCTCGGAGCGTTCCAAGATTTTCAGGCAGATCTTTATGACCGGCCGCTATCAAAGACTTCAGGATAATCTGAAAAAAGAGGCTAATAAAGCTGACGGTGAATATAAGATAAAAGCTGCGGTTGCGGCTGATGATATAGACAGGATCAAAACAAGGACGCAGGAACAGGAAGATAAAAAGAGATTTCTTGAATGCTCAAAGCCAGGAGAGATCGAAGAACTTTTTGACGAGATTGAAGAAGCTGACAAGGAAGATCAGAAGATCCTAGCCAAAAAAGAATCTGACCTTCGTAAAGAACTTGAAGAATTAAACAAGGCTATTGGTATTGCAACCGAGAGACAAAAATCTGAAGAACTTCTGAAAAAGAGCCAGACTATGCTTGAGGAAGCAAAGCCTGAACTTGAAAAGGCAAAAGAAGATCACAAAAAAGCTAAAGAGGATTTCAAAAAGAGTGAACCTCTTGCTATAAAGATCTCTGCTGAAAAAGAAAATCTTGTATCCTACGATAAGCTTTCTGAGATCCAGCAAAATATCGAAGCTGGAAATAAGAAGGTGGCGGACTATTCAAAAGATATAGAGGATAGTAAGAAAAAGCTTTTAGATCTTGAAAAGGAATGTCTTGATAAAAAAGAGCAGTTGCAAAAGCTTTCAGATGTTTCTGCAAAGAAGGTCAAAGCCCAGGAAGATCTTGCTAAAGTTAAGGCTAAAGGTAAGGACGTTCAGGATATTGTTGTAGCAATCCGCGACAGATACCCTGAAGAAAGAGAAGAACTTAAAAGGCTTCAGGATAATTACAAGGAAGAAGCTGACAGGTTCGATGAATATCAGAAAAAGTACGACCAAAAAAGCCGCCTTTTCTTAGATGCGCAGGCTGGAATCCTTGCAAGCAGTCTTGCCGATGGAGAGCCATGCCCAGTTTGTGGATCAACATCTCACCCTCATCTTGCCGTTTTGCAAAGTGAAGTTCCAACGCAAAAAGAAATTGATGCGGCCAAAAAGGATGCTGATAAGCAAAGAACTGTCATGCAAAAAGCTGTCAGCCTTGCATCTGCAAAAAAGGCTGAAGTTGATAAACTATATGACAGTATCATTGAGGATATAAAGGGATACGTATCTTTGATACCAAATCCTTCTGGATCACAGAATGATAATAGTGAAAGTGATTTTGAATTATCATCTTATGCTGGAAAAATAGGCGAATTTATAAAAGATATCGAATATCTTAATTCCTGCAAAGAAAAGTATGAATTCCCTGAGGGGCTTTTTGATAGCATCACCCTTGAATTTGAAGAATTAAAAAAGGCTCTTAAGACTCTGAATAATAAGATTGCTGAGATTACGAAAGAAGCAGAACTTGCAGATGCTCTTTCAAAAGAAGTACCAGAGCTTGAAAAGAAGATCAAGGCAATAACTGAAAAGCAAAACGAAGAGGCTATTTTACTAAAAGAAGTTGAAACTAAAACTAAGGGACTTTCTGATCAGGAAAAAGAGCTTAAAAAAGGCCTTGCCTACTCAACCAAGAAAGAAGCTCAGGAACATGTAAGTGCTCTTGAACTTGAAAAATCTAAGATAGATAAAGCATTTAAAGATGCTGATAATAAGCTTCGAGATTCAGAAAAGAAGATTCAGGACTTAGAAGGCAGGATAGCAGCTCTTTCCAAGAACCTTTCAAAAGGTAAAGCTGAAGATCTGAATGCTCTTGAAGAAAAGAAAAACGAAGTAAACCAAAAGTATACTGAAAATAATAAAGCTCTATCTATAGTAAAAAACAGGATTGAAGATAATAAGGAGCTTAGAAGTAAGGTATTATCTTCTGGCAAAGAGCTTGCAAAGCTTGAACATGAGCTTGCTATTAAGAAGATCATATCTCAGACAGCGAATGGAAATCTTAGTGGTAAAGCAAAGATCATGCTGGAAACATATATTCAGAGAAGCTTTTTTGACAGGATCATAAACAGGGCTAATGTCAGATTTATGACCATGTCAGGCGGACATTATGAACTTGTAAGAAGAGATGAAGATAGTCTTAAATCCCAGACGGGTCTTGAACTTGATGTCATCGACCATTATAATGGCGGAACCAGAAATGTAAGAACCTTATCAGGAGGCGAATCATTTATGGCTTCCCTTTCTCTGGCGCTTGGACTTTCTGATGAGATTCAGAGAAGTGCTGGTGGAATCCAGCTTGATACAATGTTTGTGGATGAAGGATTTGGATCTCTCGATGATGCTACTTTGGATCAGGCAATAAGTTCGCTGGCATCGCTGTCTGAGGGTAATAGACTTGTGGGAATAATCTCCCATGTGAATGAGCTTAAGGATAGGATCGATAATCAGCTTATCGTAACAGGAACCCAGGGACTCGGAAGTTTCATCGAGTGCAGGACGGAGTGATGAAGGATGGAGCAGGACTTTGGCAAATATAATTATTGCCTCAGTTAAAATCGGAAATAATTATATTTGCCAAAGTCCTGCAATCTACGTTCATGCACTTTCTACGGAATAAAATGATTATTTAGCCAAATGTATAAGTGCGTGTTAAGTATTTAGGTAGTGTGGTATGGATATAATGAAGATTCAAAGAAGACTTTAGAAATAGTCTATATTATCAAAAATGAAAACAATAAAAGGAATTGCAATATGAAAAAGGGAAGAAAAATAGTTGCATTAGTACTGATATCAGTGTTGATGCTTACAGGATGTAAACTGTTTAAGAAGAATGATCAGGATAATGCGGAGCTTAGTAAGAGTATAGTTTTGCAGGAAGTGTCAGATTCCGGGCTGGTGGAACTTAGTAGTGATGGTGCTTCATCAGATGATAGTTCTACACACGAAGGAGTATCAACTGAAGGTTCATCTGTTGATGATTCAAAAGCTGAAGGCAATGCAGATAAGACAGGTGATGATGAAAATGTCACTTCGGCTGGTGACTTGGACATTCTTGACGAAGATGGCTACTACTACGATGTCGAGAGCGTTGTCTTATATCTTGAAACTTACGATAAGCTTCCTTCAAATTTCATTACTAAGTCAGAAGCCAAGGCTCTTGGATGGGAAGGTGGATCTGTTGAAGATTACAAAGAGGGCGCAGCAATAGGCGGCGATAAGTTTGGTAATCGTGAAGGGATTCTTCCTGACAATAACTATACTGAGTGCGATATAGACACCAACGGCAAAAACTCAAGAGGCGCTTGCAGGCTTGTTTTTTCTGATGACGGACAGTACTATTATACTGAGGATCATTATGAATCATTTACAGAGATTATCGTAACTGATGGCGAGATTGAGTATGGCGAGGTTTTCACAGAATAAGTGTCTGTCAGCTGTTTTCGCATATCTTTACTGTATGTAGAGAATTAAGAAAAGAGCTTAGATTGCATTTAGACTTGAAATAGCCATAGATATTAAAAAGAGGATATATATGGAAAAAGTATATACGATCAATTTAAGTGAACTCGAAGATCTTGAAAAAGAAGAGATCTATGATCTTCTCAAAGAAAAGCTTCATCTTCCGGATTATTGCGGAACCAATTTGGATGCTCTTTATGATGCTCTTACCGAGATGGGAGAGTGTGACATTAACATTCTCGATGTCTCAAAGGGTGAAGATAAGGATAGTGACAGCTTAAAATACATCCAGAAGATCAAAAAGGTATTCGAAGATGCTTCAGAGATCAATCCGGATATCAGTCTTCATATTATCAGCGGAATTTATCTTTCTAAATATATAAGTCTTTACGACTTTGAATATAAGAAGGGAAGGCATTATCTTAATGCCAGCAGGAGATCCCCTGAAAAGCTTGTTTGCACTAAGTCAGCACAGGAATTTGCAGATATGATCCCTGATGCAGTTAGCTGTTTTGTTATAGTAGACAACGGAATGTACGATGAGCCTAGACTTCTTTTGTCAAGAGAATATAGATATCCAACTGGGCAGTTTCTTCTAAGTGTTCCTGCAGGACTTATAGATGCAGGCGATGCTGATAGCAAAGAGACTCTTGGAGGAAAAGAGCTTAGTCCCTGCGAGAAGGCAGCAGTCAGAGAGATCAAGGAAGAAACAGGCATAACTCTTTCTGATAAGGATGTGATCAAGACTGTAAATCCACTTGTATTTAGTACTCCAGGTATGACAGATGAAAGCAACGCGCTTGTATCTGTAGTAATAAAATCTGATATTGCAGGTCAGTTATCCCAGGATGGGGCAGAAGGTTCTGAATTTTTTGACGGTTTTGAGATCTTAACTAAGGAAGAAGCAAGAAAGATCATAAAGCAGGGCGTTGATAATAACGGTATATTCTACAGCGTATATACATGTATAGCTTTAATGTATTACGTATCTGATATGTGGATGGAGTAAGATATATTTATCTGTTTTATTAATCAATCAACAAAAGGGTGATCTTCACAAATGATCATCCGACACATTATTGGGAGGAGAAATTCACCATGGGAAAGACATTCGACGTAATCAAAGAGCGTAGTTCAACACGTGGCTACTCAGAAGAAAAGTTAACTAAAGAAGAACTTGATCAGATCATTGAAGCTGGTCTGGCTGCACCAACAGGTATGAACAAGCAGGAGATCCATTTCACAGTATTAAATGGAGACAATCCTGTACTTGCAGAGATTGAAGCTGAGAAAAACAAGCTTAGAAATCTTGATAAGGTAGAGCACAATTTCTACTATGAAGCACCAACAGTTATCATCCTTAGCGCAGAGGCTGGATTTAAGTGGAGCCAGGTTGACGCAGGAATTGCTGTAGAGAATATGGCACTTGCAGCAACAGAGCTTGGACTTGGTAATGTTATCATCGGATGCATCTACGATGCACTTCATGGTGAAAAGAAAGCATATTTCTCAGAGAAGTTAGCGCTTCCTGAAAATTATGAATTTGAAATAGCTCTTGCAGTTGGACACAAGGCTGCAACTAAAGAGCCTCACACATTTGAAAAAGATAAACAGGTCACAATTTTATAAAATAATCCCTCGCACTTCGTGCGAGGGATTATTAATGAACAAAGGCGTTTAAACTTAAATAAGAGACTCAACGCACTTCTTAACATCATTCATAGAAGCAGTAGGCTCAAATCTTGCTACAACTTCGCCCTTACGATCAATAATGAACTTTGTAAAGTTCCACTTGATGTTAGGGTTATTCTTGTAATCCTTATCGATTGTCTTGAGCATAGCGCTCATAGCAAGTGCCTTAGCGCCCTTACCGAATCCTTCGAAGCCCTTCTGGCTCTTAAGGTACTCGAATAAAGGAAGCTGATTTTCACCATTAACATCAGACTTTTTCATCTGAGGGAACTGAGTATTGTACTTAAGTGTGCAGAACTCATGGATCTCTTCATCAGTACCAGGTGTCTGTCCTGCAAACTGGTTGCAAGGAACATCTACAACTTCAAATCCCTGATCATGGAATGCTTCATAGATATTTTCGATATCTTCATACTGAGGTGTGAAGCCGCATCCGGTTGCTGTATTAACAACCATGACTACTTTGCCTTCAAAATTCTTCATTGATACTTCTTCGCCTTTTGAATTAAGTACACTGTAATCATAGAATCCCATCATTTACTCCTAACTGCGGCATATGAACCGCCCAAAATCACTACCGGCAAAATGTATATCGGAATATTTTGCCAAAGACACAAATTATTTAATGCAATTGTATTGCATACAATGCATATTGTCAACATAGATATCTGTTTTTTCTAAAAAGTTTATATTTGGCGTAATTTCTGATGTAGCGAAATACCATAAGGCGAGCTAAAAACAATAATGAATCGATAATCCCAAGGCTTTTTTGTTTGCTAGATAGTGCAGATTCACTGTATAATATAGTTGCTTAATACGAGGAAATGTAATATGTCGAATTATATTGTTTTTGACCTTGAGTGGAATCAGGGTGAGAGCGTTAGGGAGCAGGAACTTAAGGAGCTTCCTTTCGAAATAATTGAGATCGGTGCGGTCAGACTTAATGAAGACCGCGTAGAAACTGGCACTTTTTCAAGACTTATACATCCACAGGTTTATCAGACCATGCATCAGATCACGGGCAAGATAATACATCTTTCCATGGATGATCTTAAGGATGCAGATCCATTTACGACAGTTATAGCAGACTTTCTTGAATGGTGTGGAGAAGACCCGATATTCTGCAGCTGGGGAACTCTTGATCTTCCCGAGCTTCAGCGCAATATGGATTACTACGATCTGGATCCCTTATCAGATGGTCCGATCGAATTCATGGATGTGCAGAAGCTTTTTTCTCTTGCATTTGAAGATGGCAAATCCCGCAGATCACTTGAGTATGGAATAGATTTTCTGGAACTTAATAAGGACCAGGCTTTCCACAGAGCCTTGTCTGATGCAAGATATACAGCAAGTATTTTCCAGGCGATCCCTGATAAGTTCCTCCGCTATGTGTCTTTTGACAACTATGTAACTCCCAAGGATAAGCGCCAGGAGATCCACATTGTATTCGACAATTATGCCAAGTATATATCAAGAGAATTTGCTGATAAGGAAGAGCTCTTGCAGGATCCTGAAGTTATAAGTACAAGGTGTTACCTGTGTCACAAGAATCTTCGTCGCAAGATCAGATGGTTTACTCCTAACGGCAAGCACTACTACGCTCTGTCCCAATGTCCTAAGCACGGCTTTATGAAGTCCAAGGTCAGGGTCAAAAAAGCTGAAGATGGCGGTTACTATGCCGTTAAGACCAGTAAGTTCGTCGATGCTGACGGAGTGCAGGATATCAGGCAGAAGCAGCTTCGTGCCAAGGCGCATTCAAGGCGTGTAAAAAAGAACGCGGAGCTCAAAAAGAATGCTAAGGATATAGGCAACGAAAATAGCAAAGGCAATAACAAAGATAATAAAGATACCAAATAAATTTGCCAAATATAGAATTAAATCAAGACACAAAAATCCCATACACGAACTTTATAAAAGTTCCGGTATGGGATATATTTTTTCTATTTTGAAAAGCTTTCTATTTTCTCTTCTTTGGCTTTTTATAAGTAAGCTTATGCTGCTTCAAAAGCTTTTGCCTTCTCTTGTATCGTCTTCTTTCCTCTGGATCATTGCCCGCATAATGAAGGGAGCTTATAAAAGCTGACAGATTCATTATGAAGATAATGCTTCCGGCTACGGCGGATACTATGATTATGATAAGTTTGACGTTAACATAGATCGACTGATTAGGTGCAACCTCGCTATCCGACTTAGTATTTGAAAACGAGAACGAAGTCTGGGAGCTGCTGGTCATAACCCTTGCAGATCCAACGTTGACCCCGTTATAGGAATAGTTCACAACAGCGATAGTACCTTGTGGCTGACCCGACACATCGTTACTTACAGAAGAAGTGCAGTCGTTTATCGATGCTGTAATAGGAAGGATGATACTGTCATCATCGTTCCACTCGATAACATTGCCTGAGTATCCGAAGATATCATTTTCTGAGGAAAAAAAGCTGGTGTCTTCAGGAATGTAGTAGGTATCATTGTCAGATACATTTACTATCTGGAAGTTATTAAAACCGTAATCAAAAAGAGTAGAGGTATCAGTAAACTGGTATGGTGATTCTTCTTTTAAGACCACGCATACAAGTTTCATTCCGTTTCTTTGTGCGCAGGTTACAAGCGTCTCTCTAGCTTCTGCCGTATAACCTGTTTTCCCGCCAAGGATTCCGTCATAGGATATTTCGCCGTTGATAAGCTTGTGCTTATTGGTTATATAGAAATCATCAGGCTGAGTATCAGTTGGAGTAAAGTGATATCTTGCAGTATTTCCAATACTTGATAATAGCTCATTTGAGAAAAAAGCACTGGCTATAAGCGCAAGGTCATGGGCACTTGTATAGTGATCCTCATTAAAAAGACCGTTGGAATTTACAAAATGTGAATGAGTACATCCAAGCTCTTTTGCCCTCTTATTCATAAGATCAGCAAAGTCTTCAAGAGATCCTGCAACATGTTCGGCAACGGCATTGGCACATTCATTGGCAGATCCGACCATGATACCGTAAAGGCACTGTTCAAGACTCATGGACTGACCGGCATCAATACCTATGTTTGATCCATCTCTTGGAACAGAATGAACAGCGTTATAGGAAAAGGTTACTGTATCATTCATGTCGGCATTTTCTGCTGCAAGAAGACAGGTCAGGATTTTGGTGGTACTTGCCGGATAGAGTTCTTCATCTATATTTTTGGCATAAAGGATAGTGCCTGTATTTACTTCAAGTAAGATTGCGGCCTGGGCTCCGATCGCAGGACCTTCAGGCCAGTCGTCCGTGTTGTTTGACTGTATTTCAAGAGTTTTGCGCTTCTCCATTTCAGCTTTGTAGTCTGGAGCAGCTAAGCTGGTAGTAGAAAAAGCTGATATTGTAACAAATACAGTAGCAAATGCTGCAGCGCAGGCAGCAGATATTCGGGCTAAAGGCTTTCGAGTTGACTGTTTATACTTAAACTTTTTTCTATAATTATGAAAATCAGAAAACATTACTTATCTGACCTTTCGTAGTTTTATATTCGCCATCAAAACTTAATGTTAACGATTAGGCAATAATTTGTACATCAAATAAGTTTGACATATACTAGTAAAATTATACATAATAGTTGGTGAGTTTGAAAGTATAGAAAGTTATTAGTAGTAAGGAAATGTAATAATTATGCGACTTAGAAACATACCCGGCGCACGTGAAAAAATAGCTGAAAACGAATGGTCTATCAAAGACCCTGAGAAAAATAAGGGAAAATGGAATGAAGTTTTTGGTAACGACAACCCTATCCGTATTGAAGTTGGAATGGGTAAAGGTCGTTTTATAATGACTCTTGCGCAGCTTAATCCCGACGTTAACTACATTGGAATCGAGAAGTATTCAAGCGTAATGCTCAGAGGACTTCAGAAGCAGGAAGAGCTCCAGCTTCCCAATATCCGTTTTATCAGAATGGAAGCAGAGGTTCTTACAGAAGTATTTGATAAGGGCGAGATAGACAGAATATATCTTAACTTTTCAGATCCATGGCCAAAGGACAGACATGCCAAGAGACGTCTTCCTTCAAGAGAATTTCTTCACAGATATGATGAGATCTTGAAAAAAGACGGTGTTGTTGAATTCAAAACAGATAACACAGATCTTTTTGCATTTGCACTTGAAGAGGTAGAGCCTGCCGGATGGCATTTGGATCAGGTAACACACGATCTTCACAATGACCCTGTCATGAACGAGGGGAACGTAATGACAGAGTACGAAGAGAAGTTTTCATCTATGGGAAACCCAATCTGCAAGTACATTGTTAGCAGATAATAGACTGGGGGAGGACTAACATGCCAGAAAAAATCTATAACATCGGTGATTTCAAAAAAGAAGAGGCACAGGCTGGAGGAAAGGGACAACTTCCTCAAAAGCCGGCAGCACTTCGCACACCTTATGTCAGACCTGATGAAATGAATCCTGATGAAATACAGATTGAGGATCCAATGAACTTCCTTACTTCTGAGGAAAAGCAGGAGTATATCAAGGCTCACCAGGAGGCTATTCTCAGAAATAATGCTGTAGGCGAAGTAAGATCCGGAACAGTCAGACAACAAGTTGGCGCAAGAGCTCAGTATATGGGCCAAAGAGCAAGTAATCAGGGACCATATCAGGGAGATCCGCGCTACTCTTATCAGAATAATGGTTATAACAACCGTGGTAATAACCAGTATGGAAGTGGCGGTTATAATGATCAGCAGGGTCAGGGATATTCTGACGGCTATGAAGATGATTATTATGAACAGCCCTACGATGATGGCTATAACGGCAATTACGATCAGGGTGATTACTATGGAGATCCGCAAGGTTATCCCCAGGGCTACTCTGATGAAATGTATCAGGACCAGGCAGATTATGAAGAATATGCAGAGGATATGCAGGGCGGCGAAGACAAGATGGCTATCATCACCAAGATCCTTGCAGGTGTTACAGCTCTTCTCATAATCATAATCGCAACCATGTTCATCTTTAACAAAGTCAATGATCCTGCCAAGGAAAAAGAGACCGGTGATGAATTTGCCTATACCGGCGATAATACAGTTTCAGAAGAAAACGGCGATGTAGAAGAGGATAAGACCCAGACGCAGGAAGAGGTTAATGGTACTCCTGTTTATACAACAAGCGGTCTTAATCTTAGAACTTCACCTGAAAAGACAGATACTAACAAGGCAATGTCAGTTGAGTCAGGAACAGAGCTTATATATGTGGGCGAAGAGAACGGATGGGCTAAGGTCTATTATCAGGGACAGTATTATTACTGCTCCAAGGCTTATCTTTCACCTACCAAATAAAAGAATTGGTACGAAATGGAATTAATTGTGGTGTTAATTGGAATTGGATTCTATGCAGATGTAATCTATATACATGACGAATGTTATGGTCATATTTGCATAGGATAAACTCACCAAAATTCTAGCAAAACTACAATAGAAAATTAATTTATACGCAAAAACGTATACTGCCTAAAGCGCGAAGTTGCCGCATTAATCGGTTTTTATGTGCCTTTGGGAGATTGATTTATCAGAATAACATTTCAGCACTTTTATACATTGTCACCATATCAGGAATAGAATATTATTAATGAGGACAGAAACGGAGGCAGCAGTTACTGCCTCCGTTTCATATGTGTAGTAGCGCTCAAAAGGCACAGTTAACGCGTTTTTTGATTGTAAGAATAAGAAGAGTGTGACCTTATGAAGATAGGAATTTTTGATTCAGGTTTTGGCGGACTTTCAGTACTTCACGAAGCTTACCACAGACTTGGAGATGCAGAATATCTTTTTTATGCTGATCTTGATCACGTTCCATACGGGCTCAAGACTTCCGAGCAGATCAAAGAATATACAAGAAACATTACAAGATTCCTGATCGATAAGGGAGCTGAGGCTATAGTTATAGCCTGCAATACAGCTACAGCTGTTGCTGTTGAGACACTCCGTCAGGAGTTTGACCTTCCCATTCTTGGAATGGAACCAGCTGTTAAGCCCGCTGTAGAAGAGACCTCTTCCAAAAAGCGCATACTTGTGATCGCAACACCTGTAACTATCAGGGAAAAGAAGCTCTCTCATCTTCTTGAAAGAGTTGATGAGGATCACAGAGTAGATCTTCTTGCCATGCCTCATCTTGTAACCTTTGCAGAGAACGAGCAGTTTGAAGGTCCTGAAGTTGACGAGTATATTCACGAGCAGTTTGCTTCTTTTGACCTGTCCAAATACCAGGCACTAGTTCTGGGATGCACACACTTTAACTATTATAAGCCTTCATACAGAAAGGCTTTTGGTAAGGATATTCTTTTAGTAGACGGCAACGTTGGAACTATAAGGCATCTTGCGGATGTTTGCAGCCTTGAATACAACGAAAAGGGAACTGCAAAAGTCTCTTTTTCAGATACAGATAAAATGCTTCATGATATAGAAACACAATATTTTGTGTCTGGTAATCCGATAACCGAAAAAAATCTACTAAATCATGTATTGCGCATGCATAATAGACTGGAAGCGGTTCGAGAGCTATAAGGCTCTTTATGTAAAAATGCCGATTGTCTAAATTTTGTGCACAATTACACGGGGTAAAGTCTCTTTACCCACTTGAAAATAACTACATTTTGTATTAACATTTATTTAGAAACACAATATATAGTAATTAAATATCCATTCACGATAGTTTTACTTATATTTTCCAAATTTTTTCAAAAATAGTTTTTTTCCAAACAAATATATCAGCATAAATTGATCAGGCGGGTGTTTTTGGGACCGCGCAGGGTACTGATGTGTTTTTGTGCTGTATTTTGATAAAAAATAATTTAGGAGGGCTCCATGAAGATCATTAAGAGGAGTGGCGAAGAGGTTTCGTTTGATGGTGGTAAGATAATTGCAGCTATTAAGAAGGCTAATCTCACAGTCACTGAGGATAAGCGACTTTCAGATGAGGATATCATCCGTATAGAGAAGGATGTTGAAGCTAAATGTAATAACCTTACTCGTGCAGCTAACGTAGAAGAGATCCAGGATTTCGTTGAGAATGCACTTATGGATGCCGGCAATAATGACGTTGCCCGCAAGTATATTACATATCGCTATCAGCATGCTCTTATGCGTAAGGCTAATACTACTGACGATAAGATCATGTCACTTATCGAGTGCAATAATGAAGAAGTTAAGCAGGAGAACTCCAACAAGAATCCTACTGTTAACAGCGTACAGCGTGACTATATGGCAGGCGAAGTAAGCCGTGATATCACAAGACGTTTCCTTCTGCCTCCTGAAGTAGTTAAGGCTCATGAAGAGGGTATCATCCACTTCCATGATTCAGACTACTTTGCACAGCACATGCACAACTGCTGTCTGGTTAACCTTGATGATATGTTGCAGAATGGAACAGTTATTTCCGAGACTCTTATCGAGCCTCCGAAGAGCTTTTCAACTGCATGTAATATCGCAACTCAGGCTATCGCTCAGATCGCAAGCTCACAGTATGGTGGACAGTCCATCACACTTTCACATCTTGTTCCTTTCGTAGATGTAAGCCGTCAGAAATTCCGCAAACAGGTTCGTATGGAACTTGAGCAGGCCGGAATCGACGCTACAGACGAGAAGATTGACGAGATTGCTGAGATGCGTGTTCGTAAGGAGATCAAGGATGGTGTTCAGGAGATCCAGTATCAGGTAATCACACTTATGACTACCAATGGTCAGGCTCCTTTCATCACAGTATTCATGTACCTCGACGAGGTTCCTGAAGGACAGCTTCGTGATGACCTTGCAGCTGTTATCGAAGAGATGCTCAAGCAGCGTATCCAGGGTGTTAAGAACGAGAAGGGTGTTTATATCACACCTGCTTTCCCTAAGCTTATCTACGTTCTTGATGAAGATAACGTAACTCCTGGTTCTAAGTACTGGAATCTTACACAGCTTGCTGCTAAGTGTACAGCTAAGCGTATGGTACCTGATTACATCTCAGCTAAGAAGATGCGTGAGTACAAGAACGGTGATGTATATCCTTGCATGGGTTGCAGATCTTTCCTTACACCTGATACAGAAGGTCTTGGCCAGGATGGAAGCCACAAGTACTATGGTCGTTTCAACCAGGGCGTTGTTACTTTAAATCTTGTTGATGTTGCATGTTCATCAGGCCAGGACGAAGATAAGTTCTGGGAACTTATGGAAGAAAGAACAGAGCTTTGCTACGAAGCTCTTATGTGCAGACACAAAAGACTTATAGGCACACCATCCGATGTTGCTCCTATCCTTTGGCAGTTCGGTGCTCTTGCAAGACTTAAGAAGGGTGAGACGATCGACAAGCTCCTTTTCAATAACTACTCAACAATAAGCCTTGGATATGCAGGCCTTTATGAGTGTACAAAGTTCATGAAGGGCGTATCACATACAGATGAAGATGGTAAAGAGTTCGCGCTTAAAGTAATGCAGTTCCTTAACGATAAGTGTGCTAAGTGGAAGGCTGAGACTAATATCGCATTTTGACTTTATGGAACTCCTCTTGAATCAACAACTTATAAGTTCGCAAGATGCCTCCAGAAGAGATTCGGAATCATTCCTGGAGTTACAGACAAGAACTATATTACAAACAGCTATCATGTACATGTATCTGAGAAAATTGATGCTTTCTCAAAGCTCAAATTTGAATCAGAGTTCCAGGCCCTTTCACCGGGTGGAGCTATCAGCTACGTAGAAGTTCCAAATATGATGGACAACATCGATGCAGTTCTTTCTATCATGCAGTATATATATGAGAACATCATGTACGCAGAGCTTAATACAAAGTCAGATTACTGCCAGTGCTGCGGTTACACGGGAGAGATCCAGATCGTCACAGACGAAGACGGAAAGCTCGTATGGGAGTGCCCGAACTGCGGTAACCAAAATCAGGACAAGATGAACGTTGCAAGGCGTACTTGCGGTTACATCGGCACTCAGTACTGGAACCAGGGACGTACCCAGGAGATCAAGGAAAGAGTTCTTCATGTATCAAACGAAACTCTTGTACCTGAGGCAGAAGAGATAGCAGAAACTGTTAATGCATAACTTCTTAAATCTATAAGAGATTTAAGAAAACTGTGGATCTAAGAGGCGTTCACAGTAAAAATGCTGATTACCGGGATGGTTCATATATGTATGCTCGGTATGAAAACAGCGGTATGGGGAGGATGAGGCCGGATTATGATCCGGCCTCATTTGTTCTAAAAAAAGAGGCTTAAAATGAACTACGGACAAATAATAAAAAATGACGTTGCTAATGGTATAGGATGCAGAACTTCTCTTTTTGTTTCAGGTTGCAGCCATCACTGTAAAGGATGCTTCAATGAGATGACCTGGGATTTTGAGTACGGCCTTAAGTTCACAAAGGCTGTAGAAGATGATATTATCGAATCTCTTAAGCCCGCTTATATAGCAGGAATCACTATCCTTGGCGGAGAACCCATGGAGATTAAAAATCAGGAAGCTTTAAGACCTTTTATAGAGAGGATCAAAACAGAAGTTCCTAAAGCTACTGTGTGGATCTACTCGGGCTATACCTGGGAAGAGCTGACAGATCCTGATAATAAGAGATGTCACGGAGACGATACAGATGCGATCCTCTCAATGACAGATATCCTTGTTGATGGAGAATTTGTTCTTGCCAAAAAAGATATGATGCTAAGATTCAGGGGTTCAAGTAACCAGAGGATCATCGATGTAGCTAAGACCCTTAACGAAGGAACTATTGTTCTTTCAGAGTATAACAATTAGATTAGTGCCCGCCCATGACATTATGGCCAACATTTTTTGTCATGGACGGGCACTAAGTGTATATAAAAGGAATAGTAGATTTCTTTTTTCTGAAGTTATGTTTTGGTATTGATAACGATCTGGAAACTTGAATTTATCAATATAGATAAATTGGCGTAAAGAATATTGGTACCTTTAGTAGATGCATTTAGTGTGTTATATATGTTATGATAGTAACTGCTTACAGATGAGTTTATATCTTTGCCTATATTTCGGGATTGTAAGCGATTACCAAAACTACAATAATGCGCTTAAAATAGTGTGTCATAAGCCGTTTAGACGCTAAAATGCACGCATGTTGCGCTATTTCATAAAGGACAATAATGGACAGAAACGAAACCATCACCATGCTAAATGAATATGTGGATATGCTCATGGCAAGATCCGATGCGGAGCATCCCATGTGGAATATTGAGAAGATCTTAGGTGGCAAGCCCAATAAGTGGAACTATATTGATGGCTGCATGATCACAAGTCTTCTCAATCTTTATGATATAAGCGGTGATAAGAAGTATCTTGATTTTGCAGACAAGTTCCTTGGCTGGTTTGTAAATGAAGACGGATCTATCAAGACCTACAGCGTTGAAGAATACAATATAGACAACGTTAACAGTGCCACATGCCTTTTTAAACTCTATGACCTTACGGGAAAAGAGAAGTATAGAAAAGCAATGGACACAGTTAGAGCCCAGCTTGAAACCATGCCACGTACAAAAGATGGTAACTTCTGGCACAAAAATATCTATCCTTATCAGGTATGGCTTGATGGCCTTTATATGGCACAGCCATTCTATATGGAATATGAAAGAAGATACGGAAGCCTTGAAGGCTGTAAGGATAGCTTTAAGCAGTTTCGGAACGTAGAAAAGTTCATGAAGGATCCAAAGACTGGCCTTTACTATCACGGCTACGATGAAAGCAGAGAAATGTACTGGGCTAATAAGGAAACAGGCTGCAGTCCGAATTTCTGGCTCAGAGCCCTTGGCTGGTTTGCAGCTTCTCTTGTTGACGTATGCGAGGCAGCAGGAGATGTTTGCAAAGATGAGCAGGAACATCTTCATAAGATGCTTGGTGATCTTGTAGAAGCCCTTATCAAATATCAGGATGAAAGCGGACTTTTCTATGACATAGTTAACCTTCCTGATGATGAAAGAAACTATCTTGAAACATCCGGAACAGCCCTTATATCTTATGCGATACTCAAAGGCACAAGACTTGGCTATATAGATGGAAAATATAGAGAATATGGTGAAAAGGCTTTCGACGGAATAGCCAATAAATACCTTGGAAGAAATGAAGACGGAACACCAAAGCTTTCAGGAATCTGCCTTGTATCAGGCCTTGGCGGAGAAAACCATAGAGATGGCTCTCTTGAATACTACTTCTCAGAACCAGTAGTAGAAAACGAAGCCAAAGGCGTAGGCCCATTCATATATGCATATACGGAATTATTAAGAAATTGAATAATATAAAAAAGCGGAAACAGCTGCTTCGTGAAAATATAACTTTCAGGAGGCAGCTTTTTTGAGCAATACAGGAAGAAAAAGCCGTTCAAAAATCTGCATAACAAAAGAGACGACCTTGCGTCGTCTCTTTTGTTAGTACTTAATCTCCGAAAACGGTGATCATATTTTCCTGGTTCTCAATCGTTCGATCCAGCAGTCACACCACCTTTTCTCGATTTCCTACCTGATTCCCAATCCGAATGAAGCGAAAGCCATTCTTATATGAATCGGAAAATACAATCTGACACGTTGTGTACAGGTCCAAGTGAAGCTTAAGCCACTCTTTCTCTGTTAATGTCGTTCCGTTTGTATTAAGTAACTTTAATATAACAGATAACTTGATAGTTTTCAATCACTTTTACAAAAAAATATATATTGTCTGTAAATTCAGATTTATCACAACAATAAACTGTAAATTTAAAATAATAAAAGTATTATTCAGAGATATTGTGCATGATAATATACTGAAATACCATATATAGTGGTTTGAATTGTCAGAATACTTATAAAATCGTAAGAATTCTCTACCTTATCTTCCTATATTAATACAAAGAAAACCCATCGTATGGCAAGTACGATGGGTTTCAGGTAGGAGATTTACAGACTATGTTTGTTGGCGATACGGATTGGCAAGATCCGTGCCCTGGCAGGGGCAATTGGCTAACTTGACATGTTAGCCATCGCTAACGATATTCATATTAGCATATGCTAACAAAAAGTGCAAGTACTTTTTTAATATTTTTTCGTAATATATTTTTGGTATATCTGGTTATAAAAATCCCTTAAAATGCGCAAAATAAATAGTAGGACAATTACAAGATGCCGCATATTATTGTGCGAAAAGTTGTTGCGAACATGCATGTTGTAACGTACAATATTAATATCAAACATCTAACTGTCGGAATTATTTTTTATTCGCTTTTACATCCTAAAATAAGGGCTGTATACCGTTAATATATGCGACTAATCCTGTTCCGGCTTTCATGCGTAAATTTAATATTAGAGGGAGGGTATCCTATGAGTGAGGAAATGACTTATGTAACAAGTAGTAATCTTCAGGAAATGCAAGACTATTTAAAGGAACATGTAGACGACTATTCACTCAGGGATATGGCTGATCGCTTTGCGATGAACCAGACCAATCTCCAGACTCACTTTATGGACGGATATGGTATGTCCATCTATAGCTATCTGAAGTCTCTTAGCGATGATGGTAAATAATTTATCCTTGTATTATAAATTGGGGGATATATACTAAAAATATAAAATAGTTTTTGAAGATCTTGTTTTAGACAAAAGATTTTATGATGGAGCAGATTTAGGTCTGCTCCTTTTTTAGAAAGAAACATCCAATATGAAAAGAAATAGTGAAGTTGAAATTAAAGTTCATATAGGAAAAAACGGGTCAGAGCCAGTGGTGCTTAATGCTCGCAAAAACAAAAAGCTGATCGACCTTCTGCGCGATAATAATATTAAACTTGATAGCCCCTGTTCTGGCTCTGGAACCTGTGGAAAATGCAGGGTAAGGTTTGAGGGGAGCGGTGTCCGTATTACAAATGCAGACATGCGTCATATTTCCAAGGATGACCTTGCAAGGGGATATCGCCTTGCCTGTATGTGCATGCTTACATCAGATGCTGAGATCTTCATAGATGACTATAGCGAAGATGAGATAGAAGTACTTGGAAGTTCGCTTAGCATTAACCAAAAAGCAGATAAAAATAAAAAATATGGAATTGGTATAGATATCGGAACAACAACTCTTGCAGCCTGTCTTGTTGAGCTTCCTTGCGAAGATCGCGTCATTGGAGTAGCTACAGGCGTCAATCACCAGAGAAGTTATGGCACGGATGTCATTTCAAGGATTAAGGCTTCAAAGGAAAAAGGTGCAAGATTGCAGGAGATCATTCAGACGGATCTTGATAACCTGATCATTGAACTTCTTGAAGATACATACTGCGATATATCTCAGATTTCAGGTATAGCTATCGCCGGCAATACGACGATGCTCCACCTTCTAAGGGGCTATAACTGCGAATCTCTTGGAGTATATCCCTACACGCCCTTTAGTATTGGCTTAGAGAGCCTTACAGTAGGGGATGTATTTCCTTTGTTAAAAGAGCTTTCTTCCAAATTGATAAAACATACTTCAGATAGAAACGAAGACTATATAGATGATATACCTGTAACCATTCTTCCGGGATTTACCGCCTTTGTTGGAGCTGATATCTTATCAGGTCTTTACGCAGAGCGTCCCTGGAAAAAGAAACAGGAATTTCTTTTCCTTGACCTTGGTACAAATGGTGAGATGGCTGCTGGATGCGGAGATAAGCTCTTTATCACATCAACGGCAGCAGGACCGGTGTTTGAAGGTAACGGTATAAGCTTTGGTGTTCCGGGAATTCCCGGAGCTATATCAGGGGCATATTTTAAAAATGGAAAGCTGAAACTAACAACAATAGGAGATAAGCCTCCTGTTGGAATATGCGGAACGGGAGTTCTTGAAATAGTAAGTGCTCTTATAAGAGAAGGAATCGTTGACAGGACAGGTCTTCTTAATAAAGAGTATTTCGAAACAGGCTATCCTATTTGCAAGGCAGTAGATGGAAGTGATATTGTCATAACCCAAAATGACATAAGACAGGTCCAGATGGCTAAGGCAGCTGTCAATGTTGGCCTTGATATGATATATGAAAAAATCCGTTCTAAAACATCTGAAAGTGGCAGCTACAAAGCAGTGGATCTTAATGAGAGGATCAGCGCCGGCGCAGACTCAAAACCTTATGTTATAATATCAGGCGGATTTGGAGCAAAACTTTCTTTTGACAGAATAAAAGAATTAAAGATGTTCCCTGAAGATATCATAGACAGCGGCGATAATGTATATGTTGCTGGCAATACATCTTTAAAGGGCTGTGCTAAATACTTGTGCGTTGAAGAGTTATATGGTACAAAGATAGCCCGGGATACTCTTAGCATAATTTTAAAAAATGCCAGGGAAATAGAGCTTTCCCAGGACGATGAATTCAGTGATAAGTACTATGAAGCGATGAACTTCTAGGGTAGTACTCAGACTATAAGAAAAAGATTTAACCTTATTTGAAGGTTTTATATGGAGGTTTAGATTATGGACTGCGATACATGCGCATACTACGAATACGATGAAGAGGACGAATCCTATAGCTGTAGTGTAAACCTTGATGAGGACGAAATGTATCATTTCCTCACAAGACGCTCAAAGAAGTGCCCCTATTGGCGCAGCGACGACGAATACGGTGTAGTAAGGCATCAGATATAAAGCATTTTATCGAACTTTAAGAAATTCAAAAGCGCTGTTTAATTGCATTGTGTCTTAATAGATTTTATAATGCAATAAGGTGCATAATTGCGCTATCTATAAATAAAAGTGAGGTAATAACCTTAATGGATAACGAAAATAATAATGAACGCCGCGGCCAAGGCGGAAATAATTCATCTAACAACAAACAAAGCATTTTTATGCTACTTCTTGCAGCACTTGTTTGTATGTTTGTGATCTCTTATTTCACCAATGCCTTAAGTTCGGCATCCACTATTGAAATCAGATACGATCAGTTCATTCAGATGCTTGAAAATGAGCAGATCGAGTCTGTAGTGATCGAATCAGACAAGATCACAATAACTCCTAATAAGGATGGAATAATAGCTTATAACGAGCAGACAACTAAGGACGATGAGGTAGCAACACCTGATACCAAGTTTTATACAGGTATAGTTACTGACTTTGAGATCCAGCAAAAGCTAGAAGATGCAGGCGTTGAGTATACATCAACAGTTCCGGATTCAAGGAACTATATCATATCCCTTATCCTGTCATATGTTCTTCCTATAGTGTTTTTGTGGATAATCCTTGGATTCCTCTTTAGACGTATGTCAAAAGGAGCAGGTGGTATCTTCAACGTTGGTAAGTCCAACGCCAAGGTTTATGTTCAGAAGGAAACAGGTGTTACATTCAAGGATGTAGCCGGTGAAGATGAAGCTAAAGAGTCACTTGTAGAAGTTGTAGACTTCCTTCACAATCCTGGTAAATACGTTAAGATCGGAGCTAAGCTCCCTAAGGGTGCGCTCCTTGTAGGACCTCCCGGAACAGGTAAGACCCTTCTTGCAAAGGCAGTTGCAGGTGAAGCTCACGTTCCATTTTATTCACTTGCAGGTTCTGACTTTATTGAGCTCTATGTCGGCGTAGGTGCAAGCCGTGTAAGAGACCTTTTTGCAGAAGCTAACAAGAACGCTCCATGTATCATCTTCATCGACGAGATTGATGCAATCGGTAGAAGCCGTGATTCCAAGTTTGGCGGCGGCAATGAAGAAAGAGAACAGACCCTCAACCAGCTCCTTTCCGAGATGGATGGTTTTGATTCAAGTAAGGGTGTACTTATTCTCGGTGCTACTAACAGACCTGAGATCCTTGATAAAGCCCTTCTTCGTCCGGGTCGTTTTGATAGAAGAATTATCGTTGATAAGCCTGACCTTAAGGGCCGTGTTGAGATCCTCAAGGTTCATTCCAAGGATGTTAAGATGGATGAGACTGTTGATCTTGAAGAGGTTGCACTTGCAACAAGTGGTGCGGTTGGATCTGACCTTGCCAACATGATCAACGAAGCTGCTATCAACGCAGTTAAAGGCAGGCGCGACTACGTATCTCAGAAGGACCTCATGGAAGCTGTTGAACAGGTTCTTGTGGGAAAAGAGAAAAAAGACAGAATCCTCTCTAAAGAAGAGCGTAAGCTTGTGTCCTATCACGAAGTTGGACATGCTCTTATCAGTGCAGTTCAAAAGAACACAGAGCCAGTACAGAAGATCACTATCGTTCCCCGTACAATGGGAGCTCTTGGTTATGTAATGCAGGTTCCTGAAGAAGAGAAGTTCCTAAGTACCAAGGACGAGATGCATGATGACATCGTTGTAGCTCTTGGCGGACGTGCTGCAGAAGAGGTTATTTTCAACACTGTTACAACAGGTGCACAGAACGATATCGAGAAGGCTACAGAGATTGCAAGATCCATGATCACTATGTACGGAATGAGTGACAAGTTCGGACTTATGCAGCTTGAGTCTATACAGAACCGCTACCTTGATGGAAGAAAAGAGCTTAACTGCTCAGATCAGACAGCAGCAGATGTTGATAAGGAAGTTATGAAGGTTCTTGCATCCTGCTATGAGGAAGCCAAGGAGATCATCAGAGCTCACCTGTCTACAATGGACCGTCTTGCAGAGCACCTTATAAGTAAAGAGACCATCTCCGGTAAAGAGTTTATGAGAATCTACCGAGAAGTTGAAGGTCTTGCAGAACCTACTGAAGAAGAGAAGAATCAGTCAAGACTTAGAATATATGCAACAAGGCCTGAGTCAGCCAAGGTTGGCGAAGGTGTAGAAGAGCCCAAGAAAGAGAGCGCTATTGACCGCCTTTCTTCCCAGTCTTTTTCATCACAGACTAGCTCGTCAGATTCTATATCATCACAGAGTACTTCTTCAAGCAGCTTGTCAACTTCTGGAAGTACAGAACCTGTAAAGACTAAGAGTTCGTTTGATGAAGCAATGAGTGATGCACATAGCTGGATGAGCGGAGAACCGGCGAGCGAAGTTCAAAAGCCAAGCACTCTCTATGGCAGCGATGCTAACAAGGATAAAAACGATAAGCCATCAGAGCCTGATCCAATGGACATCCTGACAAGAAGAGGCGGCTTTGATTCTAATAAAGACAGCGGATATATCTGGGCTAACCAGCCAGAGAATCTGTGGTCTGATGAAAAGAAAGATGGAAGCGAAGCTCATTCCTCAGGCGGAAGATTTTCACATGTTCCGGACGATTTTGATTCTGATAAAAAGTCGGATGACTCTGACAACGGCTCTAACAACTAATATGGCGAAACAATAATTCAAAGATATTAAAATGGGAGACGGCTTTACTACTGTCTCCTATTTTGTTTAAAAATGATCCAGACATGAGGTTATGTATGGAAGAAAGCAGATTTGACGTCAAAGAAGAACTTAAAAAACTGCCCCATAATCCCGGCGTTTATATAATGCATGATGCAGATGATGTCATCATGTATGTTGGTAAGGCAATCGACCTACATAAGCGCGTGCAGTCATATTTCAGGAAGATAGTCGGACGTGGCCCGCAGATAGATCAGATGGTATCTAAGATAGCCAGGTTTGAATACATTGTCACGGATTCAGAGCTTGAAGCTCTGGTACTTGAAAATAACCTTATTAAGGAAAACAGACCTCGCTACAATACCCTTCTTAAGGATGACAAGACTTACCCTTACATTAAGGTGACAGTTCAGGAAGAGTATCCAAGGATTCTTTTTTCTAGACTTATGAAAAAAGATAAGGCAAGATACTTTGGACCCTTCACCAGTGCTCAGGCTGTTAAGACAACTATTGATCTTATTAACAAGATATACGGACTTAGGACCTGTAACAGGTCCCTTCCAAAAGATATAGGTCAGCAAAGGCCCTGCCTTAACTACCATATGGGAAGGTGCTGTGGTCCTTGCACGGGTAAAGTCAGTCAGGAAGAGTACAGAGAGCATATCGATAAAGCACTGGACTTCTTGTCAGGCAATTATAATGTCATCTTAAAAGACCTTGAAGAAAAGATGTTCAAGGCTTCAGAGGAGATGGATTTTGAAAATGCGGCGCGCTATAGAGATCTTCTTAATGATGTAAGGAGCGTAGCCCAGAAGCAGAAGATGACAGACTCCTCCATGGAGGACAAGGATATCATTGCCATCGCTTCTGATGAAAATGATGCAGTAATTCAGGTATTCTTCGTTAGAGATGGAAGACTTATAGGACGTGAACATTTCTATATGACCCATGTAGGAGGTAATCCTCAGGAAGAGATCCTGCTTGATTTTGTTAAGCAGTTCTATTCAGGTACGCCCTTTGTTCCTAGAGAACTGATGCTTCCCGTAAGGATCGAAGATCAGGAGATAATAGAGAAGTGGCTTTCCGGAAGAAAAGGAAGCCGCATGTATATAACAGTTCCGGAACGTGGCCAGAAAGAAAAGCTCATGGAGCTTGCTTCAGAAAATGCTGCCCTTGTTCTTTCCAAAGACAGGGAGCGCATCAAACGTGAAGAGGGTCGTACCATTGGAGCTGTCAAAGAGATAGAGCAGATCCTTGGCATGAAGAATCTTGTCAGGATGGAAGCCTATGATATATCTAACATAAGCGGCTTTGCCAATGTTGGTTCCATGGTAGTATTTGAAAAGGGTAAACCCAAAAAGAGTGACTATAGAAAGTTCAGGATCAAATCGGTAGAAGGACCTAACGATTACGCCTGCATGCATGAAGTCCTCACAAGAAGGCTCTTACACGGTCTTGAAGAAAGAGAAGACATGGAGCTTCGTAAGATAGATGCAAGATACGGAAGCTTTACAAGATTCCCGGATCTGATCCTTATGGACGGTGGAAGAGGCCAGGTCAATATCTGTCTTCAGGTTCTTGAAGAGCTTGGAATAAATATTCCTGTATGCGGAATGGTCAAGGATGATAACCACAGAACAAGAGGCCTGTATTTTAACAACGAAGAACTTCCTATAGACAGACACAGCGAAGGCTTTAAGCTGATCACAAGAATTCAGGACGAAGCCCACAGATTTGCGATCGAGTATCACAGATCCCTTCGAAGCAAATCCCAGGTTAAGTCTGTTCTTGATGATATACCAGGAATTGGACCAGCCAGAAGAAAGGCCTTAATGAGGGATTTCCAGTCCATAACGGATATCAAGAATGCCTCTATGGAAGAGCTTTTAAATGTTCCTGAGATCAGAGAAAAAGAGGCTCAGGCTGTATATGATTTTTTTCACAAATAAAAAAAGAGGTTTTGTTGCATGCCTGATGCAGAGTTAATATTGTCCAGTTTATGGATGCCAATATCAATAAATATAATGTGGACCAAGAAAGTTGGTCTTATAAACAGATTATTAAGCTGTATACTAATGTCAATTGTGTATATGGCTATTATGTTTAGATCGTATTCCGAAACTCAGGTTATATACTTATTTCCTGCAACGATGATAGTTGTATTCTTTTGTTTTGGAAGAGACATATTATCTCTTATTTTAGTTCCCGGATCATATGTTTTGTGTGTTTTCTGTAATTATCTGGTCAATGTCTGTATGCTTACTCCTTTGGGTGTTAATATTGGAACTGCATGGACTAGTCCGAATTTATGGTTGCTACAGATAGTAATAATTATTGTTTCGTTAGTCGTGCGAAAAGCGATTAATTTTTATAGTACAAAAATTAGTGTTAGAGAATCAAAAAGTCTTATCTGGACAATAGTTATTATCGTTTCTATAGTAACTCTTTTATATTTATATATTGGTTGGCAGCTTAGATTTTTTGATTTGGATATCAGAACTACTATGTTCTATATCTTTATAGATTTTGCAGCACTTTTGGTCTTTGTGCTTTTGTTCTTTGCAGTATCCAGGGCTGAACTGAAAAGTAAGATAGCCCAGAGAGAAGAAGAAAGTAAAAGAAATCTTCTAGAGTACACATCTCAGATTGAAAATATGTATGAAGAGCTCAGATCCTTCAAACATGATTATTCAAATATGCTTTTAACCATGTCAGGATTTATCGATAGTGGTGATATTGAGGGACTACGTAGCTATTATCAGAAGTCGATTCTTCCTACTAATGAAAAGATAAATAAGGGTAATTATCATCTTCATAAGCTATCCAGGATTCAGGATCCGGCAATTAAGGGAATGCTATCTGCTAAGTTTATAAATGCAATAAATCAGGGAGTAGACTTTTTTGTAGACATTATGGAAGATATTCCTGATATATCCATGAAAGTATTAGATCTTACGAGAGTTCTTGGAATATACATAGATAACGCTGTTGAAGCTGCTCTTGAGACTAAGGATAAGGAAGTTAAGTTCAATGTAGTCCGTGATAGTAATGCAGTAGTTATAGTAATAGCTAACTCTTATATCAATAAAGGTATATCAATCAAAGACGCAGAAAAATATGCAGTAAGTACTAAAGGCGAAGGAAGAGGAATAGGGCTTAGCAACGTAGTTAAGATACTAAGCGAATATACAAATGTAAATAAGATCACCGAAATGAAGGATAAGTACTTTGTTCAGACTTTGGTAATTGAAAATGCATGATCATAAGAATAAAAAAGCCTCCCCAAAAGTTGCAATGTCATTAAGTTAAGATGGCATTGTCCTTTTGGAGAGGTTTATTAATTATGATAAGCACTTATGTAAAGCTGGAAGATATCTGACAGCTATAGGACACACATCACCGCAGCTAAGAGTCAAGGTTCGATTCTTAAGGTCGATCTCTTTGATATGGTTTTTGTTGACGATAGTTGACCTGTGACAGATTATAAACTGATTGCCAAGGGTGGATAAGGTTTCTTTTATCTGCCCTTTAAATTCGAGGGCGCTATTTTTGGTATGCAGGATTATCTTATGCGGAGTAGGAGACGTTTCGATATAAATGATCTCATTAAGAGGAATGCAGTATTCCTTGTCTCCAAGCTTGGCGATAAGCATACGGCTTGCAAAATTGCCGGATGCTGAATATCTTGCGTATGCACTGTTTATACACTGGTGAATACGGGACTTAAGATTATCTGCGTCATCCTTAGTGATAAAATCCATGGCTTCAACCTTGTAGGTGAAGGTCATATAACACATCTCTGAATGAGCTGTGATAAAGACTATAAATCCTCTAGGGTCCTTATGCCTTATTTGCTGAGCCAAAGTAAGGCCGTTTATATCATAGTTAAGATCTATATCTAAAAAATACAAACCTATCCCATTGGTATTATCCATTTCGGATAATATTTCATGAGGATTATCTGTTGATAATCTAAGGTTTATATCATAGTCCTCTATCAGGATAGCATTCTTGACGTATTCAGTGATGAGTTCACGCTGCTTATTATCATCTTCGCAAATATATATGTTTAGCATAAAAACCTCGGAGCAAAAAACAAAAATCACAGTGTAAATATTGTATACTATTTATTTTGTAATTAAAATAAAAAAACTACTTAAAAGATGAGGTTTTTGGATGCCGATTTCAATAAATATCATCTGGACTAAGAAAGTTGGACTTAAAAACAGATTATTAAGCATAATACTGATGTTGCATGACTATTCCAATAAATAGAAAATACATGACCTGAATAAAGTTGGCAAAATAAGTCGTGAATAAACATACTCCATACGAAAAAGATCAAAATAAGGCATTTCAGGACTACTTTAAGAATCGAGGTAATATATTGCTAGAATCCTATTAGTAACCAATAAACATTATTGAACTAATAGGAGGAGAAAAATGATCAGTCAGAAAGTTTTACTTGGTTTCATGCTTTTTGCAATGGCGGCACTTATAGCATTGGTGTTATACAATATGTGTAATAACATCAAATACAGGAATGATAAGGAAATGAAGGATGTTATGATCAAAGCCAAAGCCGTTTCAGCCTGGACATTGTTCGGATACGGTCCTTTGGTGATGGTCGTAACATTTTTTACTGGTGAAAACGTTGTATTTACTCCGTTTCGAGTAAAAATAGTTCTTATGTTTGCACTTGGAGTACAGTGCATTGTTGAATTATTCGCAGCAATATACTTCAAAGCAGAGCTCGAAAAATCCAGGATCAAAGTGGTTGATTGAACTAATGCGAAATGGGGTATACCAATGAATACAGTAGAAAAAAAGAGACTAATTATATTTATAGCGATCGCGTTTGGCTTTGATCTTCTTATGTGCATCCCCATGTGGATAGGGTATAAATTGGGACAAGATCTCTCTGGATTTGCAACGGCTCAGATGACTTATCCTGCATGCGGTGTATTTTTGGGGTATCTATTGTTTGGAAAAAAAGAAAAAAAGATTCCAAGAATAAGCATAATCTTGTTTCTGATTGTTTCTGCAGCAACAGTTTTAGTCACCCTTTTGCCAGTTGCTTTTACCGGGAAGATTTCATACAGCGTGTATTTGATATTGAATTATATCCTTTTGGCAGGAAATCTCATAGCTTACATTATGTTCTGGGCTTGTGGAAAAGAAAAGAGAAGAAGGATAGGCCTTAGTAGAAATAATGTTCGTCTTTCGGCTTTATTTGTTGCTCTTTACATAGTTTTGTTTTATGGACAAATGTACATTAGTCTTATTCTTCAAATCCTTTTCTATGGTGCAGATGGAGATATAATAACTAATTTTACTATGTCGATTTTTAATGTTGGTTATATACGTTCGGCGGCTTTTCTTCTTGCTATATTCCCAATTTCATTCATAGGTTATTTGGGTGAAGAATATGGGTGGAGATATTATTTACAACCTATTTTACAGAAAAAATATGGCCTTCGCGCAGGCGTTGTAATTCTTGGCATAGTATGGGGGTTGTGGCATGTTGGATTGGATTTTATGCTTTACACAAGAGAATCTGGTCCTCAAATGCTCGTAAGGCAGGTCGTTGCATGTATTGCATTTGGAATATTCTATGGATATGCTTATATGAAGACTAAGAATATATGGGCACTTACGCTTATACACTTCATTAACAACAACTTTTTGACAATAGGATCCGGAGGAGTCATCAATCCTGAAGTTATTCAGAACAATACAATTGCATGGTCAGATGTTATGCTCGTCTTTGTATGTTGTGTAGTATTTTGGATTTTCATCTTTGCCCCTTCCTACAACAAGAAAAATAAGGAAGTTGTTCTTAGCGAATATCCTCTCTTTGCTGAAGATTAAAAATGCCTACAAGTGTCAATTTTTAATAAAAAAATAACACCATTTGAAAAAAAGAAGCCTAAATAATAAGGTTTCTTTTTTTTATTATGATAAGGAACCAATTGGGAAGGTTTGCAAATAATCGTTTCTTTATGAAAAAGGTAGGAGATGAATGAATAAAGTTAAATTCCTTGATAAAAACGGAACATTTGAGCTTGAGGATGCGGATCTTTGTAACAATCTGTATTTTCCGCTTGCAAGCGAGCGCGGCCTTAAGAGCTGCGTGACACCCCTTCTGTCCGGTGATTCCAAGATCGATCAGAACCACTTCCTCTTGGAACCCATGAGCATTGAGAACCTTAATAATAACAGACTTACCAGGAATTTCTGGTGTCTTGTTGATGGGGCGCCATGGTCTGCAAACGGCAGCAGTGCATCACAGAATGTAGATAGGCTAACTGATGACAGGGAGCCTTGTAAGGTCACTGCCGGATTCATGTGGCACAAGGTAGAAAGAGAAAATAAAAAACTTGGTATTAAGTCAGAGATAACTTCATTCGTTCCATACGATCAAAACGTTGAAGTTCATATAGTGAAGCTGTCAAATGCAGGTGATAAGGATATGGACATAACCTTCATACCGGCTATCCCTGTATATGGAAGAAGTGCTGACAACTTAAGAGACCACAGGCATGTAACATCACTTCTTGGAAGGACATATATCACAGATAAGGGCATAATAGATGCGCCAACTCTGTCTTTTGACGAGAGAGGACACAATCTGGCAGACAGCAGATACTTCGTAGAAGGATACGGCATAGGAAGTAAAGAACTTGTAGAGAATCCTGTTAAGGTCGTACCTGTACTTGACGACTTCATCGGAGACGGAACTCCCGACTGGCCGGAGTATGTTATCAGGAAGTCAGTATCTGGTGATGACGATCATAAGTATATAATTGATATTCCACTTGGTGATCGTGATGGTAATAAGGCTATATCAGATAAGAAGGATGAGGAAGTGGCAGTCCATAACTTCCACGAATGTAAGGATGCAAGCGGCCAGGAGATAATAGGTGCCATAAGTTTTGAAAAGGTGCACCTAAAGCCCGGTGAAGATAAGACTTACATAGTATATGCAGGTATTTACAAAGAAGATGATGAGTTTAGAAAGGTCAGAGAAGATCTGGCTACGCCTTCCAAAGTATATGAAAGCCTTGAAAGAACCAGAAGCTACTGGATCAGTAAGGTCAATATCAAGATAACAACTGGTGATGCATATTTCGACGGCTTCATGAGATGGGTAGCTTATCAGCCGGAACTTAGAAGGATATTCGGATGCTCTTTCCTTCCTCACCACGACTATGGCAAAGGTGGCAGAGGCTGGCGAGACCTGTGGCAGGACTGCCTTGCACTCCTTCTTATGGACCCTTCCGGAGTAAGGCAGATGCTGCTTGGTAACTATCAGGGAGTCAGAATAGATGGAACCAATGCAACGATCATAGGAGATGGCCCCGGCGAGTTCAAAGCTGACAGAAACTCAATCACAAGAGTATGGATGGATCACGGCGTATGGCCATTTATAACAACAAGACTCTATATAGACCAGACAGGAGATATAGAATTTTTAAACGAGAAGTGCGGATACTTTTGTGACAAGCAGATCTTTAGAGGACGTAAAGTTAATCCTAAGCTTACAAGAGATGACAATGCGCTTAGACAGGTAAATGGAGACAAGTATACAGGCAGCGTCTTAGAGCACATACTCCTTCAAAATCTTTCATCTTTCTGGGAAGTTGGCGAGCACAATATCATAAAGATACGAGATGCAGACTGGAATGATGCTCTGGATATGGCAGGCGATAGAGGCGAAAGCGTAACATTTGCAAATGCCTATGCAGGAAACCTTGTTCACCTTGCAGATATGCTGGAATCAGGTAAGCTTTCTGGTGACAAGGTATACGTATTTGAAGAACTTGGAGACCTTCTTGTAGATGATGAAAATATCTATGAGGATATCAAAAGTAAAGAAAATATACTGGAAGGATTCCTGTCAAAAGTATCCGGAGATATCACAGGTAATACTATCGGTATAGATATAAGGAACCTGTCATCAAACCTTCGTCATAAAGGAATGTGGATCATAAACCACATAAGACACAATGAGTGGATAGAAGATCATACAGAACTTGATACTGCAAATCCTGATGATAAGAAACAGTGTGATTACAATGAAGAGAAACTTGGCTGGTACAACAGCTATTATGACAACAGCGGAAGAGCCTTAGATCTCTCGATCCCCGGACATAAGAATATGATGCTCACAGGCCAGGTCTTCTCCATCATGAACGGCACAGCAACAGATGACCAGATAGAGAAGATATGTAAGAGCGCAGATAAGCTCCTTTTTGACAAGGACGCAGGCGGATACAGACTCAATACAGACTTTGGCCTTGTCAAGACTGACATGGGACGCATGTTCGGATTTGCCTTCGGAGAAAAAGAAAACGGAGCAGTCTTTAGCCACATGGCAGTCATGTACGCAAGCGCTCTGTATCAAAGAGGCTATGCAAGGCAGGGATATAAATCACTTAAAGCCCTATATGAACTTAGCTCAGACTATGACACCTCGAAGATCTATCCCGGAATCCCCGAATATTTCGGACGACATGGAAAAGGACTCTACGGATACCTCACAGGAGCTGCCAGCTGGTACCTCATGACAGTAACCATGAATATGTTCGGAATAAAAGGAGAGTACGGCAACCTAGTAATAGAACCAGGCCTCTTACAAGAACAGTTCGATCAAAACGGAAGATGCCAGATAGAACTGGAATACGCCTTCCGCCCCCTAAGAATAGAAATCATAAACCCCGCCCACCTAGACCACGGCCAGTACCACATCAAAGAATGCAAAGTCGCAGGCAAAAACGTCAAACCTGAAAATGGCGCAGTTAAAGCGGTTATAGGCAAGAACGTTATAGACGCATTAGACCTAAACGTAAGAAATACAATAGAAGTAGTACTGGGATAAAGAACCAAATCGCAACTAAAAGTAGTACTAAGATAAAGAACCAAATCGCAACTAAAAGTAGTACTAAGATAAAGAACCAAAGCACAAATAGAAGTAGTACTAAGATAAAGAGCCAAAGCACAAATAAAAGTAGTACTCGGATAAAAATCTAAAGCCCAAATAGAAGTAGCGCTTAGATAAAGAACTAAAGCGCTAATAAAAAAATACAGTAAATGTTTTCAAAACCCAGCAAGTCCGGGAGCTTAAGTGGTCCATTTGGGCTGCCTTGAAAAACGTCGGCACTTAGGGGGCGTACTTTGCCCCCTTAGTACCGTTACGTTTTTCACGGAGCGAAAGCGTCAGCCCAAATGGACCACTTAAGCTCCCGGACTTGCGGACTGAAACGACCACACACATTCAGGAGGAATCATGGAGAATTTTGTTATAGATAGTTATGGAAAGAAAACGACTTTTGCGAGCTTCCTTCCGGGAATCGCCGGCATAAAAGGCATCCCGATCTGGTGCTACTACGTCAACAGAGGCCAGGGAGTCGTAAGCTTTGGAGTAGACAACAAAGACCACGCCATCATGGAGTTCTACCCGGCACATACAGCTTACCAGAATGTTAAGAGAACAGGCTTTAGAACATTTATAAAATCAGGCGATAAGTTTGCAGAGAGCTTTGCAGATGAAGACAATGCCCACAAGATGCTAGTTGGAGCCAATACCCTGTCTATAGAAGAAGACAATGCTGATACAGGCCTTAGGACCAAAGTCACCTACTTCGTCCTTCCGGAAGAGAAGATTGGTGGCCTTGTCAGAAAGGTATGCATTGAGAATATCTCAGATCAAGATAAAGAAATCGAGATTATAGACGGTATGCCTGCCCTTATCCCTTACGGAGTATCACTTGACTCTATGAAGAACATGGCACAACTCTCCAAAGCCTGGATGCAGGTGGAAGAGCCTTTTGAGAATATCTCATTCTATAGAGTAAGAGCCAGCATGGAAGATACAGCAAGTGTCATAACAGTTGCAGGTGGTAACTTCTCTCTTGCAATAGATGAAAAGGGCGATTACTTAAAGCCTGTTATAGACCCCGACGCAGTCTTTGGCTATGATAACAGCCTTTCAAAGCCTGTTAACTTTATAGAAGGAGGTCTTGAGGGCGTACTTAACACTAAGCAGAGTAGATCTAATCTTATACCATCAAGCTTTTTTGCTAAAAAGGTAAGGCTTTCAAAGGGCGAAGGCACCTGCATCTATGAGCTTATAGGTCAGGTTGAGGAAGTGTCTGTACTTAAGAGATTCTTATCAGAAGATAAACTCGGTGAAAATAGCGCATCTTCTAATAATACCTTTACAAGACTTACTCCGCAGTTCTTTGATCATAAGCTTGACCGCGCTATAGAACTTACAGATGAACTTACAGATATAGTTGCGACTAAGACTGGTGACAAGAACTTCGATGAATACACCAGATACACCTTTATGGACAATGTCCTTAGAGGCGGTCTTCCTATTAAGATCGGAGATAATAAAGTATTCTACGTGTATTCTAGAAAGCATGGAGATCTTGAAAGAGAATATAACTATTTTGCCATGTCTCCTGAGTTCTATTCTCAGGGCAATGGTAACTTCAGGGATGTCAATCAGAACAGAAGACTTGATAGCTTTTTTGCTCCATATACAGACAGAGCAGGTATCAAGATGTTCTACTCTCTGATACAGACAGATGGCTACAATCCTCTTAGTATAGAGAAGATTACTTATAGTATAGATAGGGTTGTTCTGGAAGATATATTAGAAGGCTATATTTCTAAGATAGAAGAAGGCCATATAGATTGTAAGGAAGCTTGCCTTAAAGACTTTTTTGATGATGATATATCTGATGAAGAGAAGTTTGATAAAAACAGCTTTAATAAAGAGAAGTTTAGAAATACTATATATGATGCTGTAAAAGATAAGCATTTCACACCCGGAAGACTGTCACTTGTATGTGATGGAGAGCTTTTTGACAAGATTATGGATAATAGCACAGCTGATGTTAATGCATCATTTGGAGAGGGCTACTGGTCAGATCACTGGACCTACAACCTTGACCTTGTAGAAGAGTACCTGTCACTTTATCCGGAGAAGCGCAGCGACCTTCTTTTTGAGAAGGACTATATCTATTTTGCCTCACAAAAGAAAGTTAATAAAAGATCAAAGCGTTATGAAGAAACAGAAGGCGGCGTAAGGCAGTATTATGCACTTGATACAGCTGCTGTAAGACAGGATACAGGGAAGGAACTTAGAACCAAAGATGGCTCTATCTATAAAGGAACTCTTCTTGAGAAGCTGATACTGTTGTGCACTACCAAATTTGCAGCACTTGATCCTGAGCAGATGGGCGTTGAGATGGAAGGCGGCAAGCCAGGCTGGTATGATGCACTTAACGGTCTTCCGGGACTTCTTGGATCCTCCATGGCAGAAAGCTATGAGCTTGAAAGGATGCTTGCATGGACTATTGATAGTCTTAAGGGATGCGGCGAAGACGTTGTTATCTTTAAAGAGCTGTGGGATTTTGTAAGCGATATTTATAATATATCCAATGACCTTGGAGATGGTGCATCCTACTGGAACCTTGCCAATGACAGGAAAGAGAAGTACTGGGATGATGTATTTGAAAATATAGACGGCGTTGTAGAAAGAACATCAGCAGATGAAGTTGCCAAAGTTCTTACAAGATTTAAAGAGATCGTGGACAAGGGTATTGAGAAGGCAATAGGATATGGAGATGGTATATGTCCTACATACTTCTACTTCGATGTGACAGATTATACCAAGGACGATGAGGGTATACATCCTGTATCATTTAAGGTCAACATGGTACCTCTTTTCTTAGAAGGCCCTGTAAGATATCTTAAGACAGCCATGGATCTTGATAAGAAGAGATCACTTTATGACAGGATCAAAAATAGTGACCTTTATGATGAGAAGCTTAAGATGTATAAAATAAATGCACCTTTATCAGAAGCTTCTTATGAACTTGGAAGATGCAGATGCTTTACTCCAGGATGGCTTGAAAATGAGTCAATATGGCTGCATATGGAGTATAAGTACCTTCTGGAACTTGTAAGATCAGGCTTATACAAAGAGTATATAGAAGATCTTCGCACAGCTCTTGTTCCCTTTATGGATCCGTCTATATATGGAAGAAGCATATATGAGAACTCTTCATTTATAGCAAGTAGTGCAGGCCCTAATGATAATATCCATGGTAAGGGCTTTGTAGCTAGACTTAGCGGATCTACCATAGAATTTATGAGTATGTGGAAGATCATGATGTTTGGTAGTAGTCCATTTAAGTTTGAAGGAGGCAAGCTTGTATTTGCGCCAAGTCCTCTTATTCCTTCATATCTTATACCAGATTATGGCGACAAAGTTGTAAGTGCAAGATTCATGGGACAGACTGATATTGTATATCACCTTGGAAGCGTAAGAGATTATATACCAGGTGAATACAAGATTTCCAGAATAGTTCTTACAGACGCTGAAGGCTCCCAGGAAGAATTTGAAGGTCATCTTCTTGGAAATGATGCTGCTGTGTTACTTAGAAATGGTGCTTACAAGAAGGCAGATGTATATATTGACTAACAGATAGAAGATTTATATGTCTATTTTGACCAAAAGATCTGACCAAAACAGATTTTAGCTGACATCTTGTTATATAAAAAAACGACACCATTTTAAAATTTGGATAATTTTTTGACACCTATAACCCTCCTATAATCAAAGCATAAACACAAAACGTGCTTTAACAAGGAGGGTTATTTTTATGAAGTTGAAAAAGTTAATGGCAATCTCATTAGTAGGTGCTATGGCTGCTTCTATGGTGGGATGCGCCGGATCATCTGATGGCAAGACTGGTGCAGGCAACGGAACAGGTACAGAGAATTCCGGTGAAGCAGTAGCATCAAATGGCGAGAAGCTTGTTGTATGGACACTTGCATCTGACCTTAAGCAGTTTGCTGAAAGATACACAGAGCAGACTGGTACAGAAGTTGAGACAGTTGTTATCGAGCCGGGTGACTATCCTACAAAGGTTCAGACAGCTCTTATGGGCGGCGAGACAGAGCCTGATATCATCGTAGGTGAGCCTCAGATGCTTGAAGACTTCTATGATAATGGATTCTTTGCTGATCTTGACGAGCTTGGAGCTAAGGATTATGAAGGCCAGATCGTAGATTATGTATGGAAAGTCGGCCAGGATGCAGATGGCGTTCAGAGAGCTATCTCATATCAGATCACACCTGCAGGAATCTACTATAGAAGAGATATTGCAACAGAAGTATTCGGAACAGATGATCCTGAAGAGATCGGCAAGTATTTTGCAGATTATGGAACAATCCTTGATACAGCTAACACACTTAAGGATGCAGGCTACAGAATCTTCGCTTCTGACTCTGAGATCAACTATTTCTCAGGTGACAGCGCTTGGGTTGTAGACGGAGCACTTAACGTATCACAGGCAAGACTTGATTATATGGATCTTGTAATCTCACTTTATCAGGACGACCTTACAGCTTATGCTAACCAGTGGTCAACACCTTGGTATCAGGCTATGAGCGGAGAGGTTCCGATCCTTACAGCTGAGATCCAGAACTACGAAGATGATTCAGTTAACGTATGGGATGCAGAAGCTTTCGAAGAGGCTACAGCTGATCTTGAGAAGACAACAGTATTCGCATTCGGCCTTCCTTCATGGGGCGTTCTTACAATGAGAGACAACGTAGGCGAGACATCAGGTAAATGGGGCGTATGCCAGGGACCTGCTTACGGATTTGGCGGCGGTACATACATCGGTATCTCAAGCCTTTCTGAGAGAAAAGAACTTGCTTGGGACTTCATCAAGTTCTGCACACTTAACGAAGAGACAGCTGACTGGTGGATCGAGACATCTGAAGGTGACACAGTATCACTGATCTCTGCTCTTGACAAGCACAAGGATGACGAGAACGCAGTATACGGCGGTGAGAAGCTCTACAGCTTCTGGCTTGAGCAGGCTGAAGGCATCGATTATTCTAAGGTAACTAAGTATGACAAGGTTATCGGCGATGCATGGGGTCAGGCAATCGGAGCTATCAAGACCGGCCAGGCTACTAAGGAAGAAGCTCTTAACACCTTCTATGACACAATTGAATCTACATATCCTGATATCACAGTAACAAGGTAATTTCTGCTAAAAGACAACACGCCGGAGAGACTAACGGTTCGATATTGGTGGCGTAGAAATGTGCCAATATCGATCCTCTCTCCGGTTTTTTAAAACAGAAAGAATCGAGGTTACTATGAGTAAGATCAATAAAAAGAGAAGCAAACTAACTGCATATAACAACTGGGGATACGCATTTGTAGCTCCCTTCGTAATAGTATTTCTTATTTTCAGCGTATATCCTGTTCTTCGTACTCTGTATCTGAGTTTTACAGATCTTAAAGTTATGGGACAGGCTCATTTTATCGGACTTGACAACTATACTCGAGTTGTGACAGACAAGTTTTTCTGGATAGCACTGTGGAACACAGTTCGTATCTGGACTGTCAACATTGTACTTCAGCTGGGACTTGCATTCCTTCTTATGATGGTATTTAGTGATGTCAAATACAAGATGGCAGGTCTTTCAGTATTCAGGGTTGTGTATTATCTTCCCAATCTTATCGCGGCAACATCTGTAGCATTTCTTTTCAGTACTCTTTTGGACTGGAGATTTGGTACTTTTAATATTTTGCTTAATCAGGTTTATAAGCTTTTTGGAGCACATTATGCTCCTATTGACTGGATCGGAAACTCAGCAACAGCAGGACCTACTATTGCAGTTATCCAGTCCTGGATGTGGTTTGGTAACTCATTCATCATGCTTATGGCAGGTGTTCAGGGTATATCCAAGGACTACTTCGAGGCAGCAGCTATTGACGGCGCAGGCAGATGGACTATCTTTGGTAAGATCACTCTTCCTCTTATAAAGCCTATCATGATGTATGTAGCTATCACATCCCTTATCGGCGGACTTCAGATGTTCGATCTGCCATACCTTATGGTGAATCCGGCTACAGCATCTTATGGTTCAGTTCAGACAGTAATGATGTACCTGTACAAATTTGGATTTACTTCAGGTACTGTACAGACAGGCTTTGCATCTGCCATAGCATATGCACTGTTTTTAATCATCCTGTCAGTATCACTGTTACAGATCAAATTATTTAACAGAAAGGAGAAGTGATATGGGTTTTACTATTAAAAAAGGCATTTTGTATATACTTCTCATAATCCTTGCTGCAACCTGTCTTCTTCCTTTCACTCTCATGATAGTCAATGCAACAAGAAGCGGAGCTGAAATATCAAGTTCATTTACTTTCATACCCGGAACTCACCTTAAAGAGAACTGGGATATACTATTTGGATACTTCAATCTCTTTAGAGGTATGTTCAATAGTGTATTAGTTGCAGTTCCTGCTACGCTCCTTGGAGCATATTTCTCAGCTCTTACAGCATACGGACTTGCTATGTACAAGTTTAAAGGTAACAAGGTTATATTCGGTGCGATCCTCACATTCATGATGATCCCAGGACAGTTGTCACTTATCGGTTTCTATCAGTTGTGTACAAAGCTTCATCTTGTTAACTCATATATACCTCTTATAGTGCCTGCAATTGCAGCTCCGGGAACAGTATTCTTCCTAAGACAGTATATTCTCTCATCCCTCTCTCCGTCTTTGGTAGAAGCTGCAAGAATTGACGGATCACCTGAGATATATACTTTCCACAAGATTGCTCTTCCCATCATATCACCTGCAATGGCAACTATGGGTATCATGGGATTCATTGGCAACTGGAATAACTACCTCTTACCAATGATCATCCTTAACAAGAATGAGAAATTCACACTCCCTGTTATGATGGCAACCCTTCGTGCATCCATAGATGCTGCCAGAAACCAGGGTGCTACATACCTTGCAGTAGCTATATCTGTTATACCGATCCTGCTTGTGTTCTGCTTCTTCTCGCGATACATAATCAGTAGTATTTCAGCAGGTGCGGTTAAAGAATAAAAACAAGGCCAATAGAAGCTGTCACTTAGGTGGCAGCTTTTATTGATGAGTGAAACTCTACACATGATATAATTATGCCAAATCTATCTGTTTTTTAGCTGTTTAATGAAAGGATAAGTGTAAAGTGGGTAAAAAACATATTTGGGGGAAATTTAATATTCTTTTATCAGCACTTATCATGCTAGCCGGATGCGCAGATGCTGCAGGTGAGGGGGAAAATGTACCTGCTGCAGACACGGGTGTTATAACTCTTGACTGGTATGTGAACTATTCCTGGTTTGTTACGGACTGGGGTGAGAATATGGT
>CAMVNV010000016.1 GCA_947168935.1 uncultured Butyrivibrio sp. | reverse complement strand
CCTGGGAGAAAGGAATAATCCAATCACTTTTCTAACATGATTGGATTATACGTGACAAATGAAGGAACTTAAGTACCATGAACTTTTGATCTCAAAGGATGATCACAGGGTTGTTTCAACTGATCCGGACATGTATAAATTCCTCGAAGAAGACAACCATTCTCCCATTGAAGATCACATGCCTTATGATGATGCAGTCAGATTCAGAAGATTTATAGCAAAAAGTACCGATGGATGGTTTGTTATAAGACTTCTCAAAGACGGCGAAGACGAGTATTTTTATGCCCAGCTTCGCAGCGATGGATCTGATGGATACTTTGTGCTCAGGCTCATGAAACTTTCCATGCTTCTCAAGGAGCACAATCAGCTTACCAAAAAGATCAGCTTCAACTCTGCTGTTTTTAAACTGATCGACTCCATTTTTTTCCTATACGATGTAAAAACTGAAAACATCAAGCTCTTTGGTGCCGAAAGAAGTTTTCTTAAAAACGGCGACTACTATGTTGAAGAGCTTAAAGATACCATTCTGGATAAAACTCCTCCTGACCAGCGGGATAAGATTCAGGATTTTTTTGCAAAATTAAGATCCAAGACCGGAAGATTCGAATCCTCCATAGATGGAGACATTCTGTCCACCAGCTCTTCTGCCAGCAGAACTGTGTTCAAAGGAGCTGCTGTATACACTGATCTTTCGGTTGATTATATTGCAGGTGTCATCCAAAAAGAGTATAACCAGTCCCTTAGCGCTGATCACTCAAGGCTTTTTGATCCCCTTACGGGAATAGCCAACAAGAGTGACATCACCTCTTTTGCCATGAGCAGGCTTGCTGAATATCCAGGCGAGAATACTACTATCGCTATAGTCGATATAGATTTTTTCAAAAATGAAAATGACAGATACGGTCACCAGTTTGGTGACGTTGTACTTCAGACTGTATCACAGATTCTGGTTGATGAAGTTGGAGAATCAGGAGAAGTCGGACGTTTTGGCGGCGATGAATTCCTAATAGTATTTACGCAGCTTAAGGGCGAAGAGGATCTTCGTGCAAGGCTCAGGGGATGCAAGAATTCCGTCAATGCAGCTTTCAGGGGAAAAGGACCTACCGATGACACTCCTCTTACGCTCTCCATTGGTTCGGCGACCTTCCCTCAGGATGCCCTCAATTATGATGACCTTCTGCGCGTAGCTGACTACTGCCTCTATCTGGCCAAATCCAAGGGCAGGAACAGATATATCATGTATGAAAAAGACAGACATGTTCCGGTTGAGGAGATCCTGTCCAAGAATCTCATTGGATCTGAGCTTTCAAAAAGAAATGAACAGTCTCCCGATGAGATGCTGATCGATATAATCTATCAGCAAAAGCATGGTCTTCCTATACCTGTCCAGACAGTTCTCGATAGCTTTGCCAGTGTCTGTAATATAAACAGTATCAAAATATTTAAGGGAACTCCCAGGAAATTTGCCTGGTCCGCAGGCACTGTCAAGTCAGATGAAAACGATGCTTTATCTGACGAAAAAGCCGCTTTCCTTGATAAATACCGGGATGACATCCTTCCGGATAAGAAAACATATTTTGTATACAACCAAATACAAAGAATCCCTGATGAAGCCAAGATTTTCAGAACATGGCTCAAGGATCACGATATATTATCGCTCATCGTTTTTTCTTTTACCGATATCACCGGAGAAGAGTGCATAATGCTATTTGAGTCGCTGGGCTATAGGACTCAGTGGAATCAATTCCATCTGAAATATTATCATCTTCTTGTTGATATTTTAAGTGAAGAAAATCTATAATAGTCTAGGTGTCTAAGTTTGAATTTACAATTTCAGACCAAGGCACCTATATCTATGTTTAAAGGAAAAAAGTACCATGGAAAACAACATGCAAAACCCGTTGGGGACTAAGAAAATCTCTTCACTTCTAAAGGAATTCGCCATACCAAGTATTATCGCTATGCTTGTTGGCTCTCTTTATAACGTAGTCGATCAGCTCTTTATCGGTCAGAAGATCGGTGAGCTTGGTAATGCAGCAACTACTGTCGTATTCCCACTTGTTCCTGCCTGTATTGCCTGCGCACTCCTGTTTGGAATAGGCGGAGCTTCAAACTTCAATCTTGCAATGGGAAGAGGCGAAAAAGACGGTGCTAAATATTATATCGGAAATGCAGCATTTATGGCCTTTTTTATAGGTTCGATATTGGCTCTGTTCGTGGAATTCACTTGCAAAGACCTTTTGATATTCTTCGCTGCATCAGAAAACGTATTTCCACTTGCAAAGAGCTATCTGAGAGTTACTGCAATAGGATTCCCATTCCTTATCTTCTCTTCTTGCGCTACTCACGTAATAAGAGCAGATGGAAGCCCTAAATATTCAATGAAGATGAACCTTACTGGTGCTATAACTAACATCATCCTTGATTACATCTTCATCTTCATATTCGGCTGGGGAATGTTCGGAGCTGGATTTGCTACCATTATCGGACAGATCATTTCTGCAGTAATGGGCGCTGTATACCTTACTAGATATAAAACTGTAAAGCTTGATATATCCTCTTTTATTCCAAGACCAAGTGTCATCTTAAGAATAATGTCTCTTGGAGCTGCTAACTGCTTTAACCAGCTTGCAATGATGCTTCTTGCAATTGTACTTAATAAGAGCCTTAAGTATTACGGAAGTCTGTCAGAATACGGCTCAGATATACCTCTTGCTGTATCAGGTGTATCCTTAAAGAGCATGCAGATGATCATGTCATTTGTCATCGGTCTTTCACAGGGACTTCAGCCAATCGCAAGCTTTAACTATGGTGCAAAGCAGTATAAAAGAGTTAAAGAAGCCTTGTTTGGAGCTTTAAAAGCAGGTGCAGTTATCAGTATCGTGGGATTCCTTTTGTTCCAGATATTCCCACACCAGCTTATCGCAATGTTTGGAAGCGGATCTGAGAAATACTTTGAGTTTGGTGTTAAGTACATCAGAATATACTACCTGTTCCTGTTTACATACTTTATTCAGCCTATAGTTTCTAACTTCTTTTCAGCTATAGGTAAGCCAATAATGGGTATTTTCCTTTCACTTACAAGACAGGTTATTTTCCTTCTGCCACTGCTTCTATTACTTCCAAAATTCTTCGGAATCGACGGAATCCTCTACGCAGGAGCAGCTACAGATTTTATCGCCGCAACTGTATGTACTGTCGTAGGACTTATGGAGATCAGCAAGCCCCAGTACTCTGGAAAATAATTTAAAAGCTCAAACTTCGCACTTCAAAAAAAGTTTGTTGATGTGCTAAGTTTGAGAAATAAGTTTTTAAGGAATAACGTTAGCTTAGAATTCAAGACCGTTACAAATATGATCGTAATCCGATTTTAAAAAAAGCCCGATATTTCTTAGCGACTTCGAAGCGAAGTACATTGTGTCCACGAAAGCGGAGAAGACGCTTAGTAATATCGAGCTTTTTTTAACTGAGGTTTATGATCATATTTGCAACGGTATTGAAGGCATAATCTAACCCAATCTGAAATTCTTATATGCTTCGAGTCCTTCCATAGTTCTCTGGGCGTATACGATTCCCTTATGGCCTGCTGCCTCTTTGATAAAGTTAATAGCCTCTTTTCTCTTCTCTGGTGTAAGGCCTCTGAAGGGTTCGTCCATAATAAGTACGTCTGATGGAATACAGCAGGCTCTTACAATGCAGATTAGCCTTCTGATATCTCCTGGAAGGTTCATAACAGGAATGCCGAGATATTCTTCAGGGATAAGGAGCTTAAGCTCATCTCCAGCCCTTTTTTCAGAATATCTGTTATTTACTAATACTATATTTTCTTCTGCAGAAAAATACTCGCAAAGTCTGTCTTCCTGAAATACAACTCCAGCATTTACTCTGTCATATTTATAGTCTCCAAGAAGTGATACATGTCCTTTATCAGGTCTTCTTAAGCCAAGGACTACGTCTATAAGAGCTGACTTTCCACTTCCCTCAGGCCCTGTCAGAGCCCAGGTATCATCAGAACTAATCTCCCAGGTGACATTATCAAGGATAGTTTTTCCGTCTATGTTTACAGTAATATTCTTAGCTTCGATTGTCATTGCAAGTTTTTATCCTTCTTATTTTGTACGACATTATTCTGGATTTTTATTTGTATATACATCGTACTTATTATGTATTTCATGTAATTATATATTACTAATTGATTCTATACTACTATTCTTCTTTATTTGTATCCGATCCAGCTTTATTTCCCAACCTATTCTTGTATAAATTCGGGAACATCGCCGGAAGATATATGTACTTTACTCTAGTCATAAATGATAAGTGATATATATCTGCCATCTGTATCATTTTGGGATCAACTTTCATATTTTCTATCTCCTTTAATTTTATCCTTGCGTGATATGCCCCGATATGCTATTATTATGGAGTTGCAAACGCCGGTGTGTCGGAATTGGCAGACGAGGCAGACTCAAAATCTGTTTGGGGCAACTCAGTGCGGGTTCAAGTCCCGCCACCGGCATTTTATAAGGAATTCACAGCCAGCAGGCCATGAATTCCTTTTTTGTGGTCTTTCTTTTTATTATCTATCTTTTCTCTTATCAGAAAACATTAAGACTCCAGATATATCCCCATTTATACGCCCAGGTTATGGATTTGCCCTCTTCTATCCTTTCTCTGGTATCGTCAAAGCGCTTAGCTTCTGTTCCTTTAAGCTCGGCTTTTTCGCCATAGGTATAATCTACATTCATAGTAACTGTCATCTCGTCAAAACTGTATCCAGTATAACCGTTAGTTTTATTAAACATTTCGCCAACGCTATCATAATCAAAGTCTGACATGGTGATACTAATACGCCTTAATATATAACTTTCGCTATCATAGTAGGCTGTAATACTGGCTTTAGGAATCAGGCCAAGTGACTTGATATAATCTTCCGGAAGCCAGCTATAAAGATTGAGCTCATCTACCATCTCAAGGATTGTCTTAGAACCAAGTTCACCACTTATCATATAGCAGTACTTACCATTGATCTTGGATAGATCCTCAGCAAGAGTCATGCTTCCATTAAGGCATGACGCTTTAAGAAACATTGGTATCATATAGGATTCATATCCATTATCAATGGAATAATCGCTTGAATCGCGCTTTCCCAGCTTATATGTATCTCCCTTAACATGATCCAGGAACATGTAAGCTATGTATCCGCCTTTAACAGTACTCGTATTCTTTAAATAAATGTAGTCATCCTGTCCAGACCACACTTCTACTGTCTCTTCGTTTTTAGAACTTTCAGGATACTCGCTATAGCCGCCATAATATGTCCTATAGTCGACCTCTGTATTGATAGTCAGTTTAACATTTTCATTCTCGTTAAGGATCCTGCCACCTTCTTCAACAATATAGGATGTGGTGATCTGGGGAGTACTCTCTTTTTGGGAAAATACTATTACAGAACCTATACCTGCACAAAGACACAACACCACCGTAGCAGCAAGGATTATAATCTTTTTCTTTCGTCCTGTCTTTTTGGTAGCATTGTCTGAAGGCTTAGCACCGCCTGACATATCCACCATTCCTGAGAAGCCTTCGATCATATTATTTTCGATCTGATTCTTAAGGTTAGAAAACTGATCAGGCTTTGCAACAGGAACTTTGAGCTCCATCTCATCTGCAAGCTGCTTCATGGATTTTGTTCGAAGATTCAGATTAAGTGCCAGTCCATGCATAAGGGCTTCTTCCTGACCTTCAAGAATAGAAGCACCAAGAAGTGATGGCTTTTGAAGCGTATCTTCAACAACTCTGTCATCAGCACTGCAGGGGTTAACTCCTGTAAGCATGTAATAAAAGGTTGCACAAAAAGCATAGACATCAGTCCATGGACCTGATGGCACGCCTTTTTGATACTGTTCAATAGGAGAATAACCCTGTCTTAAAACAAGTATCTCATCATCATCTTCTTCCTTGTCAAAGCGGTTGGCTGAGCCAAAATCAAGGAGTTTAGCTCTTCCATCCGGAAGTACCATGATATTTGAAGGGCTGATATCACGATGAATAAGCCCTCTCTCATGTATATGTTCGAGGACTCTGATAACCGGATGAAGCATCTTATAGCAAAAATCGAAATCAACATCCGGATTGCGTTTACGGAACTGCTCAAGGGTCATACCCTCAAGGTATTCCATAACTATATAAACTGTATTGTTCTGATTGAAAATATCACTGACTCTAACTACACCCGGATCATCAGCAAAATCTCCAAGTGTACGTGCCTCAAGAAGGCACTTGCTCTTTTCGTGATCGTAGACTATAGTTTTAGACGGATTGATCAGAACCACATTATCAGATTCTGATGTATCCCTTTTTACAAGGCGTTCAGGATAAAATTCCTTGATCGCAACCTTCATATCAAGGCGCAGATCGCAGCAGCTATAAGTAATACCGAATCCACCCTGACCTATAGCTGCTCCTATATAGTATCTATCCTGCAGAACTGTTCCGATCTGCAGCATATAACTCTCATTTTTGACGTTAACGTTTTTACCGCAAAAACCACAATGTGCAAAGTCATCAGGTATCATTTCCTGACAATGCGGACATCTGATAACCCCCATTTATGCCTTCCTCCAACAACTGCGATACAGCTTAAGCAAATTTTACACTAAGCCTGATATTACCTACTATAATCTCAGTCCCCGAATAGATCGCAGCGCTTTCTTCAATTTTCTGGCCATTAACAATAACAGGGTTGGTCTTGCTCTTATTCTCGATATATGTCTTACTTCCAGAAGGATAAATACGGCAGTGTACACCTGATACTGTATCGTCATAATCAAGACATACCTGATTGCTCTTATCAAAACCTATAGAAACACCCGCATCTGTCAAAGGCATTTCAAATTTGACCTCAGGCCTGTCGATATCGCTTATCCAAAGCTTACATGGAGCTTCAAATAAAAGCATTGTATCACCTGATGTTCTGTCACCTATTTCAACAAACTTGGTGCGATGAACGTTATCTGTTGTAGCTGCTTTCTTACCTATACCGCTTTTGGGTACATTAGTATTTACAACAGCTTTTTTACTTTTTGTATTAGAATTATTCTTAATATATACCAGTAAAACTATAATAAATGCTATCAAAAGCACTATAATAGCAACCAGCACATACCAGTATTTTTGAGCAATAATCATCATTATCAGGTCCTTTCGGTCTTAGACAGAAGATATCTCATCTGTTCTGCAAGCTTGACTGTCTTTTCAAGATCATCTTTAAGTGAATCAATCACAACATCTTCCTTAACGCGGAACATGTCTGCTTCTTCACCCTTCCATGAATCAAATGTTTTTTCATCACTTTCCTCAAGAACATATAATACATCCTTTTTGAGAGAATCAGCAAGCTCTTCAATTTTCATAGCTCTGTCTTTCAAAAGCTCAGGAGTGATAGAATTTTTATCAGCCATACAAACACCTCTATTTTCAGTCTAAAAGATCAGAATCAAATACTTCTGTCTTAGCACTTGTCTTTGTAACTTCAGGAAACTTAGCGGCATAATCCTGTGCTTCATCAATGATATCTGCAAAAATATCCTGATGAACATCTGCACTTTCGCTTCTCCAGTAAGCATTCATACTGTTTACTGTATTCTTTAATTCTTCTATTTCTTTTTTCATATTACTCATAGACTATTACTCAATCTCCTTGTATGTTGATAGAAGAAATCACATCACGGACTTCGCTTTGCATTCTTTTATAATTGTCGGCAGCAAAACGGATGCAACGACTGTACTCATCAAGGCCGGCAACAACATTATCTCCCTGCTGTTTAAGGTCCTCAGGTTCGTCTTTTCTTAAATTCTGTATTCTTGTAAAATGCTCAGAAACCGAACGTGAATCACGCACGAGCTGATCTATATCTACAACTATTCTGCTCAATTTTCTTCTCCTCCTACATTCTGAAGCTTGTCACCACGAACAATACGTTCATAGGAAGAACGAAGAGGCTCAAGATCATTGAGAATTCCAAGTTCTCTTCCCTTGATGATAAAGCCTGTTCCGTCTGAATGATCAGCAATAAGCTTTTCTCCATCTTCGTAAATTCTTGATATACTATGAAGAGCTATGCCTGCCTGTCTGATCATCAGAATATCCTTGATCAAACATGCATTAATCTCGCGTGCCATACTGCAAATATCATCGAGACCATCATAGGTTTCAAGTTCTTTGATAAGTCTTTGAAGTTCCAGCGATCTGTTTTCCAACTTCTTACAGATTTTTACTCTGCTGTCTGCTGCTTCTTTTAAGATATCTGTATCTACTCTCATATAAACTCCTAAAACAACAATAGACGCTCTGCGCTACGTACCCCCTGCTCGGAAAGGGTCATGTTTTTTTTCAAAATACTGTTCTGCGTCACTGAACAAAGCATGAGATCATCATCTTCTCCCAGCATTTCACACTGTTCCTTCTGGCACAGAATATCTTTGATCTCTGTTATAAGTTCAAGAACGCTCTTGGACTCATCCAGACTGAACTGATAATGCCTGTCAAGCGACACAACCTGCAAATCTACAAGTATCATATATTCGCCCACATCTTTTCGTAAGCCGGCCATACTTCCATTCCTTCATCCTGTGAAAGAATATCTCCTGCCGGACACTCAATGCACCATTCTGCATATCTTCCGCGAAGCATCATGCTGTACTTGGTCATTACACCATCGCTTCCTCGCATATATGACATAGCGAATACCGGAGAAAGTCCTGAACTCTTACCGGCATCTTCCATCCATGCTTCAAGATCCACAAGGTCCATCCTTCTTATAGCTCTAAGATTCTCGCGTTCGATATCCTCAGGATCTACAGCCTTGACGTATTCATTACTTGCCTCTTCTGATGCAGGAAGGTTCTCTTCAAGATCAAATGTATATCTGATCCATTCTTCAAAGCCATCTTTGTCAAAAGATGTAAGTCTGATCCTGTCTTCTCTGTGGCTGTCAGCTTCTACTAAAGTTACTTTAGAATCAGAACAGTAAATGAATTTCTGATCCATTTCTTTATCATGAGGAACCAGAAGTATTACTCTGTCTGCACTAAGTAAAGGCTCCATGAATTCCATTGCTTCTTCTGATGGATGTATGTCATCAGCTCTCATTGCTGAGTCTTTTTTAGATTCATCAAGCACATCTTCATTGACAGGTACTTCTAAAAGCCCGTCTCTTGCAAGCTTGAATGCACTTGAAAGCATCTGAAGATCATCTATTTCGTTTGCCTTGGGCAGAGCCAGTGAACATATTCTGTCCTTTTTTGCAGATAAAAGAAGGACTGAAAGATCAAGTCTGCTCATTATATATCCGCTATTCATTCTCAATTCCATACTCTTTGACTTCCTTCTTATATGTTCTTGAAACTGGTACCTGATCACCATTCTTCATCAAAATATAATTCTCTGCCAATACTATGCTGTCTACGTGAAGCATATTGATAACATAACTTCTGTGACACCTAATAAAGTGTTTGGGAAGTTTACCAATAAGTTCATCAAGGGTACCATATATACCGTATTCCTGATCCTTGATCCTTATGAATACCTTCTTGTCTCTTGCTTCCATGTAATCGATAAGGTCGAGCTGAAGGTACTTCTGAGCGTGTCCTGTATAAACACTTATCATCTGACCTCTGGTCTTGGACAACTTGTCAGCGATAAGCTCAAAGGACTCATCAAGAACCTTCTTAAGGCCTTCCTCTTCAAATGGTTTAAGCACAAGTGCATCAGGTGCTATACCGGCTCTTACATAGAGCATTGGATTAGTTCTTCCTGAAGCAAACAGTAAAAGGAATGCAGAAGGATTCCTTTTTCTAAGCTCAAGAAGCTGATTGCCTGCCCCTTTGACCATAGTATCCCAGGCAATAAAGTCATGCTTGTTTACTGCCTCTACCCTTTCGATAGCATCGGCCAGGAACTCTGTGTAGCAATAATCCCAGTAGTCATCTGTATATCTTGCCGCATATGACGGAACAAGCTCTTTTAACAGACGCGTTTCTAATTTACTTTCCATCAATGAAAGATAATAAATCATTTTAACCTCATTATTATTAACGTATTATTTCAGATAAGGTCCTATCCGCTTCTTATGCAAGCGGGATAACAACCTGTACTGAACCCTTATCACTATAAGATGATGTCACACCGCTTCCAGGCTTGCCTGCAGCGGTAAGCTTCCTATATGGTATTCCGTCAAATCTGAGTATGCTCTGAGCATCAGCCATACCACCAAGATGAATACCATTTTTATAAGAAACAAAAGATTCATATACCGAAAGTCCGGCAGCATCTATCCTCTTTTCATCGTCATACGTCGCAAAGAAGTATACGTCCAGCAGGTTTCCTTTCTCAAAGAGATTGGTGATAGCACCTGCCAGATTGTGTGTCGCTCCTTCGAGGCCATGCATCATCTGCGCAAAACTTACAAGGTCATCAATAAAAACAAAGATAGGTTTTCTTGTACTTCTGATCTCGCCAAGTATCTCCTCATCGCTCTTGCCCTCGCCCTTAAGACTTGTCTTAATAGCGTTTCTTTCCTTAAAGGCAGGAATGATGTTTGACAGCCACTCGACAGCTTCATTAACGTCTGATACATATCCAAAGCCCATGTTCTCAGCATCGCTTTTTAGCTCTTTCCTTCCGGAAGTCTCAAATACTGTAACTTCCATAGGATTTTTCATCTGACATGCTCTAAGCAGGATACGTATAAGATTGGTCTTACCACTTCTGGGCCTACCGCTGATCAGATATAAATATGTCATATCGAGGTTTATACTCTCAATACGTGCACTTGTAATATTATAACCGATAGGAAGCAATCCTGCATCAATATTTACTAAGGATTCCTTGAACATTGTCCATGTCGGCTTATCAGGAATAAATGGTATAGCCATCGCCTTAGGACCATCATAGCTTCCTGTCTGCATTTTAAGGACATCACGTATCGTTTCTGACCTTGAAAGCTCATCTCCGCCACAGGCAAGAGCTGTCTGGAATTCAAGCGTATGTCCTGATGATAAGATAAGACCTCTTCCAGCGATACCACCCTGAGGAGTGATCTCGATCTGTGAAGTCCTGAGTACATCCATGTATCCCACCTTATCAGCCATCTGCAGGCAAAAGATATTTCGAATACTATCAGACATTCGTCCGGGAATATCCCTTATTCCAAATCCGCTTCCTGATATCAGAAGGTAAATTCCAACTGAAGCACACTCTCTTGCTATCTGCATAAGAGCATCATCGTAAGCCCCTTCTGTCTTTTCCCTGAAGGAAGCCATATCGTCAATTACGAGTATTATTGCAGGATCCTTAAAGCCCTTTTCCGCTCTTACTGCATCAAATCCGGCTCCCATATATTCCTTTCTTCTCCTTGCGATCTCATCCTGGATCATGCAGATAAGATTAGGAATACGCTGCGAATCAGAATCATATATTACGCCGCCTGTATGAGCGTCATCTTCAAAGACTTCAAACATTCTGCCGCCAAAGTCAAGGATATAGGCATTAAGCTTTGAAGGGTCATAGCTCTGGTAGAGCGAATAAATAACTGTCTGTAAAAATGTACTCCTGCCGCTAAGGGTCATACCGCATACAGCAGTGTTACCACCTCTTGAGAAGTTGATAATAAGCGGCATCTGATACTGGTTAACAGGGTCGTCAATAAGACCTGCATAAGTCTTGATATCCGAACCATTTGAAACCCTGGGCCATCTGCCATTTCTCCACGCAGATTCCTTAAATCCGTCAAGCTCAGGAAGTGAGAGCTGAGTCGGAAGTTCAGGAAGCCACAATGGAGTATTACTATGAAGTTTAAGCTTTTTAGCAGTATCGATGATATATTCAATAACTGTTTCAAGCTGGGACTTTTCTCTTCTCTGAGGGAGTCTTATATTCTCCATCTCAGATCTTTCTATGATCCTGTCTGCAAGAACATCTCCGTCATTTATAAGATCCGGCTCATCCATAAGGATATCATCACGTAGTCTTACAAAGTTTTGATAGAGCATATCTTCGTAAGCTGTTCCGCTTCTTAAGCCTCTGTCTTTTACAAGTCCAAGAATGAACTCGTGACGAAGGGCTGCCTTACGGCGGCTTTCGAGATAGTTACCGATAAGGCCTTCTCGTCCTGTATTAGTAAGGAGTCTGGCAGTTATCTTATGATTACTGCCATCTCTGTCATAGGCCTGGCCTGTATATCCTGACTGGAACTCCTTATAAAGCTCATCACTACCTACCTGAAGGATAGCTCGTCCTGTATTGGACAAGAAAGCTGCATCGGACTTATGAAGCATCTCAATACTGTCCTTCTGGTCCTGAACACGAAGACATATCCTGAACTTGGAGTTACTCCAGATATTGTCATCAACTGTTCCTGAAGGCTTCTGGGTTGCCAGAACAAGGTGAACTCCAAGGCTTCGTCCGATCTGGGCTACGCTTATGAGTTCTCGCATAAAATCAGGCTCTTCAGCCTTAAGCTGAGCAAACTCATCAATGATGATGAGAAGGTGAGGAAGCGGAACCTTGGTCTCGCCATTCTTATAAAGCCTTGTATATGCATCAATATTATTAACACCGCTTTCTATGAAAAGACGCTGTCTTCTGCGGTTCTCACTCTTTATAGCCACCATGGCACGGCGGACTAAAGGACCTGAAAGGTTAGATATCTGTCCTGCCACATGTGGAAGCTTAGCAAATGCATTGCCCATTCCACCACCCTTATAGTCGATAAGGAAAAAGGCTATATCTTCAGGGCTGTATTCTACTGCAAGTGAAAGTATCCAGGTCTGTAAAAGCTCAGACTTACCACTACCTGTAGTACCGGCGATAAGGCCGTGAGGTCCATGATACTTTTCATGAAGGTCAAGAATGCAAGGGCGTCCGCCTGCTATCTGTCCTATGCAGCCTCTGATTCCTTCATAGGTTCTGTTTCTGCGCCATCTGTCTTCAATGTGAAGATCTTCAGGAGCCATCACACCGTACATGTCAAAAAAGCTGACTTCATCAGGAATCTCACCGCCGCCGCCTTCATTATCTACAACAACAGTAGAAAGAGTTCCGGAAAGTTCATATAAGATCTCGGGACTTATACTATCGAATTCGATCTCGCAGCCGTTACTTTTACCTTCGCGAATATAGTACATTCCCTTGAAATCATTATCATTTTCAATTACAAGGTTGCAGGCATTAAGAAGATCAGAGACATCCTCAGCCATAAGAAGAGTCGTTACAAATGGCGCATTCTCATGATCAAAAAGGTACTTGGTAATAAGTTCTCCTTCAAGAAGAGACTGATCCTCTACTATGATCACATAATGAGGATGATCCTTCTGAGGATTCTTGGCATATTCTCTGAATACGGAAGTAAGGTCATAGCATACGTCGCTGATCTCCTCCTGTTCAAAGGCAATATATCTTCTCTTTCTGTCTTCAGACCATACGTGCGGGAACCAAAGTCCGAAGGACCAGGAATCATTGTTGCCTGAAATATCATTAGCTGTAAGGAAAGCAAGCTTAACGTCTGTATAGCAGTTCTGGGTTGTGATCTGGGCGATCAGATCATATACGATCTGATAAGAGCCTCTTTTACCATTGCCGCCAACTATACCAATAAGATTCTCACTTGCAAGGTCAACACATACAGGCACATCCTCAAGTACTCTGTATTTCTTGGCAATGTCGAGACATCTTTTATCAAGTTCATCATCATAAAAGACATTATCGCTTTCAGGAAGCTCGATTTTCATCTGAAGCGGGATAGTGCCCTTACCTACTCTGTGATACAGAAAATCCTTGTGTGTTGTATTTCTGCTCCAGAGATTATCAGGAAGGCCTTTTCTGCAGTCGCAGGCTTCCTGTGCGCTTGGATACCTGTCATTAAGGATCTTTCTGTTGCCTTCACTGCTTGATGCGATCTTCTCTTCCATCACATCAAGATATTCTGAATAATCATTACGGATACGCTTAATCTCTTTTGATACTCTGGTATGCGGGATTACAGAGTCATTAGCGATCATATGAGCATTTGCAGGAAGATGCTTTAAAATGATCTCATCAGAATAAAGCCTGTCCATGTTACGAGGAGGTCTGTGGTAGACTACCTTATAATTTTCTGACATGCCAAAAGAATCTCTAAACTGCTGATCAGTTAAAGATTCACTGTTTGCTCCGGATTTACTTTTGATCTGAGAAAGCATGCCGGACAAAACCGTATGAGAAGTCTGATCTATAGCAAGAACATCTCCTGCATAGACCATGTAAAGTCCCCAGATATTGATCCTGTCACCAAAAAGAAGCTTTCTGGAGCCATGTATAGCAATATCATTAATAAAGGTTCCGTTAGTACTCTTATCTGTCAGTATCCATCCGCCGTCATTTATATCAGCTTCCATCACTGCATGAACTGAGGATATAACCTCTCTTTCTGATATAAGAAAAGAGTACTTTATATCACATTCATCCGAGCTTCCAACAGAAAGCTTGACTATGTTTTTAAGGTCATACTTTTTATAGGCGATAAAAGGCTTTTCCTTTTCCCTTACCATTACTGCAAGACGTTCGCCGTATCTGGTACGCAAAGAAAGACTATCGCCCTCTTTGAGGTCGCAGCCATCATAATTATCTATTTGACATAACGGAAGCTTTAATTGATTTACTTCATCCGAAGAAAGAAATCTCCAGCTTCCACCTATATTTTCCAAAAGAACCGCTACATCTTCTTCAATTCTGAACTTCCTGCTCTCTATACGAAGGGCAAGCCTCTTGTTGGAACCTGCCGGAAGTACAAATTCTTTAAAAGCACTTTTGGAATATATCGTGATAACTATACTCATATCTTATCCTGCATATCCAATAATGTGTTTTAGAGTTTATTTTCTTTTCTTAGCCCAAGTAACTTCGTAACGTCCTCTGTCAAGAACTTTACTAAAATCATCATAGCAAAGTGGCTTGTCAAAAAGGAATCCCTGAGCAGAGCTGCATCCAAGTCTAAGGAGGAAGTCAACCTGCTCGCACCTGTCAACACCTTCGGTAATAACCTGAAGTCTTAACATACGTGCCATTGCGATAACAGAGCCAACGATAGCTTCATCTTCTCTTGTAAGAACTTCCTTGTCTATAAAAGATTTGTCGATCTTGATCTCGCTGACAGGATATTCACGGATAACGGATAATGATGAATAGCCTGTTCCAAAGTCATCAATAGAAGTAGAGATATCGTTATCTCTCATCTGCCTAAGGAATGAAAGCAGTCTTTCCTGCTCATCGGAATAAGCTGTCTCCGTCACCTCAATAATGATCTCTTCCTTGTCAATGCCGTATTTATCTATAATATCAGTAATCCTTGAAGAAATATTGGGTATCTCCAGATCTCTCTTTGAAAAGTTAACTGAGATCGGAACTACAGCCTTACCTTCTTTCTTTCTTTCTTCAAGCATCTGACAAACCTGTCTGAGTATATAGAAGTCAAGCTCACTGATTCGTGTAGACTTCTCAAGAATCGGAACGAAACCATCCGGAGCAAGCATTGTTCCACCATAGTTCCATCTTACAAGAGCCTCTGCACCAATTATCTCGCCTGTTTCAAGATTTACCTTGGGCTGATAATATGCAGTAATGTCGCCATTATTGAGAGCTGTTGTAAGTCCGTCATATATCTGTTTGTCGAAAAAGATCTCATCCATGATCTCAGGTGTAAGCCATACAACATTCTTGCGCTTTCTCCTTGCGTAATTGAGCGCTGCTCCGGGCTGACCTATAATCTCGCCTGGATGATGTATCTTTCTTGCTTCAAGATCAAAAACACCAATCGTAGCCCTGATGATAACAGGAATCTTTTTTCCCTTATACAAACCATAGGTCTCAACCGCCTTGATCTCGTTAAGGAAATATTCTGCTTTTCTTAATAAAAGCAACAAAATTATCTCCGCCAAGGTGACCTACTTCTTCACCTTCTTCGATTTTCTTCTTGAGTTCTCTGCCATAGCGTTTAAGAATGGCATCTACTTCTTTTTCACTGAATTCGTAATTAAGAAGACCAAATCCACGCAGGTTAAAGTAAAAAGAGGTGTACTCATCATACGAACTCTTTTTGACATGAGCTGCAACTCTTGCCATGTAACCAGCCTGATTGGGAAGTCCTGTGACTCTTTGGGTAATATAGGCTTTTTGAAGTCCTTTCCCAAGGTACATTCTCTCTACATGTATATACATCTCAGAAAGAAAAGCTTTTAGATGCTCTGCTTCTTCCTCTGTAAAGTGTCCATCATCTGTTGTTGATGTACACAAAAAACAGATGTTATTGTCAGCAGGGCCAAAAGAAAATTTCTCCTGGTAATCAGATAAAGCCGCTTCCCTGTCCTTAATAAATAAAGGACGGGAAACGATCTTTTTCTCCAGGATATAATTATTTTCCCCCGGTATTAATGTTACTTCTAATACCACTTTCCCCAATGGCAACCAGCCTGATACTATCTTAAAAGCTTCCTGGGATATCTTTATTGAATTTTCGCTTTTCAATAAAACTTCAGAAAACTCCTGATGTATCCTGCCAACTAATACCTCTTTCAAAATTTACCTTCATCCTTTCCCGATAAGCTTCCAGTTCTATCACCCTTCAAGGGTATCAACAATTGTCGGAAGGAACTGCTTCTTACGGGATACTACGCCTTGAAGATATGCTCCTTTATTTCTTGTTTCAACTGAAAATCCGTTTTCTATAATTGTTTCCGCTCCATTACCTGCAAACACAACATCCGACGATTCCTTTAATATGTTGGTCAGCAGGAAGAAGATCATATCAATACCGTCCGCTTTAAGAGTCTTTTCCAGCTCCGGTATGACTTTCTGCTTGATCTCGCTAAGCTCTTCTGCACTCATGGAATTGATCTGTCCGATGCCGATAGTCTTGTTATCAACTGTAAATTTCTTGAAATCCTGATGAATGATCTCAGGAACAGTCTTTGATCCAAGATTACTTCCGGCATGGAACATTTCCATGGCAAAAGCTTCTGCATCAACGCCGGCTATCTTTGAAAGCTCAGCACCTGCATTTCTGTCAATCTGAGTACATGTAGGGCTTCTGTACATAAGAGTATCAGACAGTATAGCAGCCATAAGAAGGCCTGCTGTCTGAGGATCTATATCAACCTGATTCTCTTTATACATAAGGTATACGATAGTAGAAGTAGAACCAAGTGGCTGATTTCTGAAAAATACAGGTGATGAGGTTGAGATCGTACCAAGTCTATGGTGGTCTATGATCTCTAAAAGCTCTGCAGACTCTATACCGTGTACTGCCTGATTCTTTTCATTATGATCGACAAGTATGAGCTGTTTCTTCCTTGCACCCAGGAAGTTACGACGTGAGATCATACCTATGTACTTGTCATCTTCATCAAGTACAGGGAAATAACGGTGACGCTCCTGCGCCATTACTTCCTGTATATCTTCTATATAGTCATCCATGTGGAAGGAAACAAGTCCCTCGCTCTTCATGAAATGCTCGATAGGCATACTACTGTTGACAAGTCTTGATGCAGTGAATGTATCATGTGGCGTTGTAATGATACGGCAGTTATGGGCAACAGCCTGTTTCTGAATTGTCTGCGCAACTTCTGCACCGTCACATACGATGATGCAGTCTGCATCCATTTCAAGAGCACAAAGCTGGGTCTCGTAACGGTTACCAAGAATAACAACGTCACCTGAATCGATGATATTCTCCATAACCTCAGGGCTTGCAGCAGCAACTACTACTTTACCCTTTTCAACGTTGCCGTTTTCATCACCAACGATCATCTTACCATCAAGGGTTTTAACGATGTTTCTGTAAGATGTCTTGGCATCTGAGAGAATATCAGAATCATAAACATCCATGTAGGATGTAACGATATCATTGGTTGTAATGATGCCCTGGAGCTGATCATCCTTGGTAACGCAGACAGTTACAACTCCTGCATTACGCATGATCTCCCATGCATCCTTAAGCGATGTCTCACCAGAAGCACCTGACAGATTTCTGATCTCAAGATCCTTGACCTGAGTTCTGACATCTGTAAGCATCTGTGGCTTATCAACGCCAAATCTGTCAAGAACGTAGCTGGTCTCTTCATTAAGATGGCCGGCCCTTCTTGGCTCGTATGCTCTTCCAGTTACAATAGTTTTAAGCCTTGCATAAGCAATGGCTGCACAAACGCTGTCTGTATCAGGGTTCTTGTGCCCAACAACAAAAACAGGACGTTCTTCTTTCATAATAATATCCTCATGTTTATAATGGTCCATCCACTGAAATCCTGGACCGATCTATGTTTCTTTGTTTTTAAATATCTTCAGTCAATAATCCAGACTTATTATATCATAGATTTTCGTAAAATTTTTCGTAAAAATAACAACTTAACTGCTCTTAATCTGCATAATTTATCCTAAGGCCCTTAGGATAGTGGTTTTTGAGCCTTCTTCCGTCGCTCTTAGCCCAGCCGATACTGCATCCATCTGCTGTGATAAGATACCAGGCATTTTCAAGACCGGCGCCAAGTGTCAGACCAGATGTAAAGTCCTTGATCTCCTGACTTTCAGCCGGGTAGTCCGCGCTATGCTTCACATCTTCTGATCTTAGGAAAAGCGCCAGCGAATGAGAAGGTTCAAATCTGTCTTTTTTAATAGTGCCAAGATGAAGTCCTGGTCTCATAACCTTAAGCCTGTCAGTTGAAGGCATAAGGGGTGGAGCCAGGTATACATTATCTCCAAAGGTAAATAAAGTTCCGTATAGCCTGCTACTTCCTGTATCTGTCAGGACTTCCGAGGAGAATTCTTCCCAGAGTCTTGCTGCCATATCAAGGGCATTACCGCCTCTTGCCGCTCCTTTTTGAGCTCTGCCTGCGTTCTTGTCCATAGTTCTTCTGTCTTTAGCCTTGAGCTTCTTTTTGGCTTCCTTTTTAAGAGCTTTTGATGCATTAGTCTCATTAGAATCCTGCTCAGATGCAGTGAATATCTTCTGCTCGATCTTGATTCCTCTCTGAAATCCGCCCGGGCAGTAGGTTACAGGCTCTATGTCTTCAGCCTTTAATGTAGGTGCATCCGTTCTTTCAAGAACAGCAAGGAAGTGGCCTTCTCCCTTAAGGTGATGAGGCCAAAGTCTAATGCAGGATGATAACTGGTTTTTTAACTCATCTGAGATGTTGGCGCAATTCCAGCTTGATTCATCAGTGCTGTCTATCTGCGCCCAGTCAGGATTACCCCTGTCCATTCCTTCGTAAAGAGGAACTTCACATACTCTGAACTCAGGATGTCTTAAAAGGAATCTATAGATAGTTCCTTCATCTTCATCAGGAGCAAATGTGCAGGTTGAATAAACTATCCTTCCACCTGGAGCCAGCATTGCTGCGGCATTATCAAGGATACCATCCTGTCTTTCAGCACACATTTTGACATTTTCAGGGGACCAGTTGGTCACTGCATCCTCATTTTTCCTGAACATGCCTTCGCCTGAGCAGGGTGCATCAATAATGATCCTGTCAAACCAGCCTTCAAAGCGGGATGAGAGGTTTTCCGGTGTCTCATTTAAGACCATGGCATTGGAAATGCCCATTCTTTCTATATTTTCAGACAGTATCTTGGCTCTACCCGGATTGATCTCATTAGAAACAAGAACTCCTTTTCCCTGCATCTTTCCAGCTATCTGGGTGCTCTTACCTCCGGGAGCTGCGCACAGGTCAAGGATTCGAAGCCCCGGCTTTGCATCAAGGTAGGCTGCAGGCGACATAGCGCTTGGCTCCTGAATATAGTAAAGACCAGCCATGTGAAGAGAAGACTTACCGGGTTCATCTTCGTCCTTATACACGAAGCCATTTTTTTCCCACAAAATGTCTTTGGTCTCAAAGGGGAGTTTGGCTTTAGCCTCATCTATTCCGCCTTTTAGCTTTAAGGGATTAAGGCGGAGCGCTTTACTTCTTTCACATTCAAAAGAGACCAGAAACGCGTCGCATTCCTGGCCCAGCATATATTTCATTCTTTTTATGAACTTATCTGGGAGCATTTAAACCCTTCCGTAAATAAGAATCTTCTTACTTACTATTCTCCTTAATGTACTTCTTAATTCCAGCAAAGGTGCTGGCACTTATAATATGCTCAATCCTGCAGGCGTCTGTTTCTGCGGTCTGCTCATCAACGCCGGCCGTGAGCATTAAAAACTTTGTAAGACTGGTGTGTCTGTCATACACACTCTTGGCCTTCTCTGTACCAAGCTTGGTAAGAACAAGTTCGCCGTCCTCATCTACTGTCAGATATCCATCTTCCTTAAGGATACCAACAGCTCTTGATACGCTCGGTCTGGAAAAATTAAGTTCGTTGGCTACATCTACAGAACGAACGCTTCCATTTCTTTTCTTTAAAATATATATAGTTTCAAGATAATCTTCCCCTGATTCGTGCATAAATAACGCCCCCTGTCTTTTGTATTATGTAAAAAAATCATCAAAAATATGTTAGCATATACTAACGAACTTCACAAGACCGTGATGGCTCTTTATTCTAAAACATTTATAAACTCTGCGCAATGTTTTTTTAATTCAAAAAGAGCCGAACATTTTGTTCGACTCTTTTATTGTTTTCATTTTAGGTTATGCAACTTCGCAAGCATCATTTTGCGAAATCTGTTGCTCTGCTCTCGCGGATGACATTAACCTTGATCTGTCCAGGGTATTCCATCTCAGCTTCAATCTTCTGAGAAATATCATGTGCCAGAATAACCATATCGGCATCTGTAACCTGATCCGGAACAACCATAACTCGAACTTCACGTCCTGCCTGAATAGCATAAGAGCTTTCAACGCCCTTAAAGCTGTTAGTGATATCTTCAAGCTGTTTAAGTCTTGTGGTATATGTCTCCAGCGTCTCTCTTCTCGCACCAGGACGAGCTGCAGAAATTGCATCTGCTGCCTGTACCAGAACAGCGATCAGAGACTGAGGTTCAACATCACCATGGTGTGCCTCGACAGCATTGGTGATCAGAGCTGACTCCTTGTACTTGCGACAGATATCTGCACCCAGCTGTACATGTGAGCCTTCCATTTCATGGTCAACGGCTTTACCGATGTCATGAAGTAGACCTGCTCTCTTAGCGATACGAATGTCAAGGCCAAGCTCGCCTGCCATCAGTCCGCACAACTGAGATACTTCAATCGAGTGTTTAAGAACATTCTGCCCATAACTAGTACGGAATTTAAGTCTTCCGAGAAGTTTGATAATTTCAGGGTGAAGTCCATGAACTCCAGCTTCCATAGATGCTGCTTCGCCTTCTTCTTTGATCTGAGTGGCAACTTCTTTCTTAGCCTTCTCGACCATTTCCTCAATTCTTGCAGGATGGATACGACCATCTACGATGAGTTTTTCAAGAGCGACTCTCGCAACTTCACGACGGATAGGATCAAAACCGGAAATAACGACAGCTTCAGGTGTATCATCAATGATGAGATCAACACCTGTCATGGTCTCGAGTGTACGAATATTACGTCCCTCTCGTCCAATAATACGTCCCTTCATTTCGTCGCTAGGCAACTGAACAACTGAGATAGTAGATTCAGAGACATGATCTGCAGCGCATCTTTGGATGGCTCCTATCACAATCTCCTTAGCCCTCTTATCAGCTTCTTCCTTGGCCTCGGCTTCGATGTTCTTGATCATGACTGCCGATTCATGCTTAACGTCATCTTCAACGATCTTGAGTAAGTATTCTTTAGCCTGATCAGCTGTAAGTCCTGAGATCTTCTCAAGTTCCTTACGTCTCTCCTCATCAAGCTTCTGAATCTCCGCGGTCTTCTTTGTAAGATTTTCCTCGCGGGCACTCAGACTCTGCTCTCTTCTTTCGATCGCTTCTGATCTCTTCTCGACATTCTCCTCTTTCTGCTGTATACGTCTCTCAGAGCGCTGTATCTCAGCTCTACGGTCACGAACTTCTTTTTCCAGGTCATTCTTAGTCTTCAGGGACTCTTCTTTTACCTCAAGGAGTTTTTCACGTTTCGTATCTTCTGCAGATTTGAGGGCATCGTCAATGATCTTTCTTGCTCTTTCTTCAGCACTGCCGATCTTAGCCGCATCATTTTTCTTATGACGCGCATTGTTAACGTTAACGGTAATGATGACAGAAAGTGCAGCTACTACTACTGCTATAAGTACAACCGTAGTAATACTCATACTCATTACAGGAGCACCTCCTTATTCAGTTTTCATTGTACAATATTTTGTATATCATGCCCAAAATCAGCATTTGTTTATACAATTTTACAATAACTTAAGTTTACGCCTGTAACGGCTCTCTGTCAAGGTTAGGATTATCGTCAAGTGGCATCAGAAGCACTGTTTAAGTCATCTGCTTCAGTTTCGTTTTGGCCGTTCATGGAATTTCCATGTCCACCCATTCCGCCGCCATTTCCACCTGGAGCCATTCCGCCCATGCCGCCTCCCATGGAGGAGACGTTTCCTGAGCTTACGGAATCGAGTGTTATTTCTTCCTGCGGTACACCATTTATTGAAATGGTATATGTGTTGCCAAGTTCAAGATCCGGACTACTGAACATCACTGCTGTTCCGCTCTTTGATGCAGTATACTCATAAATTATATTTCCTTCAGAATCAGTTATTGTAATAATATCACCTGATTCATATCCTTCTGAAAGTGATACAACAAAAGCGTTTTGTTCAGAAGTATCAGAGAAGGATTCAAGCATGTCTGAACTACCAAGAGCGATAACTGTTCCACCTTTAACGATAAGCTCACCGCCGCTCTCTGTACCAGAATCGAGAGGTCCGTTAGCTCCGCTTTCCGGTCCATCTACAACTATGTTGCCACCATAGATGATAAGATCTCCATTCGAGTCAATACCATCACCATCTGCATTAACGTAGATGTTACCACCATAGATCGCAAGGCACTGAATATCTGTTTCAGATTCTTCTGTTTCAGAGTTTTCAGCTTGAGATTCTGTTGAATTTGCTTCTGCGTCAGAGTCTTCAGCACTGTTCATTCCACCAGGGCCGCCCATCATGTTCATGGACATTGTATCTGAGCCGCCACCTGCGTTCATTCCATCATCTGATGATGTTACGCTAATATTTCCATCATAGATATTGATATAGTATGCTTCTATTCCTTCATAGCTTGTCTCGATAGTAATAGTTCCGTTCTCGATATCAAGCTGGTTTTCAGCATGAAGTCCGTCATCGCCTGTAGAAATAGTGATCGTACCATCTGATATGAGCAGATCTCCATCGCTGTGGATCGCATCATCAGAGCTGTTAATAACTATAGTGCCACCAGAGATTGTGATCTTGCTCCCGGCTTTGATAGCTTTGGCGCTGTCGGATTCTTCATCTGTAGTATCCGAAGTATCGTTCGAATCTGATGATTCAACTGTATCGGTAGTATCTGCTGATTCCTTTTCTCCCTGTTCTGAAACGGCATTTTCTGGCATCTGAGGCTGGCTGCCATCTTCACCCGAGCCGTCAGCATTTCCTGGCATCTGTGGCTGATCGCCATTTTCACCAGCGCCATCAGCATTTTCAGGCATCTGAGGCATCTCGCTCATATCAGGAGCTTCGCCCATCTCACTCATATCAGGAACATCGCCCATCTCACTCATATCAGGCGCTTCGCCGTTCATATTTGGGACTTCGCCGTTCTGGCTCGCTTCATCACTGCTCATATCATGTCGGCCGCCGCCATTGCCGCCCATTCCGCCGCCTGGCATCATTTCATCTGTATGAGCTTTGGCGTTTTCATATCCGCCGCCTGTAGTAATATCAAAGCTTCCGCCTGAAATATCTACATATGTAACTGCTGAGATTCCGTCATGGTCAGCTTCGATAGTGAAGATGCCACCTGTTATAGTTACATATCCTTTATCTTCATCTGAATCATTGTTAGCTTTAATTGCGTCATTACCTGCTGTAAGTGTCAGAGTTCCGTCACATATACGAACAGAGTCTTTTCCCACAAGGGCATTATCATCTGCCGTTACTGTAATAGTGCCGCCTGTAATAACAAGGTCGTCCTTACTCTTAATTCCATGTCCGCCTTCGGCTGTCACTGTAAGCGAGCCAGTGCCATTGATCGTAAGATCGCTAGCTGAATATATTGCCGCATCAACGTCTGCTGCTATCGCCGCTTCGCCGCTTAAGCCCAAAGACTCAATAGTATTCTCAGATCCTTCTTCAAGGGTTATGAATACCTTATCTGCTGCCGCTACGTATATTGCAGGCAGGCTGTCATTTGTAATTGTCACACCATCAAGTACTATCTGTACTTTAGCGTCAGAAGCATTTACTATAACCTGGCCATTTTCAAGTGTACCGCTAAGGGCATAGGTTCCTGCTGCCGCAATATAGAGATTGCCGTCAAGCTCATATGCTCCGCCGCTTGTATATCCCTCTATATCGCTCAGATCTATATAAATTGCAGATGACTCTGTATATGAAGGATCCAGATCTCTGTCTGAAAATATGCCGGTTTCATCAGCAGTAGCATCAGATGTCACACTTGTAACGCCCAGCTTTTCGGCATTCATAAACACTACTGCTACAAGTACAGTCAGGATGGTAATTATGATACAGGCAATTCCTGTGTATTTACTAAAAGACATAATTATCTATCTCCTATTTTTCAATGCGCCCTATACAAGGATGTAAGGAGTTACATAAGATGTAACTCTGTGCATGTTTAGAAGTTCATGGATGAACTTCTATGCACCCTATACAAGGATGTATTAAGCGCATGTTTAGAAGTTCATGGATGAACTTCTATGCGCCCTATACAAGGATGAACCATTTATTGATATTCACCGTTGTAGCTTACAAGTACTGCGCTATCAACATGTCTTTTGCCTGAAAGCTCTGTAACAAATGTTGTGTCTTCAGAGTTAAGTCTTACTTCGTATGTAAGTTCGATGTTACCCTTGCGAGCTGTTTTGCTCTTAAGTACAAGTCTGTCTGTGTTTGCCTTGATGAAGTCCATAACTTCTTTTTCTGTGGATTCATCGTCAAGTGATACTACAATTATATACGGTTTAACGTATGTTTTGCGATTTACAAAAAGTACGAGGATAAGTCCGATGATTAAACTTCCAAACACTGCAAGCGGGATCATGCCTGCTGCAAGGACTATACCAACTGCGATTGACCAGAACAGGAATGCTATATCAAGGGGATCTTTGATCGCCGTCCTGAAACGAACAATTGACAACGCACCGACCATACCAAGTGAAAGAACTACGTTAGAAGTTACTGCCAAAATTACCAGTGTAGAGATCATTGTAAGTGCTATAAGTGTTACGCCAAAGCTTGGGGAATACATAACTCCCTGAAAGGTCTTTTTATAGATAAAAAAGATAAATACTCCAATTCCAAATGCAAGGGTAAGGGCGATTGCCATATCCAGGATGCTTACCGATGCTACATTTTCCAAGAAACTTGATTTAAAGATATCACTAAAAGTCATTGTTAATTCTCCTTCATAATAAACACATTTATATTCGTATCTGGTGTGCTGTATAAGCCTCTCAGCACATATGCCTTATTCAAAGATCCTGCAGATTGCATACTTTGAAAATGCTGTTGCTCTTGTATCCTCAACCTGAACTATCTCTCTTACGATGTCAGGAAGGAAGTTGTCCCATTTCACTTCAAGGACTATCACATCAGGTGCTACAGGGATCGTTACACATTCAGGATTAAGAAAATCTGTACATCTTAGGCCGCTTCTTATGTGATGATCCAGAGTAACTCTGACATTGCCTGCAGAGTAGGTGAATGGATCTCTTGTGTAATCTACGATTGTCTTAGGCCTTAGGCCGTCATCCTTCATTCCGCGGTATAGTTCCTGAACCAGGGGATGATCATGATCTTTCATCCATTCAAAATCGTTATCAACGATTCTTTGGCACTGCTCTTTGGTTAGAGACGCTGACTGCTTAAAGCCTATATCTACGCGTTTACTTTTTTTCTCAAGGTGAATGACCGAGGTGTCGTTGTTGTAAAAGCGGATTCGATATTTATCGCGGTCTCTTACTCCGTCCAGCTTTTCTTTTAAAGCTCTGTCATCATATGAATCGAAGTATAGGCTCCTTATCATATAGCAGCCGGCCTTGCCAACGTGCTTGTCCTGTTTTAAAACAGCTCTTAGCCTTTGCCGAAGTACGTAGTAATCTGTCAGGCTTATAACATGTTTGATTTCGTGTCTTCCTTGCATATGTTTCGCTCTCCTTTGAAAGTGATTTTATGCACCCAACCTAAAACCAAAATAAATCAATTATGAATCAAATCTAAAACAAGCATTATCAAAGCATAAGAAAACCGCCAGTCCTAAGACTGACGGTCAGTTTTATTCCATATCCATGGCTTTATAAATAAGGTCCGTGCTGTAACCTTTTCTATATAAGAAAGCCATTATTTTCTGTTTATCCTTATACTCCATCTCAGGAGAATAGTGTTTCTTAATAAGGAGGTGCCTTATCTGATCAAGTTCTACGTCGCTGTCTTCTTCGGCGTACTCTTCTTCAAGGACCTGTGCTATCAGATCTTTATCTATGCCCTTTTGAGCAAGGTCCATGCTGATCCTCTTCCTGCTGCGTGATTCCTTATAATATCTGACATAGTCCGAAGCATAGCGCTGATCATCCAGGTACTTATAGCTCTTAACGTATTCTATGGCTTCTTCCATGCACTCCTTGGGATAGCCGCCATCTTTAAGCTTTTCGCGAAGCTTATATTCTGTATAATCACGCTTTTGCAAAAGGTTCATTGCGCGCAAAATAGCGCGTTTACTCAAAACCTCTCTGACTATGACATCGTAGGTTATCTGATCAAGCTCCTGATCTACTTCAAGCTTGTATTTTCTAATCTCTCCCTTATATAGAAGGAATGCCTTCTCGCCATCTATATATATCTGAGATCTCTTTTTGTCATATTCCTTAATCGACGTGATTATCATGAATTTACCTTTCTACGCAGAGCATGACTGCAGGCGCAGGTCTATCATATCCCTCAAGAAACTGTCCCCTGTCCTTGGCTTCGCATATAACCGCTACGGGAAAAAAGCTACAGCACTCCAAATATCTTAGCCACTTAGGAACAGATTTAAGGTGCCTGGGAAGCTTCACAGGGTTCTTAATCAGTCCTGCTATTTTGTCTTTATATTTATCTACAATCTCTTTTTCATACTTATTACTAATTGAATATAAAGTCCATCTGTCTGACATGGTGATCACAGGGATGTTAATCTTCAGCTTTCCATCTTCACCTCGGATCATAAGATTATCATCCAGCATGGTGTCAATGTCTTCAATCAGCTTTCTATCAAGCATCTCCAGCGCTTCTGTTTTACCAAGATATACTGAATACAACAGTTTAGGATATGATGGATTACTTATATCTTTATAGTTTACTCCTAAAACAGATGGATCTGTATCGTAGCTGCACATACTGATCTCTGTAGCATCAAAAACATTATTCTGAGTATGAACAGCTTCGCCGCTGACAAAATAACGGCTATAGGGACAATTCTTATAGTCATAGCTGTGTGGATAGAGACTGCCCATAGCATACCACTTGCCACCATTAGGCCTGTCCGGGTACCTGTCAAAAGGCTCTCTTCCACCTATAACGCTATCTCTAACATTGAGTGTAGCTGATTGGATAGTTCTTAATATGAAATAGCTTTCTAATTTGATGGCCTGATCCTTGCTCTGCTGCTTATAAAAATCGCATTGGCGAAGTTCATCAAGGCCGCCTGATACTATGCTCCAAATTCCTTCACACAGTTCTTTTGCCAGCTTAAGCTCCAGATCAAGATTAGCTACTCGATCTTTTTCTGTATAAATAATGAAATCAGTATACACTCTGTCAGATACTCTCTTCATCAGCTGTCCTGCCACAAGGCTGTCTACTATCGGCTCAATATATGCAGCAGCGATGCCGATTCCTTTAGACAGTTCACTTATAGTAACAGGCTTTTCATAGGCCAGTATCAGAAGATTCATCCTGATGCGATCATCTCCCACCAAAGAAAAGGGCTCATCATTAAGTCCTACAAATCCTGAATTAGAAATAAAAAGATCGTCCGGTTCATAGCTTTGCTTTGTATAACTCTCCATCGTAAACTCCTTCCGAATATGCTTCCTGCCTGTAAACAATCTGTTCTTGACCGTATCCTCGGGAATACTCAGGAGCTTTGCAATCTCTTCTACGCTCTTACCGTTCATGTAATAACTTACCATAACTTCGCGATAGATGCTTGTAAGATGTGAAAGACAAAGGCGAATCTTCTCCGCATCATCAGATTCCTCATCTATACTTTCTTCATAGGGAATATCTTCTATTACATCAATGCTGACTGTAGGTTTTCTATATTTAAGTCTTAGCATGTCGTAATACTTACGGTTTAGCACCGTACAAAGAAAGCTTTTGGGACTTACTATCTCCTTCCCCTTTTCGATCGCACTTAGAGCCGCAAGCATAGTCTCCTGAACCAGGTCCCTGGCATCTTCTATGCTATCGCACTTACCTGCGGCCAATTGCATGAGCATGTCGGCATATTCTGTTAACTCGTTTTTAGTCATAGGGTACCCCTTTATTTGAAGCTTCACTTATAAGTCGCAGAATATCCCGGAAGGTTTGATGGTTTAGGAAAAAAAATTTGGAAGCACCACCACGATGCTTCCAAATTTATAAATTCTGATCAAACGGCAGAATATCAGGTCATAGCTATACTAAAAATATAGTCCGCCTTAATCTTCAGAAGCAGCCTTCTTTCTTGTTGTCTTCTTAGCTGCTGTTTCTTCGCCGGCATCACCAGATGCTTTAGCTGCCTGTGCCTTAGAGAATTCATCAGCAGGAAGGTTGTAGAACTCACGAACTCTTCCTTCGATCTCTGCCATAACTTCAGGATGCTCCTCAAGATATGCCTTAGCATTCTCACGGCCCTGGCCGATCTTCTCACTGTTGTACTGATACCAAGCACCAGACTTGTTAACGATATCGATGTTAGCTGCAAGATCAAGGATATCACCAGACTGTGAGATTCCCTTACCGAACATGATATCGAACTCTGCTGTCTTGAATGGCGGAGCGATCTTGTTCTTAACGATCTTAACCTTTGTATGGTTACCAACTACCTCGCCGCCAGCCTTGATGGAATCTGTACGACGAACATCAAGACGAACTGATGAATAGAACTTAAGAGCTCTACCACCTGTTGTAGTCTCAGGATTACCAAAGAGTACACCAACCTTCTCACGGAGCTGGTTGATGAAGATTACAGTACAGTTGGACTTGCTGATAACTGCTGTAAGCTTACGAAGAGCCTGTGACATAAGTCTTGCCTGAAGACCTACGTGTGAATCACCCATCTCTCCATCAATTTCAGCCTTAGGAACAAGAGCTGCAACTGAGTCAACTACTACGATATCAATAGCACCTGAACGTACCATTGTCTCAGTGATCTCAAGAGCCTGCTCACCACTGTCTGGCTGAGAAATATAAAGATTGTCGATATCTACGCCAATGTTTCTTGCATATACAGGATCAAGTGCATGCTCTGCATCGATAAAGCCTGCGATACCGCCTCTCTTCTGAACTTCTGCGATCATATGAAGTGTAACTGTTGTCTTACCTGAAGATTCAGGTCCGTATATCTCAACAATACGTCCCTTAGGAATACCACCAAGACCAAGAGCGATATCAAGGCTAAGTGAACCTGTAGGTGTAGTCTCGACGCTCATCTGATTAGTGGGATCACCCAGTTTCATAACTGCGCCTTTACCGTACTGTTTCTCAATCTGTCCAAGGGCAGCTTCAAGTGCTTTCTGTTTTTCTTCTCTTTCCATACTTTCCTTTCCTGCGCAGACGCGCACAACCTCTTGTATTAAGAGATTCTTCCTCTCCGGCAGATATTTTATTATTTTGAAAAAATATAGGATGTACTTCTATGTACAGGATCAAAAAACGCATCCTATACATATTTAGAATTACATGACTGTAATTCTATGTACTAATGATATAACTAATGAAATCCAGTGATAATGCGATAAACTCATCTCCCGCCACATTGATCACATGATTTATTTTAGGGTATATCCTACCGGTTGTCAATAATTTTAGCATTTTTTATGCTAGTTTTTTAATCTTAAATGCTGAAATGTCTGGCAGATATGCCTCAGATATTTTCAGAACTTTAAGAACATTAAAATGTTAGCATGAAGGAGACTTGTTTGCAACTTCTAAAAAATAGCGACTAATTAACATATTTACGTTAATCAATCGCTATATCATAGTATCACTTCATTCCATAAATATTTACACCTGGAACATCAATAGAGACAACTTACCAAGTATAAGTTCTCTTATCACCAGTCCCTTATCCATCTTATCCTGTGAAGATAACTTCACAAGTTTTTCTATAGGATATATTTTTTCAGTATACTTATCTTCTACGCCGTCCACATGAGGGCTTGCAAGAACTGAGCAGCGAAGCCTTAATCTAAGCTGCCTGCACACTCTATAATCAAAGTTTTCATCCGTCATGAAGTAAAAATGACTTTCAAGCGTCGCACTCTTATCTATATCTTTAGCCAAATACTTTTCAATGATAGTTTTGAGCTTGAATGGCACAAAATTCGAAGACATAAGCTCATCATAGCTATATCTAGCTCCTATATAATATTTTTCAAAATCCTGCATTATATACTTAAAATCTTCTTCATTATGTACCAGCATTTTCCAACCTCAACTACATATAAATCATGCAAATTCCTGGGGCTGGCAGTTTATAAACTGCCAGTCCCAGGAATCCCCCAAGACTAGCTATTTCATTTATTTATGATAGAGCTTCTGGCTCTCATAGTGAGCTTCGCATGTAAGGTTCACACCAAGCTTTTTGAACACATTCTCATCAACCTGAGACAGGATAACTGAGCTGTGTGCTTCGCATCCCTTAAGATCCGGGATATGCTCAAGAGCTTTTCTTGCATTCTCGTTGTTAACAGCTGTAACTGATAGAGCGATAAGGATCTCATTAAGATGAAGAAGTGAAGAGTGATCGCCAAGGCAATTGCTCTTAAGCTTCATGATAGGCTCGATGAAATCCGGTGGGATAAGCTCGATGCTATCGTCAATTCCAGCAAGCTCTTTAAGGGCATTAAGCAAAAGAGCTGAAGATGCGCCAAGAAGTACAGATGTCTTACCTGTAAGTATCTTGCCGTTTGGAAGTTCCATAGCTGCTGCAGGACCGCCTGTCTGCTCAGCCTTAAGGTTAGCTGCTGCAACTACAGGTCTGTCTGCCGGAGAGATTCCTGCCTTGTTCATAAGAAGCTCAATGATACGAACAGGCTCCATTCCTGCGTTACCCTTACGATATTCGCAAAGTGCCTGATAATATCTTCTGATGATCTCCTGATTAGCTGCTGCACAAACTGCCTCATCATCAAAGATACACTTTCCTGCCATGTTTACACCCATATCTGTAGGTGACTTGTAAGGAGACTTTCCTGAAATTTTCTCGAACATAGCATTAAGAACAGGGAATACTTCGATGTCACGGTTGTAGTTAACTGTAGTTTCGCCATATGCCTCAAGATGGAAAGGATCGATCATGTTAACATCATCAAGGTCAGCTGTTGCTGCTTCATATGCAAGGTTAACAGGATGGTTAAGAGGAAGATTCCAGATAGGGAAAGTCTCGAACTTAGCATATCCTGCTTTTACGCCTCTTTTATTTTCATGATAGAGCTGGGAAAGACATGTTGCCATCTTACCGCTTCCTGGTCCAGGAGCTGTAATCACAACAAGTGGATGAGTTGTTTCGATATAATCGTTTCTTCCAAAACCTTCATCACTTACGATAAGTGAGATGTCTGAAGGATAGTTTTCAATAGGATAATGTCTGTAAACTTTAAGACCAAGTGCTTTAAGTTTTTTCTCATAAGCAATTGCTGATGGCTGCTCAGCAAATCTTGTAAGAACTACAGATCCAACATAGAGGCCTTCCTCACGGAATGCGTCCGCAAGTCTTAAAAGGTCCATATCATAAGTGATACCAAGGTCGCCACGAACCTTGTTCTTCTCAATATCAGCTGCATTGATCGCTATAACTATCTCTGCCTGATCCTTAAGCTCTTTTAACATAGTGATCTTACTATCAGGAAGAAATCCCGGAAGTACTCTGGATGCGTGAAAATCATCGAAAAGCTTGCCACCAAATTCCATGTAAAGCTTGCCGCCGAACTCACTGATACGTCTGCGAATCTGCTCGCTTTGCATCTTCAGATATTTGTCATTGTCAAAACCAATCTTGTTCATAAATGAATAATCTCCTGCCTTTTTGAAAAAGTTATCCGATACAATGCTACTTGTGGATGTACTTCTATGACAGATACAGGATGTATCTTAGTCATGTTTAGAAGTACATGGATGTACTTCTATGACATCCCAAAAACAAGACTCATTTTACCGCTGAAATGTGGTGCATTTCAAGTCTTTTTTGTGCCGATAATAGTTACAGGTTATAGTACTTTATAGACGCTGTAATCTCCTTCTATCGCATCCGTTGTGACCTGGCTGATCTGTTTTATTGCTCCGTCAAGATCTCTTTTGTTTATGTAAAAATAGACTTCTGCAAGGCTCTTATACAGTTGATGCGTTCCATAATTCTGCGCATATCTGGTCCACAGGCCGACTGTGGATTTCTTAAAACCTGCTATAAGCATCGGAACAATGGAATTGCCACTAAGTACGCCCAGTTCATGATAATATTGGTAGGCACATAAAGCTGCCTTTTTGGGAGTATCCGCATCCAATATATCGTCCAGATATCCGCCAAGTCTGCTTATCTCTTCATCTGTAGCATTTTGAATAACTCTTTTGCAGGCAAGAGATTCGATTCCCCATTTAAATTCGATGATAGAAGCGATCTCTTTTGGTTGAAGCTCAAAATCCGCCTTCATAAGAGCTGAAAGGGTATGCATATTTCCATTTTTTCTGAAATCATTGACAAAGACTCCTTGCCTTGGAATAACGACAAGAAGTCCTTTCTTTTCTAGCTCTCTTATGATGTCAGAACACATATTTCTGCTGATACCCATGCTTGAAGCCAACTCCCTCTCAGGAGGGAGCTGGTCATCAGGTTTGAGCTGGCCTGTAAGTATCATTTCCGTAATACGCTTAGTTACAATATCTCTGGACGATTTTTTCTTTTCCATAGACCACTCTTTCTTGAATTAAATCTCTGGATCAGTTCTCTTCATTTTTGTCCTGCTTGTCTGCAACTGTCTGATCTACTACGTTTTCTTTTTTCTCAGATTTCTTATCTTTTTTGAAACCGCTAAACTTTCCAAGTCGCTCCTGAAGAGCTGCTTCTTTCTTGCGATTTGATCTCTTTATAATAAGAACGATAACAACGATGATACCTGCAAAGAGGATGATCTGAGGAAGATTGATGATGATGGCAATTCCAAGCTCAAGAAGGAAGTTTCCCGTTGCCTTAAGACTTGATAAGAAGCCTTCAGCTATTCTCTGCCCCACACTTCTCTTCTGTGTGATTGTAAGATCATCGGGCTCAACTTCTTTGATGCTCAAGTAGATTGTGCTGTAATCGATCTTGTTGTCGTATACTCGAAGCTGTGATGTGATGGAATCGATCTGATACTGAACCTCTGTAAGCTGTGACTGAATAACGAGCAGATCTTCCATGGACTGCGCCTGCTCCATGAGCTTTTTAAGAGTTTCCTTCTCTGTCTCAAGAGCTTCCTTACGTGCAACAATGTCAGTATATGAGAGAGTCACATCTTCAACGCTCTGATTCTTGTATGTGATATTGGTCTTGCCTTCAACGTCTTCAAGGAAATCTCCAAGCTTGGATTCAGGTACACGGATAGTATACTCAGCAAAATGAAGATCTGTATACTTATCGTTGTAGTAGTATCCGCCACTTAAAGAGATACTGCTGCTTTCAATATAGCCTCCGAGTTCACTTGTTCTTGATTCAACCCAGGCTGTTGTTTCATTAAAATCAAGAGTCTCTGCATCAATTCGAACTGTTGTTATAAGCTTTCTGTCAGAAGTCTGTGAAGATTCATCTACTTCTGTAGTGCTGTCTCCTGTTTCATTAAAATCTTCAGTTGCAGCTGCTGTTTCTGCTGCCGAATCCTCATAGTATGTTGCTGAATTCATCACGCCTTTGGCTGATTCAGATTTGGTAGTAAACGATGCGTTATCGCTACTTGATCCGCATCCTGTGATTGCAAGAGCAAGCATAAGTGCCGAGATTGCCTGTGACCCTAACTTAAATTTTTTCATAACGTTCCCTCCATAAAAATAATTGTTTTGTATTATCTGTGCCTTATACTCTATATGACGGAGTATCCCCATAATCCGTCACACATTTTAAAAATATTTTTTTGTAAAAATATTTATTATCATTATACCAATTATTTAGCCTTAATAACGTCTTTTTTCCAAAGGCCGGTAAAATACAAAGCAAAAAGTATAGCTGCAGAGCTTGCATTGGATACTACAACCGAGTACCATACCGACTCTACACCCATTCCCAGTATATGCTGGCAGACAAAAAGTGTTGCAAATCTGAATACCCAGAGTCTTGATGCATCTACGATCATTGTCACAAGTGTATGTCCGCTTCCCTGGAAGATACCCATTGTCACGTTATAAAATGCATTGGTCCAGCACCAGAAAGCCATAAGGCATAAAAAGTCTGTTGCAAGCGTGATAACCTGTTCATCTGAAGTAAGTGTGCAGACCATAAAGGTTGCAATAGGCCTTCTTGAAAGGATGAGTCCTGCTATAAGAAGGTACACAAAGGCCATTCGAAGGGCTATCCTGAAGGCCTTGTCAGCTCTTTTCTTATTACCTGAGCCAATGTTAAGACCTACTATTGTGCTGATGGCAGAGCCGATTCCATTGTTTGGAAGTGTGATTATGGAGTTGATCTTGTTGCCTATACCATAGGCAGTTGTAGCAATCATGCCGTATGCCTGAACACTTCTACTCATAAGAAGGAATCCAAACTGCATTGTACTGTGTCCTATGGCAGTAGGAAGGCCAATCCTTACTATGCTAAGAAGCTTATTTTTTTCAAATCTGAATCCCTTGAATCGTACTGTAATGACCTGATCCTCTCTTGTAAGAGAATAAAGAGCTATGAGGGCTCCAGGGAGCTTAGCAAAGAGAGTTGCAAAGGCAGCACCTGCGATACCAAAGTGAAGAACTACCATAAGAAGGGGGTCCATTACAAGGTTTACAAGCGCTCCCACAAGGTTAAGGAGCATAGGACGCACAGAATCCCCCTGAGCCTGATGTACCGATGAATAGATATTGATCATGTATAAAAGTGGCATATCAAGTATGACAATCCTAATATAAATAAGAGAATAATCGTACTGAAGCCCTGTCGCACCAAGCCAGGATACAAGCGGCGGTGATACAAGGAAGCACAAAATAGCGCATATTACTGAGAATATAAGCGTCGAAATGCAGACATGGTTAGCCATATTCGAAGCTTCTTTGTCATTATGAGCGCCAAGATACTGGGCAATAAGAATAGAACCAGCCACCGTGATACCTGATCCAAAATTCTGAAGAATGGACTGAAATGGCGATACAAGCGTGATGGCAGACTGATATTCTGTACCAAGCACGCCAAGCCAGTAGGTATCTGTCAGATTATAAAGCGACTGAATAAAACTGTTGATCATGACAGGAACTGCCAGCATCAGCACCGCATGGTAGATATTTCCGTTTAATACGATATTTCTTTTATCTTCACTTAACTTTTTTGCCACGATTATATTATCCCTAACTTCGTTTCATCTTATATTTATTCCATGTATAATTGTATGACTTTATTTTTTACTCACTAATCATTTTTTACTTACATTTCTTTCATATTTTTGAAAAAACGTCATACAAGAGGTGCCACGATCCTAAGCGCGCACTGACTTATGCGAAGCGGAACGCTTCTGTGAGAATGATATTTGTCAGTAACTTCGGTACTGACTTCAAACATCTTTTTAAAATCATCCTCTATATCTTTTATAGCCTTACAATTGTAAAGATATACACCATCCTCAAAATGCAGATACAAAGATCTGAAATCAAGATTAAGCGTGCCTACCGTCGCACACTGCCCATCAGCAATACACATCTTGGCATGACAAAAGCCGGGCGTATACTCGAAGATCCTCACACCATTCCTTGCAAGCTCGTTGTAATAAGATCTTGTGATGGCATACACCACCTTCTTATCCGGAATTCCCGGAGTGATGATCCTTACGTCAACGCCTCGCTTAACTGCGATCTCGAATTCGCGACACAGCTCATCTGTGATAACCAGGTATGGAGTAACAAACCAGCAGTATTTCCTAGCTGTCTGCAGCATACCCATATAAACGTTCTCACCAAGAAGCTCCTCGTCAAGAGGCGTATCCGCAAAGGGCTGAACAAAACTGCCTTTTTCCGTAGCGGTATAAAACACCTTAGGGAAAAAGATGGACAGATCGTTATCATCAATATCGTTGGCCTTAACAGCATTCCACATCTCAAGGAAAAGGGCTGTCAGCGTCACAACGCCATCTCCCGTTATCTTAACTCCTGAATCCTTCCAGAATCCATGAGGCTCAATCCTGTGAGTATAAAGATCTGCAAGATTATAACCACCGGTAAAGCCAACCCTGCCATCTATTACTGTGATCTTCCTGTGATCACGGTTATTCATGATGACCTGGAAAAATGGGCTTACGTGGTTAAATACGCGGCACTTCACGCCCAGAGCTTCCATTCTTTTTATAAACTCACCATTAATGAAGCCTCCGCTACCGATATCGTCATAGATAACGCGAACTTCAAGGCCTTCTGCAGCTTTTTTTGCCAGAACTTCTTTAATAGGTTCAAAGGTCTCTGAATCCTGAATCGCATAGTACTCAAGGAAAATAAAGCTTCTGGCCTTTTCCAGTTCCCTTACCTGGTCTTCTATTCCTGTTTTGGCATCGTCAAAATATTCCACATCAGTATTAGTGTAAAGCGGGAAATGGCCGTAATCTTCAACATACTTAACTCTGGAAGCTATGTAGGGATTCTCAATCTCCAGGGCATGGAGATTTTTCTTAGAGCCCTTCAAATACGGAAGTATCTTGGAATCAATAAGATCAAACCTCTTCCTGACCCCAGCCGTTACCCCGGGACGCCCCATGAGAAGGTACAAGAGAATTCCAAATACAGGGACAAACATGATAAAGATCATCCAGGGCATCTTGTTGGCCGCGTTGGTATGCCGTCCGTAAATGGTGAGTACGATTATTATCGACAATATTGAAAATCCAAACTGAAAATAAATGCTGTAATTACTGAATTCGTACAAGAGTACTCCAAGCCAGAACACCTGAACAAAGGTAAAAATAGCGATCGCAGCAATTCTGTTAACACTGTTCTGGGCATTTCTGTTCGCCTTACCTTTAGGATTGAGCTTGGATTTTAAAGATTCATCTAATGACTGCTTTTTGATCTTACTTTGATAAACTTCATTTTCTTTGCGCATAGGTAACCTCGTAATAGTCGAACGTTTATCTGTAGCATCTTGTTTCATTATACCATGCTGCTTTAAAGCATTGTATCATGAAGACAACCTCAACGAGCCTTACTTATAATTAAAAGAGTATAAACATATCGTATAAAGATTTTATAAAATTTAATTTTGTGATATTGTTTTTTGAAAATTTCGTTTTATAATAGGATTATAGATAACTACTAACAATAATAATTCATTTTATAAAAGGAGATATTTTTATGGCAGTAATACAGCTTACATCCGATAATTTCGAAAACGAAGTACTTAACTCTGACAAGCCTGTGCTTGTAGATTTCTATGCAGACTGGTGCGGTCCTTGCAAGATGATGGCTCCAGTAGTAGATCAGATTGCTGAAGAAAACGACGATATCAAGGTTGGTAAGATCAACGTTGATGACGAGCAGGATCTCGCTGCTAAATATGGCGTAATGTCTATTCCTACAATCGGATTTTTCAAGGATGGCGATATCGTTGAAAAGAGCGTAGGCGCTAAGCCAAAGTCAGAGCTTCTTAAAATGATCGGCAAATAATTATTGTAACAATTTAATAGCTGTGATACATTAATACAGGACTTGGATGAATTCCAAAGTCCTGTATTTTTTATTATCGCTCCATGAGGGAGTAGCAAGCGTGCATATTAGGACGTAATAAGTCAACATACTGGTTTTTGCAAAAACCTGGCTTATTTTAAATTGCGAGACTCATGTAAAACTTTCACATTTATCGGGGAGGTTTTACATGTGTCTCGTATTTTTTTGTAAAAAAGCGCTTATGGCAGGTGATATAACTTATATCATGACTATTCTCTCATTATCAAAGCAAATAATTATCAAAAAGGTAGGTACACTATGATACTCGATTTCCTAATCCTGAGCGTAGGCCTTGGCACTGGTCTTGCTATGGATGCTTTTTCAGTAAGCATTACTAATGGTCTTAAAGAACCCGACATGTCACGTTCAAGACATGCAAAGATGGCCGGAATATACGCCTTTTTCCAGTTCGCAATGCCTCTTATCGGCTGGCTCTGCGTACATACTATTCAGGAAGCTTTCGTATCTTTCCAGAAATTCATCCCCTGGATAGCTCTTATACTTCTTCTATACATAGGAATTCAGATGATCGTTGAAGGCATTAAAGAAAAAGGTAACTGTGAAGAAGCTGAAGAAGGTTCAGCTACAAGCGGCTGCAAGATAAGTAATAAAACTCTTTTCATTCAGGGAATTGCAACTTCTATAGATGCTCTCTCCGTTGGTTTTGCTATCGCAACGTACAGCACCCTCAAAGCCCTCGCCTGCTCTATCGTGATCGGTATTGTAACATTTATCATTTGCTTATTTGGTGTTAAGCTTGGAAAAATATGTGGAAGCAAGCTCCAAAAATATGCAAGTTACCTCGGGGGCGGTATCCTTATAGCAATCGGTCTTGAGATATTTATAAAGTCCTTCCTGTAAGGCCGTATTAAGCATATCTTTAAAATCTAATTAATTGGTCTACGAATTGTAGTCCTCACAAAAGGACAAAAATTCGCAGACCCTTTTTATACACCGAAGCGCACGGATGTACTTCGGTATACAAAAAAACATTGAGCAAAATTGTATTTACCTATATACACAAAAAACAATGTGGGTGTAGAATATTTCTGGCATATGGCCGATAAAGAAAATAAACAACCTTATGAGGTAAAAATACTATGTTACGTAAAAAGCTGGCATCAAGAGAAGTATTTCAATTCAAGAAAAGTGATATCTGGAGGATCATCCTCTGTATCTTCGCCGGTGTACTCATGTCCGTCAACCTGCGAACCTTCGTTTATACCGGAGATCTTCTTCCGGGCGGCTTCGCTGGTCTTACACTTTTGCTTCAGGCTATATTCCAAAAGTTTTTTGGAATAACTGTTCCATATGGTATCATCTACTTCCTTATGAACTCAGTTCCGATAGTCATATCTTTTAAGTTCATAGGAAAAAAGTTCACTACATTTTCCTGTATAACTATACTTTTGGTAACATTCCTTACTGATATTATTCCTGTACATGCAATTACCTATGATGTGCTTTTGATCAGTATCTTTGGCGGACTTATAAATGGCTTTGCAATAAGTATGTGTCTTAGAGCTGATGCAACTACAGGTGGTACAGATTTTATAGCTATTGCTATTTCTGAAAGATTTGGAATAGATTCCTTCAACTATATTTTGATATTCAATGCTATAGTTCTTACAATCGACGGATTTATCTTTGGATGGGACAAGGCTTTATATTCAATTATCTTCCAGTTCTCATCTACACAGGTAATTCACATTCTTTATAAACGTTACAAGAAGAACACACTTTTGATCGTAACTCAAAGCCCAAAAGAAGTTGCTGACATGATCTATGAACTTACAGGGCATGGAGCTACAGATATTGATGCCTACGGCTCTTATCAGAATGCAGACAGAACCATAGTATATTCTGTAGTATCAAGCGATGAGCTTCGTACGGTTGTAGCAGAAATATTAAACATTGATCCAGGAGCTTTCGTTAATGTAATCAAGACAGAACAGGTAAACGGAAACTTCTACCTGCACCCAAATAACTAAAGACTTTCCAGATAATAATTGAATACATAAAGCGTGTGATCTTACTGCAAAAAATGTAAGAACACACGCTTTTTTGATATCGCATTAACTTGACATAGTTTTTGTATGTATGTTATAAGTATACCCGATGTTCCTAATACTCGCGAAAAGCGCGATTTTAGAGCAAAACTTGGAGGTATAATACATGAAAAAAAAGACAATTGCAGGCATCATTGCAACTACAATGGTTCTGTCACTCGCAGGATGTTCAAGTTCAGCATCAAGCTCTGCAAATGATGCAAGTACTGAAATCTCTTCTCAGGAAGAAAACATTGAGGAAGGACCGGCAGAAGCAGACATCGAAGAAGAATCCGAAGAAGAATCCGATGAACCATCTTCCGAACCTGTTGTAGATAATTCAGATCTGCAGGATGATCAGTTCAGATATGACGGAAAAGTTTTCTCCGTTATGGATGACGTTAACGCCTTTGCGGAAATTATTGATGATTCTAAAACAGAAAATTATGAAGAACAGACTTTTTACCATACAGAAGATGGATTAGTATCTCTTGAGACTCTGGAAAAAGATGGAACTGAGTTACCGATTATTATCATTATCACCGGAGGCGGCGTAGCTACTAATCGTAACATAAGCGTAGGCAGTTTTAGAGATGATGTTATAGCAGCTTATGGCGAACCCAATGTTGAACCTACTAAAGTATACGGCCCTGATAACAAAGAGCTTTCTCGCGAAGAAGTGATTGAACGTTATGGAGAAGAACTCATTTATGATCTTGGTGATATTACAATCACTTTTATTGTGACAGATGGATTAGTGTCTTCCATCTCTTACACCAACAATGCAAACCACGATCAATTCTCTTGGAGCTAAAGAACATCGCTGGTTATTTTGTATATGAAGATTGCGAATAATATGAATTAGGCATAAACGTACAAAAGCAAAAGGACCAAATACATCCTCGGACGTAGTCCGAACTGGGATAAATTTGGTCCTTTTTACTTTTATACATGACAAAATCAATCGTTGTCAATTGCCATAACTATACAAAGGATAAACTGATCAAATACTGCAAAATACAAATGCTCAACTTCGTCATATAAAAATTCCTCTCCCAACAGCTTCCTGGCATATTGGCTTAAGGGTTCAGCATTTTCATACATTCCAACCGGCTCTCCAAGATTTTGTGAAAGGTAATAATATAGTCCCTCTGCGTGTTCCTGAACATCTCTTTTTTTCCTTCTTGCCTTTGGAGACTCATAGCTGATCATCTCAGGAAAGCCGCCATTTACGGGGCGGATATTAAAATTCACCTCTCTAAGCTGGCTTGCCAGATCTTCATCCCACACGTCGAAGCGTGAGCAAAGATACGTAAAGAATGACTCCTGAAGAGTTCTGCCATTCTGCCTGTATAACAAGGCTGTAGCCTTATGATGATCAGGTCTGAATCCTATAAAAGCACAGTCAGTTATATAAGTTATGTTAAAATCATAAGTTTTTGCAGGATCGAGCTGTTTAACAAGACAATCTATAGCACTGTCAGGACTTAGTTTGCTCTCATCTATTGGTGCTCCCTGAGCCTTATTTCCTGCAAACTTTTTAAGGGAATTGGCCAGTCTTGCGTAATTATCAAAATAATATGGAACTTTGACCTTCCTGCCTCGATAACTGATGGTAATACAATCGGTGGTCTTAAAACCGCCTTTTGATAAATATGTTATTACATCAGCATACCAGGCAGTAATCTCATTGGCATATACTGTTTCAGGCGATCCTAATGTCCTTTTGATGATAAAATACCTATCCCTTTCATTTACCGTCACTGCCACTCTATTACTGGAAAGAAATTGATACAAACAATATACAATAAACGCAAAAAAGGCGATGCTGACTACTGCAAATATCGCATATTCCATAGCTGATTCTAATACCAGATATTGTAAAATATAAAAATATCCTCCAAAAGAAAAACCTCCGATGATCATCATTCCTACAATATCAATAATCTTAAATCCAGCTGATTCTCTTACCTGATAAGTCATTGCGTATCTCCTCCAAACGAATATAATAATAAACCATTTACTGCAACAAAAATACTTATCTATGTCCTCTGCGTCTTTTATTAATCCCCTGTCGCAACAAAGCCATAATTATTATACAAGTAAATCAAATTTCTTAATTACCAGAACGACAGAATGCATCTTTGATAAGACGAAATACATTCTAATACTTAAATGTATTCTAAGATGTTTAAGTTTTGTTCTTTAGCGAAAATCTAAAGCCGGAAAATTCCTTGGGCTGGCGGTTTATAAATGGTTTTCGTGTCTTCAAAAGTATTCGTGAATTCAAGAGCTTAATAGATGAGATCTTATATTCCATTTGGGATTCACATGTTTGAGCGAAGCGAGTTTGAATCCCGGAATATAAGATTTCAGATATTAAGCCTTGAATTAGAATACTTTTGAGACACGGAAAACATTTATAAACCGCCAGCCCAAGGAATTTTCCTGCAACACACCTTGCTTACGCACTAAAAAGCCGTCACACCAAAACAGTGTGACGGCCTTCATTACTTACAATTATGCGTGATAATTAGAACTTACCAGCCTTTGCAGCCTCTTCGATAGAAACGGCTGTAGAAACTGTCATACCAACCATAGGGTTGTTACCAGCGCCGATAAGACCCATCATCTCAACGTGAGCAGGAACTGATGAAGAACCAGCGAACTGAGCATCTGAGTGCATACGACCCATAGTATCTGTCATACCATAAGAAGCAGGACCTGCTGCCATGTTATCTGGGTGAAGTGTACGACCTGTACCACCACCTGAAGCTACTGAGAAGTACTTCTTACCAGCTTCAACACGCTCTTTCTTGTATGTACCTGCAACTGGGTGCTGGAATCTTGTAGGGTTAGTTGAGTTACCTGTGATAGATACGTCAACGTTCT
>CAMVNV010000015.1 GCA_947168935.1 uncultured Butyrivibrio sp. | reverse complement strand
GTATACTTCCAGGGCGGACTTACATATCCTCATGCAAGATTTGGAATCCTTAAGACTGTACAGTACATGCTGGATAAGGGCCTTATAACCAAAGATCAGCTTAAAATCTGAAAAGCACTGTAATAGCCTTGGGTTGAACAGCACAAGGAATTTAATCTTTTGATAAGGGTATACATCAAAAATATTTTGTAGTAAAATTATTATGCTTTCATCTGCCCGGAGAGGCTTATTTGCTTGCAGGAGAAAGCATGAATAAAACGAGCAGGTCCCTAAGCCTGAAACTTCGTGATGGTATTACCATCAAAGAAGACCTTCCATTTGAGAAATTCCTGAAATATGGTCCACATAGTCTGTCTGATTCGGAACTCCTAGCAATCATCATAAGATGCGGTACCAAAGATCATGATCCAATCGAGATCGGTACGAAGGTTCTTGAAAGATGCAAAGACTATGAAGCGGGAATTGGCGGGCTCTATCAGCTATCAGTTGATGAGCTTATGAAAATAGATGGTCTTGGACAGGTCAAAGCAGTGCAGATCAAATGCATCGCAGAACTGTCTCTTAGGATCAGTCGTAGTAAAAAGAGCGATGAAGTTACTTTTCACAGTTCCGAAGAGATTGCCAGATACTATATGGAACAGCTACGACACAAAGATCAGGAACATGTGATACTAATTGCACTCGATGCAAGAATGCGTCTTATATGTGATAAGACGCTGTACATAGGAACAGTATCGTCGTGTAATATAAGTGCCAGACATATATTCAGACAGGCTCTTATGACAGGGGCAGCGCAGATTGCGCTACTTCACAATCATCCAAGTAGAAGTGCGCTTCCTTCAGAAGCGGACATCGATATGACCAAAAGGATTTGGGAACTTGGACGAATTATGGAAATACCTGTTTATGATCACATAATAATCGGCGACAGGCAGTATTCCAGTTTAAATGAAATTTTAGAAAACGATCAGTACAATTGATTTTTCAGGAGGTCCACATTGAATAACGCTTTCGGTATCGATCTTGGTACAAGCACTATCAAGATCTATAACAAATCAACAGATTCTACTCTTGTTCAGAAGAATATGATCGCTATTCAGAACAAGACAACAGTTCTTGCTTACGGTGATGAAGCCTATGATATGTACGAGAAGGCTCCTAGTAATATTAAGGTTACATATCCTCTCAACAATGGTGTTATAGCTGATATCAAGAATATGGAGATGCTTGTAAAGCTCTTCGTTACAGATGATATGAAGGGTGGTTCAAAGCCTGCAGATTACTACATCGCTATTCCTTATGATATTACAGAAGTTGAAAAGAGAGCTTTCATCGATCTTATCAGAGACAGTAATGTTAAGTCCAAGAAGGTTAACGTAGTTTACAAGGCTATTGCAGACGGACTTGGAATGGACGTAGACGTTAAGAACTCTAACGGTGTCCTTGTAGTTAACGTAGGTTACGATACAACTGAGATCTCAGTTCTTTCACTTGGTGGTATCGTACTTAGTAAGCTTATCAAGGTAGGCGGACGTAAGTTTGACGAATCTATCAGAAGCGCTATTCGTAAGGAATACAGTCTTATTATCGGTTCTAAGACAGCTGAGAACGTTAAGATCGATCTTCGTGATCTTGAAAAGGAAGGAAAGCCGGCTATCGTATACGGAAGAGATATCGTAACAGGTCTTCCTATCGAGCGTGAGATTCCTACTGATATTGTTAATAACGCACTTGTAGAGAACTTCGATACAATTCTTGATAACGTAAGAGCAACTCTTGAGAGAACTCCTCCGGAACTTGCTGCAGATATTTATAAGCATGGTCTTTATCTTACTGGTGGAGCTTCACAGGTTTGCCACCTTGCACAGAGAATCAGTAATGGCTGTGGTCTTAATGTTAATATTTCTGAAGAGCCGGTTGAATCCGTAACTCTTGGACTTTCAAAAATAATCAAGGATGATCAGTACAAATCACTTGCTACGCTGAAGGAATGAGTAAATGAGTCCTGTGATAAAAAGAGGAGGAGATAAGTTTACCATCCCCGGTAAGTATCTCCTCTTTATTTTAACAATAGTGGCTGTCGCATTGATGGTCATAACACTTACAACAAACCTTTTTTCTGGTATTGCAAATACAATAGCCGGATTTGTTGTGGTGCCATTTCAAAGGGGAATTACAACTGCAGGTACCTGGCTTATAAGCGAAGTGGACAGATTTGATACCATAGAGCAGCTTCAGGAGGAGAATAAAGAGCTACAGGCGCGTGTAGATCAGCTTACAGAGGAAAATATGCAGCTGACTCAGGACAAGTACGAGCTTAATACCTTAAGAGAGCTGTATGAGCTTGATGCTCAGTATGAGTCTTATGAAAAGGTTGGGGCTCACGTAATTGCCAAGGATTCAGGTAACTGGTTCTATAGCTTTGTTATAGATAAGGGAACAGATGACGGCCTTGCTGTAGATATGAATATTATTGCTGGTGGCGGTCTTGTAGGAAGGATCACATCAATAGGTCCTGACTGGGCTAAGGTCACAACCATAATTGCAGATAACTTCTCTGTAAGTGGTATGGTCCTGTCAACTTCCGACAATCTGATCGTAACCGGTAACCTTGAGTCTTATGAGAAGGGTGTTATTACTTTTTCCAAACTTCAGGATAGTGCAGACGTTGTTGTTATTGGTGATAAGGTAGTTACATCCAATATTTCAGACAAGTATCTTCCTGAAATACTTATTGGATATATTACCACTATAGAATCTGATTCCAATAACCTTACAAAGTCCGGCACGCTTACACCGGCTGTTGACTTTGAACATCTTGATGAAGTGCTTGTAATTACGACTCTCAAACAAACAGCCCCAGACGACAAATAATATATGCGTAAATTTCTTGTAACGTTAATTATGATAATTGCATGCTTTGTTCTGCAGACTGCATTTTTCAGATACTTTGCATTTGGTGGAACAGTCCCGAACTGTCTCATGATCATCACCTGTTCAAGCGGTATCATGAGAGGGGAGAAGCATGGCCTTCTGGCCGGTTTTATAGCCGGTCTTTTAGTTGACATATTTTTTGGCAGTTTTATTGGTATATATGCGCTTTTGTACATGTATTCCGGATTCTTTGCCGGTATGTTTCACAAAATCTTTTTCCCGGAAAATATCATATTGCCCCTTTCACTTATAACTGTAGGGGACTTTTTCTATCAGTTTATGTGCTATGTTCTTATGTTCCTTCTTCGTGCGAAGTTCGACATCAGCTATTATATGTATCACCAGATTATCCCTGAGGTCGTATATACAGCTATCATAGCTCTTTTTCTGTATCCGGTAATACTTAAGATAAATACTAAATTAGATGATATTATTCAAAGGAGCGCGACTAAGTTTGTTTGATGATGTAAAAGAGGCAGTCTTAAAGTTTATAACGTCAAGATTTACTGTGATCGCACTGGTCATGATCCTTGCAGCCAGCGGTATTTTGTACCGTCTTTTTGAGTTGCAGATAATAAGTGGTGAATCTTATCTTGAATCATTTCAGCTTCGAATAGAGAAGACCAAGGATATCCAGGCTACGCGTGGCAATATCTATGATCGTAATGGTAACCTTCTTGCCTACAACGAGCTTGCCAACAACGTAGTAATCGAAGATGTCTACGAATCAGATTCCCTTAGAGATGAAAATATCAACGAGACTATCAACAAGGTTATAGATATAGTTGAAAGCAACGGTGATACAGTTGTTAATGATCTTAGTATTCAGCTTGACGAGAATGGAGAGTTTGAATTTACTGTTGAAGGTACAACGCTTCTTCGATTCCTTGCAGATATCTACGGTCATTCTAAGATCGATGAACTGGCTTATAAGGAAAGAACAGCTACTCCTACAGAAGTCATGGAGTATCTTGGCAATAAATTTGAAGTTGGTGAACGCACAGATCCTGATGACAAGAAGAGCTTTGTGGCAGGAGCGGGCTACACCAATGACAGATTCCTTAAAGTAGTTACTTTAAGATACTACATGAGTCTTAACTCATACCAGAAATATATTGATACAACAATCGCAGAAGCGGTTTCTGATCAGACCGTTTCTGACATTATGGAAAACAGTGATAGTCTTCTTGGCGTAAGCATAGAAGAAAATACTGCAAGAAAATATGTAGATGCAGAATATTTTGCCCTGATCCTTGGATACACAGGCAAGGTATCATCCGCAGAGCTTGCTCAGCTTCAGGCTGATTATCCTGATATGGGATATGTTTCAAGTGATACTGTTGGTAAGTCAGGTATTGAACAGGCCATGGAGACAACTCTTCAGGGAACCAAGGGATCTGAGACTGTTTATGTTGATACAGTGGGCCAGGTTCTTGAGACTACCAATTATGTAGAGCCAAGGTCTGGTAATGATGTATATCTTACTATCGACAAGAACTTGCAGGAAGCCTGCTATGACATTCTTGAATCAAGACTTGCTGGTATTCTTGTTAATAAGATAGTTAATGCAAAGACTGTTAGCACTACGGTCAAGACTTCAGATCTTAAGATCGCTATTTATGATGTTTATTTCAAGCTTTTTGAAAACTCAGTCATTGATACAACTCATTTCACCAAGGATGATGCCAAGGAGACAGAACTTAAGGTTCTTGGAGTATTTAACAATAAGCAGGAAAATGTTCTTGAAGGTTTAAGAAGTGAGCTTATGGAGAAGCAGACTCCATATAATAAGCTTTCTCTTGAATACAAGAACTATGAGACCTATATCACTACAATACTTCGTGATAACAACGTCCTTGTAAACGAAGACACAGAAGATGAAACATACATAACTTATACCAAGGATGAAAGCATCTCTTTGTATGAGTATCTGCATTATGCAATAGCCCAGAACTGGATAGACATTACAAAACTCAGTCTCGACAGCCAGTATACGGATTCTGAAGAAATATACGAACACATTATTTCTTATATAACTGATAAACTTAAAAATGATCTTACCTTCAGCAAGATGCTCTATCGTTATATCATTCAGGCTGACCTTATCACAGGCCGTGACTGCTGTAACGTGCTTTTAGAGCAGGGTGTTGTAGAACTTGAAGAAACAGAACTTAATTCCTGGAAAGCAGGAAATGAATCTGCATATACTTTTATCATTAATCGTATTAATAATCTGGAGCTTACACCTGCACAGCTTAACCTTGATCCATGTTCAGGCTCCATCGTAATTACTGATGTTAATACAGGTGATGTTCTTGCCCTGGTATCATATCCTGGATATGACAACAATAGAATGGCCAATGGCGTTGATGCTGAGTATTATGCAAAGCTTCGTGCAGATCTATCTACTCCTCTTTATAACTATGCAACACAACAGAGGACTGCTCCCGGTTCAACATTTAAGCCGCTTTCTGCAACAGCGGGGCTTATGGAAGGCGTAATAACAACTACATCCAGTATCAAGTGTACAGGTACTTTTGATAAATTCACTAACGGTCCTCACTGCTGGATATATCCGGGTTCACATGGTGAGCTTACTGTTGCCGGTGGTATTACTAATTCATGTAACTGCTTCTTCTATGAAGTTGGATACAGACTTGGAAGTGAGAATGGAACCTACAATTCTGATAAGGGTCTTGAAACTCTCAAAAAATACTGTGATATGTATGGCCTTACAGAAAAGAGCGGAATTGAAATAGAAGAGAGTGCTCCTATCGTATCTACCCAGGACGCGGTTAGATCTGCTATCGGTCAGGGTACCAACTCATTTACAACAGTTCAGCTTGCCCGCTATATTACTACGGTTGCTAATTCAGGAACATGCTTCAACCTGACTCTTATTGATAAGACTACAGACTCTAACGGCAATCTCCTTCAGGAGTATTCCGCAACAGTAAGAAATACTGTAGACCTTCCTTCAAGCTATTGGGATGCAATTCATTTAGGTATGAGAGGCGTTGTTGAGAAAAGAAGTGACTATGATGATCTCAACGTTCAGGTTGCAGGTAAGACAGGTACAGCGCAGGAGAGAAGTGATAGAGCTAACCACGCTCTGTTTGTAAGCTATGCTCCATACAATAATCCGGAGATTTCTATCACAACCAGGGTTGCCTTTGGTTATACATCAAGCTATGCAGCTCAGATTACACGTGATGTATATGATTATTATTACAATGTAGATGCTAGAGAAGAACTTCTCGACGGATCCGCACAGACGCTTGAAGGCGGGGGAACCGGTGACTAATGCGATGTTCTAAAGAACATCGCTAGAAGTTAAAAATATATATATTTTTAACTTCCGGACATTGAGATGATTTAACACTAGACCTAAAGGACAGGTCAGAGGTGACTAATGCGATGTTCTATAAATAGAACATCGCTAGAAGTTAAAAATATGAATATTTTTAACTTCCGGTTATGGGAATTATTTTATCTTCAGTCGATTTATAGAGAGAATGCACTTTATGAAGAAAATCCTTGAATTTTTAAAACGATATAAACTTAGAAATTACGATTTCATCCTGATATTCCTGGTAATTGCTTTGTCTATTGTGGGTGTTATTGCTGTCAGTTCTTCGGATGTATCACTTCAGAACAAGCAGATAACAGGTATTGTGCTGGGATGTATTGTAATGCTGGTGGTATCATTGCTTGATTATACCAAGCTTTTAAATTTTTATTGGGCATATTATATCCTCGCGGTTTTGCTGCTTTTGGGCGTTCTGCTTTTTGGTAGCGGTTCTCATGGTGCTCAGAGATGGCTCATGATCGCAGGTATTACTTTCCAGCCTTCAGAGATATCCAAGATTCTTATTATCTTGTTTTATGCCAAGTTCATTATGGTTAATCAAAAGAAGATCAAGACAGCTGGATTTTTACTTTCAGCAATAGGTCTTCTGGTTCCGCCTATTATCCTTATTCTCAAGGAGCCGGATCTGTCTACGACTATAATGCTTAGTACGATCTTTGTTATGATCCTCTTTGTCGGAGGTATAAGTTGGAAACTGGTTGCAGGAGTACTTCTTGCAGGTATTCCGTCCGCGGCGCTGGCTTTTTATCTGGCACTTCTTGAGGATAGCCCTATTCTCAAGCCCTATCAGCAGGAACGTATTCTTGCATGGCTTCATCCGGAAGATTATGCAGATTCTACGGCTTACCAGACCATGAACTCTATCATGGCTATTGGTTCTGGCCAGCTTCAGGGTAAAGGATATGATACAAACGAGATCAGCTCAGTATTAAACAGTGGTTATATCTCGGAATCAAGTACAGACTTTATTTTCACAGTAATAGGTGAAGAGTTTGGCTTTATAGGATCATGTGTTGTGGTATTTTTGCTTGTTGCCATCACTATGAAGTGTCTTATAACAGCAGCAAGGGCCAAAGACATCGCTGGTTCTGTTATTGCGACAGGAATGGCAGTATGGATCGGCTTCCAGGGACTTCTAAATATTGGCGTTGCTACGGGCGCCCTTCCTAACACGGGTATCCCGCTTCCTTTGGTCAGTTCAGGTCTTACGTCGATCGTATCTGTGTATATAGGTGTCGGATTTGTTTTAAATGTAGGCCTGCAGCAGATGAGAAAATCGTACTAAATATAACTGTTGACACAGTACCTGTAAAAAGGTATTGTTATATCTTTGGTTTTTATATTTGGTCAGATTTATTTTTTGACCTTGATTGTATTGAAAAAAATTAGTACTATACATTTTTTGTGTTATAATAAATTTATGTATGGCAATGGAGGAATTAACTAATGAATATAGCACTGATCGCTCATGATGCGAAGAAGAAGCTTATGCAGAACTTTTGCATAGCATATAGGGGGATTTTAAGCCGCAATGATCTTTATGCAACAGGAACAACCGGTCGTCTTATTGAAGAAGTAACTAACCTCAGCGTGCATAAATTTCTTGCAGGACATCTCGGGGGAGAGCAGCAGATAGGAGCAGCGATCGAACATAATGAGATCGACCTTGTTATTTTCCTGCGTGATCCGCTTACACAGAAGTCACACGAGCCAGATGTCAGCAATGTAATGCGCCTTTGTGACGTCCACAATATCCCTGTAGCCACTAACCTCGCATCCGCTGAGTTATTGATCAAATCACTTGACAGAGGAGATTTAGAGTGGCGTGAAATGTATAAATAAAAGACTTATTACCCTGGTAACAGCTCTTTTGTCCATCGCTTCACTTACAGCGTGTGGATCATCGTCTTACGCTATTCCGTATTCCACGGAAAGCGTTTATACATCTATTTCATCAGATATGGTAGATACTTTTGCTTCTGATCTGTGTGTAGTCGGTTCTGACATTACAGACGGAAACATTAGTATGTCTAAGAATTCATGTGCAGGTCTCTTTGATCTTAACAACAGAGAGACGCTGTATGCTATTAATGTCAATGAGCAGGTTGATCCTGCGTCCCTTACTAAAATTATGACAGCACTTGTTGCTCTCAAATATGGAAGCCTTGATCAGGTATTAACTGCAACTAAAGCAGTTAATATTAATGAATCAGGTGCGCAGCTTATCGGTCTCAAAGAGGGTGATACCATGACCCTTGATCAGGCTCTTCATATACTTTTGATATACTCTGCCAATGATGCAGGTATGCTCATTGCAGATAATGTGGGCGGAAGCGTTGACGGATTTGTAAATCTCATGAATGAGGAAGCCAAGGAGATAGGCGCTACAAAGTGCCATTTTGCTAATCCCCACGGACTTACACAGGATAATCATTATGTTACCGCTTATGATATGTACCTGATCTTCAATGCTGCAATGCAGTATGACGTATTTCAGGAGATCATAAACATGTCAGGCTACTCTACTGTTTATTCCCGCAAGGATGGAAGTAGTGTTGAGGTAGATGTAAAATCTACTAACGGCTATTTAAGAGGAGACAGACAGGCACCATCCAGCATTACTGTAATAGGTGGTAAGACCGGAACTACTAATGCAGCAGGACATTGCCTTATCCTTCTCGCTAAGGATTCTTCAGGTAATCCTTATATTGCTGTTATAATGAGAGCTGAAGATGGAGATACTCTGTATAGCGAAATGACAGCTCTTCTTCAGAAAATTACACAATCTTAGCTTATACTACGAAACACGCAGATACTGCGTGTTTCTTTTTTCAAGAGCAAAGGTGTTATATTATGAAGTCTCATTTTAGGTGGTTTTTGAGGTTGTCATTTGAGATTCATAAAGCTATAATAATTATATGAAAGTTCAACAAACTACATACAAGGGAGGTTACGCTTATGGTTCAGCTTATCGTAGGTAGAAAAGGGAAGGGGAAGACTAAATGTCTTTTAGACAAAGTCAATTCTGAAGTTAAGAACATTCTAGGCAACGTCGTATTTCTCGACAAAAACACCAAGCACATGTATGAATTGAATAATAAAGTCCGCATGATCGTAGTTCCTGAGTTCATGGTAGAAACTCCTGAAGAGTTTATCGGATTTACAAGTGGAATTATTTCACAGGACAGAGATTTGCAGCAGGTTTATCTCGACAGTTTCCTTTCTATTTCTGGAATTGGTGAGAATGACATGACCGAAACTGTAAACAAACTGGACAAGTTAAGCGAGAAATTTGGAATCGATTTTATATTAAGCGTTTCTAAAGATGAAGACGAACTTCCCGAGTCTGTTCGATCAAAGATAGTGATTTCTCTTTGATAACAATATAATAGAATTAGTATAGTTTGAAAACTTTTTGAGTGTTTACACTTAAACTCATAAAAAAGCAGATTATAAGCCGCGGCTTAATATTGCCGCGGCTTTTTATCAGCAGATTGGAAATACAATGGCCGCAAAGAAGAAAAACAGCAAAATAACAAATATAAATTCAGGGTTTACGCCTGACAGGATCGGTATTTTGATTTTTGCCGTACTTCTGGTTTACATGATCATAAGCGTTGTACAGTACGTTAAGGCGAAACATGTAGTAGGCTATGAAGTAATGGAAGGATCCCTTTCTCAGAACAATACCTATACAGCGATTGCTTTGAGAGAAGAAGACATTGTAGAAAATGATACCGCAGGAAGTGTTTATTACTTTGCAACAGAAGACAGAAGAGTTGCCAAAGGCGACCTTGTTTATATCGTTGACGAAGCTGATTCACTTTCAGATATGTCATCTCTTTCAGGTGATGCTACAGCAGTAGCTCTTTCTGAAGGCGATTATGAAGAGATCAAAGAAGATATAGAAGACTTTACAAGTACTTTTGACAAGACCAATTTCAGCAGTGTATATGATTTTAAAACAAGTATTAATGGTACACTGTCCAAGCTTGTAAACACTTCATATCTCAATAACATTGGAGAACTCAGTTCATCTACACGTAACTTTATATATAGAAATGCTCCTTCAAGTGGAATTGTTCTTTATTCCCAGGATGGCTATGAAGATCTGAAGCTCCACGACATGAAGTCGGACCTTTTTGACCAGACCAAGTATGAGAAGACAACCTTCAGCTCTTCTGAAGTTGTTACAGCTGGAGCTCCTGCTTATAAGCTTGCCAGAAGCGAAGACTGGTCAGTAGTAATACAGGTCCCTGATAAGGAAACAGCTGATTATCTTTTGGAAAAAGAGTATATCAAGATCAAATTCCTTAAGAATCAGGTTACGGCATGGGGACAGGTTAGTACATATACTAATAGTGCAGGAGAGATATTTGTCCAGTTCTCGTTTACTAATTCTATGATAACTTTCGCAACCGACAGATTCCTTTCCATAGAGCTTATAACAGAGAACGTGACAGGACTTAAGATTCCAAATACTTCTATAATAGAAAAGAACTTTTATGTCATACCATCAGAACTGGTAATGGAGACAGCAGAAGGTAATACAGTTGTTCACAGAAAGACTTTCCTTGAAGATGGATCACAGTCTACAGAAGAAGTAGTGGTAAGTATTCACAGTCTTGTTGATGATAAGTATTATATAGACCAGGATGCCATAGCCAGCGGAGACGTTCTGATATTCCCTGCTACCAATGCTGAATTTACAGTGAGTGAAGTTGCATCACTTACAGGTGTTTACAATATTAATAAAGGTTATGCAGATTTTAAGCAGATAGAAGTTCTTTATAGCAATGACGAATATTCTATTGTAAAATCAAATACTGAATACGGTCTTAATGTTTATGATTTCATTGCACTTGATGCAACAACAGTTTCAGATGATGAACTTATCTATGACTGATGGCTGATAAGGCGTTGAAACCAGTATTGGTCGGTAACTATGAAATATTATACAATTGATATTGTTTAGTAATTGTGTATAAATGTTAAGAAAAAGTATAATGTTGTAACTATTGATATTTCAAGGCTTTGGACCGCTTTTATATTGAAAATGTTATAAGGGTTGACACATTGCTGTAAAAATTAGATAATAGGTATAGCTTAGGGAAGTAATAAAAAAGAGTTTTATTTGTGGCTGCTGGTTCTATCACACAGCAGAGTGAGGAGAGTACATATGAGCGCAATGGATAAATTTTTAAAGGCCATCAAGCTTAATGACGGTGAAGATGAAGATTACTATGACAACGATGATGAATACTATGATAAAGGCACAGCCGCTTTAAAAACTGCACCTATCGGTAAGGATGATCCTTCTATCGAAGTACCGGAAGACAAGCTTAAGAGAAGCAATCCAAGCAAACCTATCACATCAATCTCAGCGAGAAAAAAATCTATGACATCTGGAATGGAAGTATGCGTTGTAAAGCCAACATCATTTGAAGACGCAAGAGAGATCACAGAGACACTTCTCTCAAACAGAACTGTAGTCCTTAATCTTGAAGGACTTGACGTTGATGTTGCACAGAGAATCATTGATTTCACATCTGGTTCCTGTTTCGCTATCAACGGCAATCTTCAGAAGATTTCCAAGTACATATTTATCATCACACCTTCAAGTGTTGATATTTCCGGAGATTTTCAGGAGATGATCAGTGGATCACTTGGTGATAATCTTCACACTGGTCCAACTATGTTTAGCTAAAAGCATAGTATTGAGATTATAGGCTAAATAATGTAAAATCTTTATCAGCAGGCGCATTTTTGCTCCTGCTGATATTTTTAGTTTTGGAGGAATTATGGGAGAAGTTATAAATGTAGCTCGTGATGGGCAGCCTTGTTATGACATTATGTTCGAAGATGGCTTTTCAAAGCTTTCTAAAGCTGTCGAAGAACTTGGCTTTAAAGGCAGACGTATAGCAATTATTACAGATTCAAACGTTGGACCACTTTATTCCAAAGCGGTTGAGAAGGAACTTAAAAAGGTTGGAAGCCAGGTCTTTTCCTACGAGATAGAAGCAGGTGAAGAGAACAAGAACCTTAATACAGTTGGCGGAATCTATGGATTCCTTATTTCCAAGCATTTTGACAGACATGACCTTCTTATAGCTCTTGGCGGCGGTGTGGTTGGTGATATCACAGGCTTTGCTGCATCAAGTTATCTTAGAGGAATTGCCTTTATTCAGATTCCTACAACACTTCTTGCACAGACAGATTCAAGTGTTGGCGGCAAGACTGGTGTTGATTATGAAGGATATAAGAACATGGTCGGCGCATTCTATATGCCTAGACTTGTTTATATGAACATCGCTGTACTTGATACTCTTTCAGAGCGTCAGTTTGCTTCAGGTTTTGCTGAAGTCATGAAGCACGGCCTTATCAAGGACCAGGAGTTCTATTTCTGGCTTATTGAGAACATGTACGAGATAGGTGAGCGTGATCACAAGATCCTGTCCCAGATGGTCAAGAAGTCCTGTGAGATCAAGCGCGACGTGGTACAGCGTGATCCTACAGAAAAGGGCGAAAGAGCTCTTCTTAATTTCGGACATACTATCGGACATGCTATTGAGAAGGCTAGAAACTTTGAGCTCTTCCATGGCGAATGTGTAGCTCTTGGCTGCATTGCAGCTGCATACATCTCTATGAAAAAAGGCCTTATCGAGACAGGAACCTGCTATGAGATAAGAGACATGTTCGTTCCATTTAACCTGCCTATCTCTGTAGAGAACGTTGATCCTGAGGAAATCGTTAAACTTGTAAAAAGCGATAAGAAGATGGATAATAAACAGGTCAAATTCATACTGCTTCACGATATCGGAGATGCATTCATCGATACTACAGTTACAGATGATGAGATAAGGGAAGCTGTAAAAGAAATTCTCTATTTTGAAAATGGAGATTAAGGGGGATTTTCCTATAATGAAACACATCACCAGAAAAAAGATTACATTTCTAGTTGTTGATATACTTGCTTTTCTTGCACTTGTAGCACTTGACCAGTTTACAAAGGTTTTGGCTGTAGCTAAGCTCAAAGACAAGGCATCTTTTCCTATAATCAGGAACGTACTTGAGCTTCAGTACCTTGAAAACAAGGGCGCGGCCTTTGGAATGCTCCAGAACCAGAAGGCTTTCTTCATTCTGATAGCTATTCTGATCATGGTTATAATCGTATACGTACTTGCCCTTGTACCTGATGATAAGAAGTATAACGCACTCCACATACTTCTTGTAATGGTTGGAAGCGGTGCCTGCGGCAATATGATCGACAGATTCAGAACAAATTACGTTGTAGACTTTATATATTTCAAGCTCATTAATTTCCCAATCTTTAATGTGGCCGATATATATGTTACCGTATCGACTTTCCTTCTGCTGATCCTCTTTTTGTTCTACTACAAAGAGAATGATTTTGCATTCCTTAGCTTCAAGCAGCAGAAGAAATTCCGTGAGTTTAAATAATCTATGGATAACAATGAATTAGAACTTGTAAAGCAAACTGAATTTATTGATGATAAGCTCTCTGGCAAAAGACTTGATAAGGTTCTTTCACTTCTTTTCCCGGAGCATTCCAGGTCGTACCTTAAAGGACTTATTGAAGAAGGCAAGGTCAAGGTCAATGATAAGCCTGTTTTAAAGGCTTCTGTTACTGTAAATCTTGGAGATGCAGTGGAACTTGTGGTTCCGCCGCCAAGGATCCTTGACATTAAGCCTGAAGATATCCCGCTTGATATCCTTTATGAGGATGACGACGTTCTTGTTATCAATAAGCCCAAGGATATGGTGGTTCATCCAGCTGCAGGGCACTATGAAGGTACCTTGGTCAATGCTGTCATGCATCACTGCGGGGACAAGCTGTCGGGCATCAACGGTGTTATGCGCCCTGGTATTGTCCACAGGATAGATAAAGACACCACCGGGTCCGTTATTATCTGCAAAAATGATAATGCTCATAAAAAGATCGCTGCTCAGCTCAAAGAGCATTCCATAAAAAGAGAATATGTTGCCATAGTCTACGGCATCATAGATGATGAAGAGGGAACAATTGAGGGAAGCATCGGAAGGCATCCAACGGATCGCAAGAAGATGGCCATGAATGTTCCAAATGGAAAGCATGCTGTGACCCATTACAAGGTCTTAAAGCGCTTTTATGAGTCCAAGATGACTTATGTAGCCTGCAGACTTGAAACGGGTCGTACACACCAGATAAGAGTCCATATGTCATCGATAGGACATCCTCTTTTGGGAGATGAAGTCTATAAGGATGGCAGAAAGACTAATATCAAGCTTAATGGACAGTGTCTTCATGCAAGAATACTGGGCTTTACACATCCCACAACAGGAGAATATGTGGAGACAACAGCTCCGCTTCCTGAGTACTTTGTGCATTTACTGGAAACGCTAAAATAAATCGCCGAAAAAGGGTCAAATTGGCAAAAATAAGCCGTTTTGACCCTTTGTTTAATTGTTTTTTAGATTCAATTAAATTATAATATTTATATAAGATACTCTATTAAAGGACGTAGTTTCTGACATTCGAGTTGATTCTGGCCAAAATCCAGATGGCGTCCGTAAATATTCATGAATACCGAGGAGGCAGTACTATGGAGACTATTATTACTATTGGGCGTGAGTTCGGTTCCGGTGGAAGAGAGATAGGTGAACTGGTTGCCAAGAAGTGCGGTATTAAGTGCTATGACAAGGAACTTATAGCCAGAGCTGCCAAGGAGAGCGGATTCTGCGAAGAAATGATAGAGACCCATGATGAGAGACCTACCAATTCCTTTATGTACAATCTTGTTATGGACACATATTCTTTTGGATATAATTCATCCAGCTTTGTTGATATGCCTATCAGTCACAAAGTATTCCTGGCACAGTTTGATGCTATCAAGAATCTGGCAAAAGAAGGTCCTTGCGTAATCGTAGGCCGCTGTGCTGATTATGCTCTTTCAGATTTCCACAATGTAGTAAATGTATTTATAACAGGCGATGAAGAAGACAAGATTGCCCGCATCAGAGCACGTTTTGCAGATCTTACTTCTGATGAAAAGGCTCGTGACATGATGAACAAGAAGGACAAGCAAAGAAGAAGCTATTATAACTATTACAGCTCCAAGAAGTGGGGCCACTGCAGTAGTTATGATCTTACTATCAATTCTTCTGCACTTGGAATTGAGAACTCAGTAGACTTTATCGTTGATTTTGTTAAGAAGTTCGAAGAGAGTAAGAGAGGCTGATCGCTTTTTTCATTTGTTTAATTTATATCAAAAATATTAAAGGAAAAGGCTTAATATACCGATAAATAAAAAGGTAAACACTAGAAATCGGGAAAAGAAAGGCAGAATGTATCAATGAGCGACCATTCAAAAGATGTCGAGCAAATTGACGAACTCACAGGCCTATCTACATTTGATAGCTTCAGGATCCTTGCACAGGATGTCCTGGATGACCCGACGATTCGAAATGATATAGCCTTTGTTTATTTTAACGTCGAAAACTTTAGATCTTATAATGAAAAATATGGATTTGCTGCTGGAAGTGACTGCCTCAGACTTATCGGTCAGACGATTCAGGCAATCTTCCCGCAGGAGATCTGTTCTCACGTGGCCACAGATCACTTCTGTATAGTTGCTGACAAAAATGAGATCGAAGAGAAGATCAAGCAGATATGTGAAGAGCTACGTCCATTCCGCATGGAAACACATATGCAGCTTCATGCGGGAATATATTTTCCTACCACCGATGATTTTGAATGTACGCTTTGTATGGATAAGGCTAAGATAGCCTGCGATTCATTAAAGCACCAGTATGACTCAATGTTTGGTTATTATGATGAGAAGCTGGATGATGACTATCAGCGCACTCGTTATATTATCGAGCATTTTGATGATGCAATTGAAAAGGGCTATATACGTGCATGGTTCCAGCCTCTTGTAAGATCTTTTACCGGAGAAATCAGTGGGTATGAGGCTCTTGCTAGATGGGTCGATCCTGACCTTGGTTTTATCTCGCCTGCAGACTTTGTTCCTGTTCTGGAAAAATACCACATTATAAGAAGGCTTGACCTTGCAGTCACACAGTACGTCTGCAACGTTCAGAAAAAGATAATGGAAGAAGGCGGGCACATAATGCCTATATCCATCAACCTGTCACAGCAGGATTTTGTAGGCGGAGATATCGTATCTGAGATAGACGAGATCGTACTTGATAGTGGTATACCTTCAGAATACATCAATATTGAGATCACAGAATCTATTTTCTCACTTGATTCTGAAAGGGTAAAAAATATTATAGATGCCTTCAGGCTTCAGGGCTATGAAGTATGGATGGACGATTTTGGAAGTGGCTATTCATCTCTTAATTCCATGCAGATGTTCACCTTTGACTGTCTTAAGCTCGATATGTCTTTCCTTGCAGGATTTAATGAGAGCAAGAACTCAAAGATCATCATCGAGAGCGTTATAGGAATGACCAAGCAGCTTGGCATCAGAACCATAGCAGAAGGCGTTGAAACAGTTGAAGAGGCTAAATATTTAAGACTGGTTGGATGTGACCAGATCCAGGGCTTCCTTTATTCAAAACCAGGGCCTTATGAAGAGATATTTAACCTTGATATGCCAAAAGAAAATACTGGTCTTCGTAAGTATCATGAGAAGATCGGAACTATTAATCTTCTTTCCCAGGATCCTCTTGGTAATGAGGAAGATGAGACCAAGAAGATCAAGTTCCCGATGGCGCTGGTAGAAGAGCATAAGGGCGAGATAACACTCCTTACATTTAACGAATCATTTACTGATTATATACATATGCTGGGCTTTGCATCCATTGGTGAGGCTGAGAGATTCCTTAATTCTGATAGTGAAGAGGCTCAAAAGGTCAGAGAGCTAATGGAAGCAGTTTATTCTAATGATAAATTTGAAGTTTGTCATTATTCAAGAAATGGTCACAGATGTACTTTACAGATCAACAACATAGCTAACTATAGAAGTAGAAATGCTTATCTCTTCCTGGGACTTGTTTCAGAAGATGAATAAGAGCTGATGAGACATATAAATTACAAATAAAAACAGGAACCGTATTGCTACGGCTCCTGTTATTTTTTTGATGATATCTAAAATCTAAACAATCAGATTCCAAGAAGATCGCTGTATGCCTTAAGAGCATCTGCTGTATCGCCTGCAAGAACCTTCTTAGCAAGAGTCTTACCAAGCTGAACACCTTCTTGGTCAAAGCTGTTAAGGTTCCAGGCAAATCCCTGGAACATAACCTTGTTCTCAAAGTGAGCAAGTAAAGCGCCGAGTACTTCAGGAGTGAGCTTATCACCAACGATGATACTTGAAGGACGTCCGCCCTCGAAGTTCTTGTTAGCGTTCTCATCTTTTTTACCACAAGCAAATGCCATGATCTGAGCTGCTACGTTAGCGCAGAGCTTCTGCTGGCTTGTGCTTCCCTGGATATCTACATCATTGCCTGTCTGGTTGTTCTTGAAACCGATGAACTGAAGAGGAATGATGTTAGTTCCCTGGTGAAGGAGCTGGTAGAAGGAGTGCTGTCCGTTAGTTCCAGGCTCACCGAAGATAACAGGTCCTGTAACGTAGTCAACCTTATCACCAAAACGGTTAACGCTCTTACCATTAGACTCCATGTCAAGCTGCTGAAGGTGAGCAGGGAAACGTGAAAGAGCCTGAGAGTAAGGAAGAACTGCTGTAGACTCATATCCAAGAACGTTACGCTCATATACGCCGATAAGGGCATCAAGCATAGCAGGGTTCTTAGTGAGGTCTTTGTTAGTAGCATTCTTATCTTCAGCTGCAGCGCCGTCAAGGAAAGCCTTGAATACATCAGGTCCGAAAGCAAGAGACAGAACAGCTCCGCCTACAGCTGATGTTGAAGAATAACGGCCGCCGATATAGTCATCCATAAAGAAGGCTGCAAGATAGTCACTGGATTTAGCAAGAGGAGATGTCTCACTTGTAACGGCGATCATGTGCTTGGAAGCATCAAGACCAGCCTTCTTAAGAGCATCTTTAACGAAAGCTTCGTTTGTAAGAGTCTCAAGTGTTGTACCTGACTTAGATACAAGGATAAAGATTGAACGTGATACGTCAACGCTGTTAAGAACAGCAGTAGCATCGTCAGGATCTACGTTACTAATGAACTTTGCATCCATGAAGAACTTGCCGTTTGACTTAGCCCAGTTCTCAAGTGCAAGATACATAGCACGAGGACCAAGGTCACTTCCGCCGATACCGATCTGTACAGCTGTAGTGAACTTCTCACCCTTTTCATTTGTGATCTCGCCGTTGTGAACCTTGTTTGCAAAATCAGCGATCTTATTCTGCTGCTCAACATAGAAGTCTCTCTTGTTAACGCCGTCTGCAACTACGTCGTTTCCAAGCTGACCACGAGTGAGCTGGTGGAGAACGAGTCTCTTTTCACCTGTATTTATTACTTCGCCATTGTAAAGAGCCTCAAATTTCTCAACGAGCTGTGCTTCTTCAGCAAATTTTGCAAGAGCAGAAAGCACGGTATCATCTACCTGCTTAGCTGCGTAGTTGTAAGAAAGTCCTCCTGACATAGCAGCAGAGTATTTCTTTACTCTTTCTGCACCATTTGCTCCATCCATAACGTCTACAAGATTTACCTGGTCTTTAAGAGCATAAAGATCGTTAAATGACTTGAGTTCATCTGCGTTTTTCCAGTTGATCATTACTTATACCTCTTTCTTTAATTGGCTAGATTAATGTGTATTTGTACGCACACACTTTATTATAATACATATTCGGTGCAGAATGACAAAAAAGTAACATTTTTTTAGGAAAACGTTTTTTTGTATAGAAATACATCCGTGTATTTCTGAACATGTGCTAAGATCCATCCTGGATCCGGTACATCCCACCTGCGATTGCAGGTGGGATTTTCTTGATGAAAATTAATTTAACTGTTCCTAAAATACATTAATTATGCTATGATATATTTTATGTCTGTGCGATTTAGTGCGTAAAAGCATAAACGCGGCAAAGCGTCAAACAGATGCCTGTATTTTGCATCTTTTTAGCACACGGACATAAAAAATACTAATAAATTGGGAAAAGTTATGGAAAGAGAGAATTTCAAATCAAGACTTGGATTTATCCTTGTCAGCGCAGGATGCGCAATCGGTATAGGTAATGTATGGAAATTTCCATATATTACAGGTCAGAACGGCGGTGGACTGTTTGTTCTTTTCTACCTCCTGTTTCTGCTTATTATGGGGGCGCCGATTCTTACAATGGAGCTGGCTGTGGGAAGAGCCAGCAGAAAGAGCGTAGTTCAGGCTTATAAGGTCCTTGAGCCAAAGGGCACTAAGTGGCATATCCATGGATGGGTCTGCTTTATAGCCAATCTTATGCTCATGATGTACTACACAACAGTATCTGGCTGGATGATCAACTACATGATCAAGTTTGCAACAGGCAGATTCGAAACTGTAAATACAGAAAATACTGTTGCACAGGTGTTTGATGACATGCTTGCATCTCCAAAGCAGGCTATGTTCTTTATGATCCTTACAGTTACATTCGGCATCGTTGTATGTGCCATGGGACTTCAGAAGGGTATTGAGAATATCACAAAGTTCATGATGATCGCGCTTATAGTACTTATCATCGTCCTTGCCATCAACAGTGCTACACTTTCAGGCGCAGCAGAAGGTATCAAATTCTATCTGCTTCCATCTGTTAAGTCAGTTAAAACAGTAGGACTTGGAAAAGTTATAACAGCAGCAATGAACCAGAGCTTTTTCACCTTATCACTTGGAGCAGCATCCATGGAGATATTTGGTAGCTATATGCACAAGAATAAAGGTCTTGTGGGAGAATCACTTAGAATCTGCCTCCTTGATACACTTATAGCTATACTTTCAGGACTTATCATATTCCCTGCTTGCTTCTCATACGGAATCGAGACAACAGCAGGCCCTTCACTTATTTTTATCACACTTCCTGAGATCTTCATTCACATGAACTTTGGAAGACTCTGGGGCACACTGTTCTTCGTATTCATGACCTTTGCAAGCTTTTCTACAGTAATCGCTGTATTTGAAAATATCATTGCTGTAGGCATTGATAACTTTGGCTGGTCCAGAAAGAAGTCATCACTTATCAACTACATAATCCTTCTTGTGACCTGCACACCTTGCGCACTTGGCTACAATATCCTCAAGGGCGTTACAATTATTGGAAACAAGGACATCCTGGATTCAGAAGACTTTATGGTAAGTAACCTCTTCCTTCCAATAGGTGCCATCATATTCCTCTTATTCTGCGTAACAAAATGGGGATGGGGATTCGATAAGTACCAGGAAGAAGTTAACACAGGAGAGGGCGTTAAGCTCCCATCTTTCCTGAAGTATTACTTCAGATTTGTACTTCCTGTTCTGATATTTATTCTGTTCTTAACAGGTCTTGCTTAATAAATAAGAAAAAGGAATCAGACGCGTTAAACGTGCTGATTCCTTTATTTTTTTGAAAAAAGACATTATTTATAATTTCCTGGATTAGCCGCTACATCCTTGATCAGAAATTCTATGAATTCCACACACTTGCCGCACCCGGTTCCATAGCGGAGCTTCTCCTGAACATCTTTGACCTCAGTAACACCCGATAATACCAAATTAATGATATCTTTATATTTGATATTCTTACATGTGCAGGCCTGTTTTTCTGGATTCATATTATTTACCCCTTTGTAATTTGATTAAAGATGAACGAGTCAACACACTAGTATGAATGTTTGTAAGCCTATAAAAAAGAATAACCGTTTATATTATCGGCTTTTTTCTTGAACAATTTATTCCGAAATATGCAAATAGAAGCACATCCTACGACGCGGCGGAAGATTACTGGTATGATGAATACTAGGATGGACGGCGTATCGGAAGTCAGGCCCAATGTAAACACCCATCCTGAGTTTGCAAAAGCTTTTGAAGATGCTAAAGCAGCTGGAGTAGATATACTATTTCTAACATGTCACGTAGAGCCGGACTTACTTGTAATAAACTCCTAGAAATCATTACGGAAGCTTCGTCATCATGTTTTCAAAGATTTCAACGCAGATATCAGCCATGTGCTTTTCATCTTCCTGCATGCCATCCCTGAACCAGCTTATGAGTATCTGGAAGAAAGCGGCTTCAGCTGCAAGTCTTATGTACTTGGTATCAGTATCAGCTGTAGTATACAGAAGCTTTGAAATTGATTTGCCGGAGAAGAGTTCACTTTGAAGAATACCCGCCTGATCAAGCAGGGCAATAGTGTCTTTATCTCTGCGAACAGTTCGAAATACAAGTTCAAACCACTGATGCGGATTTTCATGAAGTTCAGGCCGTTCACTTATTTCTGCGATGCTCTTTATCATCCTGTTACCAAGTTCATGCAGAATATCTTCTTTATCATTGTAGTTACGATAGAAGGCCGTCCTTGAGACTCCGGCACGGCGTACGATTTCACTGACTGTGATCTTTTCATATGGATGTTCACCCATTAGATGCATCAGCGAAAGCTGCAGACATTCTCTGGTAAGCTGATTGGATTCCTTATTATTCATTCGAAGAACTTCTTTTTTCTGCATTTCTGTCATAGTTTCTTTTGTAGTTTTCATTTTTAACCTCATGTCACGAGTGAAACGAGTGACTAATGGTTGAAGTGGTGGAGCTCGCGACACCACTTTGTGAAGTTTGAAAATTTTATTTTCAAACTTAATCTCCGACGTTACAAAAAATCCAATTATGTTACATCGCTTCAAATGTGGCAGCTATTGTCATGTCCGAGGGCAGAATTGTTGTATTCTTAATACGGCGGCGTTACACTTGTAACAACAGGATGATTGTAACACTTCATGGGGAGGTAAGACAAGTATGCAGCTGGTAGAAAATATTTCTCACAAAGCTCAAAGACAGGCATTTAGTATACTAATTGACAGATTTCTTTCTAACCTCGACAAGTCAGAAAACAGAACGCAGACATATCTTAAACTTGTAGATGAGGCAGAGATATTCTGGGGCAAAAACGGAGCTAAAAAAGATAGTCTCGATAAAGTAAGAGCTGCGTTTAAAGATCCTGACAACAGATGGGTCAAGTTCCTTAACAAAGTGGTTGATGACACTGATCCACATGTGGCGAAGATGCTTATGCTTAACCTTGGCTATGAAGCTTTTTTCAGAGGTACTAAGATGATCAGGGCCAACAGGAAGAAGTATGGTTGCAATATCCCGTGGCTGATCCTTTTTGATCCCACAAGTGCCTGCAATATGCATTGCCAGGGTTGTTGGTCAGGAACATATGGTCCCAAACACAACCTGTCTTTTGAAGACATGGATAAGATCGTTACTCAGGGAAAAGAGCTTGGAGTATACCTTTACATGATGACAGGAGGAGAACCTCTTGTAAGAAAAAAGGATGTACTTAGGCTTGCTGAAAAGCACAATGATGTAGAATTTTCTATTTATGACAACTCCACCCTTATTGATGAGGATTTCTGTAAAGAAGTTGTAAGGCTTGGAAATATCACGTTCCAGCTTTCTATCGAAGGAACTCCAGATACAAATGATGCAAGACGTGGAATAGGACACTATGATGCTGTCATGAAGGCCATGGACTTATTCAAGAAGTACGGAATAGTATATGGAACTTCCATCTGCTATACAAGAAATAACATTGAGGCAGTAACGGATCCTAAGTTTATTGAATTCATCGCTGAAAAAGGTGCAAGATTCGGATTCTTCTTCCACTATATGCCGGTTGGCAATAACGCTGTTCCTGAGTTGATGCCTACAGTAGAACAGAGAAAGAAGATGGTGGATAGAATAAGATACCTTAGAAGTGATAAGTGCGATATAGGCTTTTTCCCAATGGACTTCCAGAATGACGGTGAAGCTGTTGGCGGATGTATTGCAGGAGGCAGAAATTACTTCCATATCAATTCAAGCGGAGATGCTGAACCCTGCGTATTTATTCACTTCTCCAACACTAACATTCATACGCATTCAATACTTGAAATGCTCCAGAGTCCTCTGTTTATGGAATATCATAAGGGACAGCCATTTAACAAGAATCATTTAAGACCCTGTCCTATGCTTGAAAATCCTGAGCTGCTAAGAGATATGGTGGCCAGATCCGGAGCTCATGGAACCAATGAAGAATCAGAGGAAAGTGTAGAGCATCTCTGTGCTAAGTGTGATTCCTATTCAAAAGAGTGGGGGCCGGTTGCAGATGAAATCTGGGCTAGCCAGAAACACTTCAAAAAAGCTTATGAGAATTATGCACCGGAAAAATTGGAAAGCATAAAGAAGCTTGAATTATGTGTTACGCCTAAAGATGAGCACAGTGATAACAGACCAAAAGAGAATGAAGGCGCATGATCTTATAAGATCTACTCCTGGATATGAATAGTACTCTTTAATACCGATGTAGGGAACTTTCCTTGCATCGGTATTATTTACGAATGTATAATTTTAGTATATTCTTATTATCATCAAGACAACTTAGTTCATTAGTGGGTGCCATGATTTTATCATTCACCTGCATTACATATTGAAAGGACATATTTTATGAAAAAAAGAGCAATAGCTATCTTCCTATTATCAGCAGTTGCAATGACAGCCTGCGGAGATCTCTCCTTGCCAGGAAGTGGAAGCAGCGAAGAAGCATCAGTTGCTAGTAAAGACGATGCGGCTACAGAAGAAACCAAAGATGAGACCAAAGAAGAAACTACATCCGAAGGTGAGTCCAAAGACCAAACCGAAGATGAAAACGCAGATGCTTCCAAGGAAAAGTCAGATAGCGCAGCAGATAGTTCTACAGAAGACGATTCCGAAAGTGGATCAGACCAGGCATCATCTGGAATTGGCCCCCAGGAAGGCCTCTATGACCGCACCTATCTTGTAAAAGAAGGCGATGGCTATATCTACAGACTTACAGACCAGACCATAATCGAAGAATACGACGAGCTATATAAAGACGCCTTCCAGGAGACCTACGACATCTATGAAGAAAATCTGGAATGGATGAATGAAGGTCGCGGAATACTAGATGATATATCAGTCTCTCCTGAGTATTCCCTTGTAGATGAAAAAAGAGATTTTGAGCTTAGTGAATTTGGAATTCTTAATCCGGGCTTTAAAGAAAACGAAACACAAAAGCTTGGTTCAAACTTTGAGATGGACTATGGCTTTGACATCAACAATGTTAGATATACCTATGTAGATCTTAACAGCGACGGCGTATTTGAGCTTATCTTTGGCGTGGCAAATGGCGATGAGTGGACTTCCACAAGCATATTTGAAAGAGTATATACCCTTATAGATGGTAAGCCTGTTCATATCTTTGAAGGTGGATGCAGATGTTCCCTCTGGCTAGGAGATGATGGCAGCTTTTATGAAGATGGAAGTAGCGGAGCTGCATACTCTGGTACATGGAAATACCATTTTGATCCATCGCTTGTAGATCCTGATGGCACCGACTGGGGTAATACAGGATTTGTAGAAGATGAGTTCCTTGGATACTGGGAAGGCGATGTTCACGTAGAAGGCCCTGATACAGCAGATCTTGACAATGCCGCCAAGAAACCTGAATACCAGATATCTGATGAAGAATATACCGCTTTGTGCGCAGAGTGGTTATCAAGAGTAGTGGATATTGACTGGCTTTTAATGTCAGATTATATTGAAACTCATTCACTTTGATCTATAAAGGACCAAAAGGCGCTTATTAAAACTACATCATTATGAAAAAAATGCCGATATACTCATTGGACTATGCTGTCTTTCGTACATAGAAGTTCATCCATGAACTTCTAAACATGTACTAGATATGTCCTATATCTTCGTACATAGAAGTTCATCCATGAACTTCTAAACATGTACTAGATATGTCCTATATCTTCAACATTGTTTGATGAGGTGTATCGGTTTTTTTATGGCAGATTTGAGTAGCTACAAAAAATCTACAGTGGTTATCAACACACTTATAAGCGCCACATTGCTTTTGGGCCTTATGTGGCTCTGTGTGTATGCTTCTCTTCACTGTGATCTTTTTAATCTCGAAGTGGGCGGAGTAGTTATAGCCGCCTTTGCTGTTATGCCATACCTTATCCTTGGCGGTCTTTATGGATATTTTGTGTCACTGATAAGCTTTTTGATCATGTTTATCTATGTTCTTATTGCTGACAGTGATAACGTATATAAGATGTCAATAAACCTTGCTGTCCTTCTTTGCTTTTCACTGGCAGGCCAGTACAGGATGTTTTCTACCTGGATTAAAACTGCAATAACTGCCGCTGCCACACTTTTGATAACTACCTTTATGCAGTTTTTTACCATAGTGGTAGTAGATGGTAAGCAGTATACGCTTGATGCTTATCCCTTATTCATGAAGTATTTTTTCAGAGGGATAGTTGTTGCGTTTCTGACTGCATTCCTTTTGCATTTTTATTTCACCAAAGCTCCTGATAATCTAAAATATCCATTCCCGGTTTCAGTGACCTACACTAGCTTTTACTATTCTGACATAGAGCTTCAGGCGGGCTTTAAAAAGACCAAAGTCAGCATAAAGATAACTGCCATCATAATCCTTTTAGAGATTATTCTTGGTATATTTGTAGCAATTTTTATGATAGCTCTTTTCCCGGATATCAAGAGTATTATGATCAGTAACATAGAAAGAGGTGAACTTTTAGGAAAGCTTAGTGGAACGGTTTCGGAAGCAGAAATTCAGGAAGATATCAACAATTTTGTATTTACTCTTGATGCGACAACTCTTAGCTATGATATCAAGATGCTTCTTCTGATGCTGTGTGTGGGAGTTCCAATTGCGGGAATAGCCAATTTCTATACCAAGGTTGCTATAGGTGCGCCTCTTGGAAGAATGTCAGATTTTATGCGGGAATATGCAGATGCGGATGATGACAGCAAGCTTATTGTTGGCCGCAAGGTTGAAAATCTGAATGTAAAAAGTCACGATGAGATCAAGGTTGTAAATGATTCAATCAAAAAGACGGTTTATGCCATCGAGAAATACATCTGTCATATTAACGAAGAACATGAGCTGGAAAAAGAGCTTGAGATCGCCAAAAAGTCCTCTGAATCCAAGTCATCCTTCCTGTCCAACATGTCTCATGAGATCAGAACTCCTATCAATGCAATACTTGGAATGGATGAGATGATCCTTAGAGAGAGCCATCAGGAGGAAATATTAAACTACGCAGAAAATATCAGAAGTGCAGGTAATAACCTCCTTGGAATCGTTAATGATATTTTGGATTTCTCCAAGATCGAGGCTGGTAAGCTTGAGATAGTTCCGGTTGAGTATGCCGTATCATCAGTGCTCAATGACCTTGTCAACATGATCAAGAAAAAATCTGAAGACAAAGGTCTTGAACTCAAAGTTAAGATAGATCCTGAGATTCCCAATATTCTCTACGGAGATGAGATAAGGATCAAACAGGTCATCACCAATATCCTTACCAATGCCGTTAAATACACTAAAGAAGGAAGCGTGACTTTAGATATTCACATTAAAGAGCGTAAGGATGATGATATTGTCATTAATGTTTCAGTAGCTGATACAGGAATAGGAATCAAAGAAGAGGAAATGCCTAAGCTCTTCAGCGCCTTTGAAAGAATTGATGAGCGTCATAACAGAACTGTAGAAGGTTCGGGCCTTGGAATGAGCATAACTCAGGACCTTCTTGACATGATGAATTCAAAGCTTGAAGTTGAAAGCATATATGGAAAAGGATCAACTTTCACATTTGATCTTGAGCAAAAAATTGTTGATGAAACTCCTATAGGTGACTTTGATCAGGCGCTTAAACGTTCCATCGCAAGCAGGAATAAGTATCGTGAAAGCTTTATAGCACCTGATGCCAAGATCCTTGTTGTAGACGACACCAAGATGAATCTTACTGTAATAGAAGGTCTTCTTAAAAAGACCCAGCTTCAGATAGATACAGCAACAAGCGGAAGAGAGTGTCTTGAACTATTACATAAAAATAAATACGACATGATCTTCCTTGATCACAGAATGCCTGAAATGGACGGCATCCAGACCTTCAGGATCATCAAAAAGCATGAACTTATAGATAAAGAAAAGACCCAGGTTATAGCCCTTACCGCCAATGCAGTATCAGGTTCAAGAGATCTGTACATGGCAGAAGGCTTTGATGATTATATCTCAAAGCCTATTGATCCGACCCTTTTGGAAGTTGTTATCCTTAAATTTCTTTTACCAAAAGGACTTGCTATCGTAACGGACGATAATGATTGTAAGGAAAAGGATCCTAAGGCAAAGCAGACTTCAAAAAAATCTACTTCGGGAAAAGAAAATATAGAAAAAGAAGAATATGGAAGCTTTGATCCTGATTCCCAGGTTCCAAAGTGGATACGCAACATATCAGGAATAGACGTTAATAAAGGATTGTATAACTGCGGATCCCCAACAGGTTATGAAGATGCCCTTAGATTATACGAAGAAGGGGCTGATGAGAGTATCTCAATAATTGAAAATGCTTTTGAGACCTCGGATTACGATAACTTTACCATCAAAGTTCACGCCATAAAGAGCTCCTCCAGAATAATAGGTGCAGGAAAACTTGGAACACTTGCGGAGGAACTGGAAAAAGCCGGTAATGACCAAAATGATGATATAATTAAATCAAAGACACCAGTGTTATTAAAAGAATACATTGAACTTGTAGACAGCATCAGAAGAGCCGATCCTAAGAGGGATGGCCAGGAAGAGGGCGGCAAAGCCAAAGAGCCTATATCTTTTGATCAGCTCAAAGAAGCCTATGATGCAATGACTGAGATAGCACAGATGTATGATTATGATTCCATGATAATGGTGCTCAATCAAATTGATGAATATGAACTCCCTAAAGAACAAGAGACGATATATAAGAAACTCAAAGAAGCAATTCACAAAGCCGACTGGAATGAAATAAACGTAGGATTAAAACAAGCACTGAAAGTATTATCCGGATCTAACTAACCATGTTATATGTCGATGAGGTGGACATATGAATATGAACAAGAACGTTTTGCTTATAAGCCAGGGTTCTACATTTATGGTAGATGCCATAACCAAAAATTTAAAAGAAGCAGGATTTAATGTATCCGGAAGCGGTCCTGTAATCGATGATATCAAGGGACTCATAGAGTCTGCTGATTTCATCCTGTTCTATCTTGGGGATTTTATCCGGGATGTTACAGAGGCGCTTATATTTTTAAAAGATACCTGTATTGAGAAGGAAAAGAGCCTTAGCGTAATAGGAGATGAGGAAGAAGTTGAAGCGCTGAACAAAGTTATAGGCAAATCTGTCATCGACAATATCTTTGAAAGACCTCTGGATATCAAGATGCTTGTTGCAAAACTTGCAGAGCTTGCCGAGAATCAGGATTCTATTAATGCAAGGAAAAATATCCTTCTGGTAGATGATGATCCAACCTTCCTTCATCTTGTTAAAGACTGGCTTTCAGAAAAATACAAGGTTACAATTGTAAATTCCGGCATGCAGGCAATTACCTATATTGCCAAAAATGTCCCTGACCTTGTACTACTTGACTATGAGATGCCTGTTACAACAGGACCTCAGGTTCTTGAGATGATGAGAACAGAAACAGGTACATCAGATATACCTGTAATATTTCTTACGGGAAAAGGAGATAAGGAAAGTGTAGCTAAAGTCCTCAGGCTTAAACCTCAGGGCTACATCCTTAAAAGTGCAGGACAAAGGGAAGTCATGCAGCAGGTTGATGACTTCTTTGAAAGAAGTAAGTCCAAAAAATAATAATTCCCCTATTTTTATATCAGCCTTATTTGCATACATTCTCTTGTCTGCGAGGAGATATACAGCATTCCAGCTTTGTTCGTCAGTTTCGTGCTTATAGGCATAGCCTGTAGCAACGCTGCGAATGAAGCTGGAATCTTTTTTGTTAAGTCTGTCCATGGCATCATTAAGCTGACCGATAAGTTCATCGGCATCATTAATATGTTCACCCTTTAATATGGCAACGAATTCATCGCCGCCTATTCTTGCAATAAATCCCTTTTCATTAAAGCATTCTTCCAGAGCATGGCTGAACTGTCTTAAATACTTATCACCCATAAGGTGACTAATATTATCATTTACTTTCTTAAGATTATTTAGATCCAGACTGATAATACAGTAGTCCTCACCGCTTTTGGAAAGATCAGAAAGATACTTTTCATATTTTGACCTGTTTGGAATATTGGTGAGTCCGTCAGCATAGGCCAGATGGGCAAGAGACTCATATTCCTTTTTACGGCCGTAGGATTCAGAGATATACAGGTAGTAGTTAACAAGTGAAGTAAATGCCATACAGAAGGTTCCCATTGGAACAGCTTCCTTGGACAGCATGATCTGCTCGCTTATACCTGCAACTTCCAGATACAGGAAGATTACATTGAAAATAAATGCCAGAGATATCATACTCATACCTACAAGCTGGATAAACTGAGATGTGCTGATAGTCTGTTGTCTGATATCTTTTATTACCATGATAAGCATAAATACAAATAGAATAGTCGCATTGATCTGGTAGAGGTAGAGGAATTTATTGATGTGCGTTCCGCCAAGGAAATGGATCACAATAGGAGTTGTCGCAAAAATAGTACTGATAATTGCAAATACAAGATATATCTTTTTTCTGAGGAAATCATGGGCAGAGCCCATAACAAAGTACATAAGCGGGATTACCATATACAAAGATATATACTCGATCTCGGTTTCGTGTCCGTTTGTATCGACAATGAAATCAAGGAGATTGAACTGTGCCAGGAACCAGATTCCAAGAGCAATATACAAAAGTGCAGAGTAGATCTGTATATCAACTTCCGGAAGTATACGCCTAAAGCCAATGGAGATGGCAAGGAACAATACTCCGAATATGATGAAAAAGCATGAAGACATAAGGATATACAAGTAGTTATATATGAAATACAAAAGAAGGTCCTGATAGCTTCCGGCTGCGGGTGCAGAAAAATAGTTATATGCGCCGTCTTCAGCAACATGGAACTCAATTTCAAAAGTTGCATATGAATAGTAGGTAGAAAAAGTATAGAAATTGTTTGCGCAGCCTACAAATTCCCCTTTGTTATATTTGTCCATCAGATAATCTGCGACCAAAACGCCATCGATACGGATCTCCCAGGCACTGAACTCAGACTGGAACAGAATTGATGGAGCGGTAAAACCTTTAAGGTCAGGGAGCTGCCTCTTGAATATGATCCGGTCGCCCTTATAAGTGCCACTACCAATAAGCTCTCTAAGTTCAGAGAGCGAATTATTCTCAAAGACTGTGTCGTTATAAGTGACCGTCCAGCCGCTATCAAGCACAATTATTTGATCAAGACCTGTTGGCCTGATAAGCTTGTGACCGCCTGCCATAAGACACAGGAATAATATGAAGGATATCAAAAGAGATATAATGCGCTTAAGCATGATGTTTCTCCTTCATCTCATACATTCTTGAATCTGCAAGATAAAAAACATCTGTAAAGCCCATAGAACTACGTTCTGAACTATAGGCATATCCCATTGAAGCTGAAAGATTGAATATCTCGCCCTTTTGGTTGAACTCATTCATATCATCTTCAAGCTGTCTTATCGCCATGTCGCATACATTTGAAGAAGGGTTTTCATAAATGACCATAAATTCATCTCCGCCGGTACGACCGATGAGAGACGCACCCTGGAATGCCTTTACAAGAAGCTCTGCGAATGACTTGATCATCTTATCCCCTTCAAGGTGTCCATAGGAGTCGTTTACAGTTTTAAGTCTGTCAAGGTCAATACTTACAACGGCATAAGGCCCTGAGAGCGTTTTGATGAACTGCATGCACTTAGCCCTGTTCATAAGCCCTGTAAGTTCATCAGTATATGCAAGACCCTCGAGCTGCTCCTTAACATACTTAGAGTTAACATGCTCTATACCATTTAAAAGATAATATATGAAAAGACATATAGCGAAATACAAAGCACCCAAAGTCAGATAATTGACCCTGGTTAAAAAGTTATCCGGATTACTTCCATATATTTGCACATTATATTTGACTATCTCGATAAAGCCCATAAACATGAATATGATAAAGCCAAAGGTAAGATAAGAAAAAGCATTTATGCCGGTATAGGTAGTAGATTCCAGTTCTTTTTTGAACTCTGAATAGAGTCTTTTTACAAGAGGAGGGAAAATAAACAGGATATCAGCAACACATAGTATGTGAATTGCTATAGGGAATCGGCTCAGGTGAACCTTGTTCAAAACGTGCAGGATTATAAAGATCACAGGTAAAATGAAATTTATTATCTCAAGAATACGCTGAAAAAGCCCTGCCTTGTAATTTTGGACAGAATAGATCGTCAGAACAATGGCAAGTGGAATGAAATACAAAGTTATATATTCAAGCATAGTAAAGAAGTAGGCGTTGTTGCTTATAAAGCAGAATACATCCTCATAAGCGTAGATGTATGCTCCGAATAAAATGGCAACGCCGGCGCTTGTTAATAGTGACAAGGCTCTTTTTTTCTGCAAGGACAGGTATAGTGCAAGTGATAACAAAAGGCAAGCATACATGATAAAAAAACCGCCAATAAAGATAACCAGCCTATGCTTTTGTAAAAATGATTTAATGAGATCCTTTCTAGTGCCAAAGTAGATCGGACCAAGACTTTCAAAAGCTCCATTTTCGCCGGCTACAACAACTATCTCCAGTTTGTTGTTTTTGTCCCGATCATCAAGAGTTATAAGATGCTGCTTTTTGGGAATAATCTTTTCTTCGTTGTAATACTCATGACCATAGGAATAAACCAGCCTTCCATCTACATATACGTCAACTATGGAAAGGTAAGTTATAAACATAAGGGTTGGTGAAACGATCTTTTCTTCAGGAAGTTCGTTATATAGTCTTATTATTTCACCCCTTTTGATATTTTTGATGTGAAAAGAAGACAGGGAAACAGATTCAAGGACTTCGTTGCGGGCACTTATGGAATAGCCCTCATCAAAACCACCTAAAGAAACTGCACTTTGGGAAGAAAAAACGTCACTTCCAAAGGCCAGCATAATAGATGTAACCGCTATAAATAGTACAAGAAGAGTAATTACATTTTGGTGAATGCTTTTTTTGTACATACACTGTATGCTCCATTATATAGAAATACTTCCTTGTATTTCTAATCATGTACTAGATGCGCATAGTATCTTCTATCTTAAAGTATACAAAATCGTTAACATTGATACAAGATAGTGATAATAAAAATGCGCTTTTGAATCTATTTGTGTTATTAAATAATCCATTTTAGCCGATAAAATTAAGGTGATAATGCAGCTTGGGAAATTGCATCAGGCGCATCCATGCAGGAGCTTTCTGCTGCAGTTATTACACTGGCAGGCTCTGCTAATGGACTTAAAGAGATCGCAGGAGGTATATTATATGAAAATTGCGATGGCTTGTGACCATGCCGGAACAGCCATGAAGAATGAGATTAAAGCATATCTTCTTGATAATGGCTACGAAGTAGAAGATTTTGGCACCTATGACGAGGAAAGCTGTGATCTGTCTGACTTTGTATATCCTGCGGCCCTTGCAGTTGCAAAAGGCCAGTGCGACAGAGGCATATTCGTTGACGGCGTAGGATACGGAAGTGCTCTTATCGCCAACAAGATAAGCGGATGCTATGCAGCTGTATGTCAGGATCCTCTTTGTGCAACCCTTGCCCGTCAGCACACTGATTCCAACATCCTGTGCCTTGGAGCTAAGATCATCGGAACACTTATTTCCATGGAAATAGTTAAGACATGGCTCCATACAGATGCACTTACAGATGCCAAATACAGGCGCAGAGTTCAGAAAGTGTGCGATATCAATGATAAGCACTGCGTACCATTGGATCAGATCAAGGATTAACTGATGTGATGTCACACTGATATAGCGAATACTTATAAAAGTTCAAGGCCCACGGCATATGCGGTGGGTCTTTTTCTGTTCTATTAACATTCTGGAATATTCTATATATTTGGTTTGATTATTTATTTGTTTCTGAAATTGGCGTATTCTGTTTATCTGCTGGAATTGTTATTTTATCGAATGTGCTTGGTAATTGACAGAAACTTGTGTTAAGATTTCAGTGTTTGACTTATTACCAATCTGGAGGATGGAAATGAAAAAAGCTAACATAATTGCGCCTTTATGCGCAGCACTTTTATTATCCGGCTGCTCTTTTTCCGGAATTGAATTGCCTGGATATGGCGATACAGAAGAGGATGCTGCTGAGGATAGCAGCAAAGATTCATCTAAAGAAGAAACCGAAGATGATGCTAAAAATACTGATGAATCAAATGAGGACAGCTCTGAAGAATCAGATGCATCAAATGATGCTTCAACTGAAGAATCTTCAGAAGATGAAGAAGTTGAAGAGGCAGATGCAGACGAACAGGCCTATACACGTATAAACGTATATGGAAGCGGAGCTCCTTCATATAAATCAGTTTACAGATCCAACTATAAATATTCACAAGACGGTAACAAAGAAGAGCTTTGTGAGATGTCTCACAATTCTATAATGGTTGTCGCTGATATGGAGGATGATTATCCTGAACTTGCCAAGACACTTAAGGCTAGTGCCGATACTATGCTTGATAACTTCGATTCAGAATTCGAAGAGATGAGTGACATGGCTCTGTCTCAGTATGAATCTGACCCTGACTCTTTTCCCAGCGAGTACTACGAGGATGTATATCAGGCTATAACAAGGTCAGACAGCCTGGTACTGAGCATATGCGAAACTTATGATTCATATGGCGGTGGTGCCCATGGATATTATGCAGCATATGGCTACAATTACTATGTTTCAAATGGTAAAGAGATCAGCCTTGGTGATGTTGTAAATGTTTCAGAAGACGAATTCAACGAACTCCTTAAAGAGGACCTCTTTGATCAGGTAGAAGATGGCGAAGGCACATTTTTTGATATTGATGAGTCCCTTAGTCACTATAAGTTTGATCCTGATGAAAAGAAGAGCATAGAATCAGGAGCTGAGGACTACGAACTTGGTTACAACTGGTACATGGCTATAGATGGTATTCATATAGTATTCAATCAGTATGATATAGCTGATTATGCATCAGGCGCATTTGAAGTTTCATTTGCTTATGATGATGAGATTATAAATGAAGAGTTAAAATTCGATACAAGTAAGACATACTGCTATGAAGAAGAAATTCCGCTTTATGAATCTGAGGATGAAGCTGATACAGACGGTCTTTATATCACTAAGAACAGTCAGGGAAGCGGCCTTGTTCTTGTAAATGGAGATAACAGTGCTGAATTTGATGATTACTATTCTGGAGATACAGATTATTACACTGCAAATCATTTTGTAATGGATGATGGCAGAGAGTATATTCATATATCTACTGAATTTGGTAATGATTTCTATGATACGCATATTTTTGATATAACTGATGGTGGCAGTGAATATGTTGGTGTTTCAGGCTATACAGCAGTATGGATCGACTCAGATACAGAGTATGGCGGCCCTAAGGTATTTTCATGTGCAGATAATTTCATAATTGTTGACAGAAGCGGAGCACTTGGAACTTTCACTTACTACAATTATTACTCTATTGGTGATGACGGAATGCCACAGGCAGACCCTAAGACATGCGTTATAACTGATGTTTGCACTGAAGATATCGTATCAGCAAAGAGCGTTGAGATGGAGAAGCTTGATGGTGACAGAGAGCCTACAGGCGAGATGATAAGCGTAAAATCCGGTACAAGTTTTACTATTGTATCAACGGATGGATCATCTTATGTTGACCTTCTTTCATCAGATGGACAGTATCTTAGACTATACATTGATGACATCGGATATGAAGGAACAGTTGACGGTGTATCAATTCAGGAGATCTTCCCAGGCCTTGTATATGTTGGCTGATATCTACGCCCTGTGATGCATCTTACCTTCAATAAATGCATTTCACCTGTGTAAATATTGTATGACAAATAGTCATGTTTTATATTCTCTTTAGAATAAACGAAAGGGGATATGAACATGACTATTTTTTTATTTGTAGTACTTGTTATTACAGAAATCGGATTTGCAGCTGGGAGGGTGTTTGCCTTTTAGTTTTGGGCAAGGGGTGTGTAGCCGCTTCGTTTTACGATTGCCTGGCCCTCTTCTGATAGTATGAAATCTATGAGGATTGGTATATTTGGATTGGAGTTGGCATTGTTGTAGACGGCGTAGAAGTTGCTTGCTATTGGGTAGGTTCCGTTGGCGATGTTTTCTTCGCTGGGGTATACGCCGTTTAGGGCCAGCATTTTGACATAGGAGTTGCCGTTGAGTCCTTCTACGTAGTATCTGAAGGAGAAGCCGATGGCTCTGCCTGTTAGCGCGCCAAAGAATGAGTGTTTCATTTCCTGGCCGTTCATAAAAGAGAGCATCGCAGTCTGGCTGCCGCTTCCCACATTTCTTTGAACAGCATCTACAAGGCGGTCGTCTCCGCCGACCTGGGACCAGTTTGTGTACTTGCCGGTATAAAGGCCCTGTACCTGTTCGATAGTAAGATCGTTTACAGGATTGTCTTTTCCCACAATAAATACAAATGCTTCGTAGCCGATAGGTACCAGGGTGAGTTCGACGTCGTGTTCGCTTGCGTAGGCTAGCTGCTCTTCAGAAGGCTGGGCGCAGAAGATAATGTCGGCGCTTCCGTCAACAACTGCCTGATAAGCACCTCTTGTGTTGTGGAACTGAAGAGCGCTGTCAGCTGTAAAGTCAGTGCCGTCAAAGGATACGCTGTCCTCTGGATATGTTGCATCTACAAAAGCTGAGAACACAGGATACAGGGCGGCAGCCCCGTCTAATACTGGTAGGTCGCCGGAGAGCTTAACATCTGTATCAATATGGCAGATGCCTGAATCTTTTGTAAATGGAAGATATTCAGATACTTCTATGGAACGGCTCTTCATTTCAGAGCCTCTATTATCGATATACCTTTTGGTAACTATATTAAAGACCGATATATCAAAAAGGACTATGGCAAGTATCATGCAGATGATGATACATAACTGTTTACCCATTTTCATCGTCATTACCCCCTGTTAGCTATGTAAGAAATAATGGAACAGTCTGTATATAACAGGTAGGTCCAGATACTAAGAGCGACAATGCTAAGGATTCCGAGAATGGAGATCGCTGCGATTATTTTTAGAAATGTTTTGTTGTCCATGGAAGCCTCCTTACATATTTCTAACCATATTGGTCAAGAGCCATATGACAAAGAGGTAAAATGCTATTATTGTAATAAGTAACAGGCCTGAAATGCATAATGAAATAATGCATATCCTGCAATAACGCTTGTCGCTTTTATCTCTTTTTACGAATTTAACAATAGAATAGATAAACCAGATTAAAACAGCTACAGGAATTCCATAGATAATTAAATAAAGCAAGATCAAATCAAAATCCATACAATGTCCCCCAATACTTTTTTCTTAAATCCAAATGAAATAACCCAAATATGCTTTTATACAAAAGATATATTTGTTATATCATCTTGAATTGTTATTTAATGTGTAACATTATTATTTTAACAGAAGTTAGTGTACAAATCGATATGTACAATTCATATGTATTGGAAACGCAGCTTTTTCTATGTAGAAAAAGAGGACTCGTAATTGTTAGTTTTGTATAGATGCACTTAACTGATAAAATGCTAAATTTGCAAGATGTGTACAAAAATTAACCATTTATTAAAAAAGAAAATTAGATAATATGCATATTGTGGCGAGATTATAGCGCGACTCAAAGAGGAAACTATATTTTATAGATATACTATTACAATATTTTACAGTTGACTTAATAAATAAGCTTCTTCTATTATGTAGATGTTGCGTTTTGACAGATGGGAGGTGCATAGCTTTGCGCAAAAATTTCAAATGCATTAAAAAAGCGATGGCATTACTTGGGGTATCGCTTGCGCTGACTTCTCTGAAACCTTTACTTTCTGCAAAGACGGTTTATGCTGCCGGAACAGATAAGACCGCGACAGAAGTAGTTTCAGATATGACAGTAGGCTGGAACCTGGGAAACAGTCTTGATTCTTATGGACAGAGTTCTAATTTCCCATACACCAGCTCGAATGAAACATATTGGGGTAATCCTAAAACAACTAAGGCTCTGATCGACGCTGTCGCAGAAGCAGGTTTTAATACAATTCGTATACCTGTTTCATGGGGACAGTACACAACAGGTTCTGATTATCAGATTCCTGATTTCTTCATGAGCAGAGTTAAGGAAGTAGTTGATTATGCTATTGCTAATGATATGTATGTAATCCTTAATACACATCATGACATCAACTCAGACTATTGCTTCTATGTTCCTAACAATGCAAATAAGGATCGTTCAGAAAAATACTTTAAGTCTATCTGGACACAGGTAGCTAATGAGTTCAAGAATTATGATTATCATCTCGTTTTCGAGACAATGAATGAGCCCAGACTTGTAGGACACAGCGAAGAGTGGTGGTTCCCTAGAAACAATCCAAGCTCAGACATTAAAGAAGCTGTTGCATGTATCAATGATTACAACCAGGTAGCTCTTGATGCTATTAGAGCAACTGGTGGCAATAACGCTACAAGATGCGTTATGGTTCCTGGTTATGATGCTTCAATTGAAGGATGTATGACAGATGGCTTTAAGATGCCAAAGGACAGTGCAAGTAACAGACTGATCCTTTCAGTTCATGCTTACATCCCTTATACATTCGCTCTTGCAAGTGATACATATACTAAGACTTTTAGTGACAACCTTAAGGGCGACATTGATTCATTCTTTAATGATCTTGATTCCAAGTTCCTTTCAAAGAACATCCCTGTAGTTGTTGGTGAGACAAGTGCTACCAACAGAAACAATAAGGATGAGAGAGTGAAGTGGGCTGATTATTACTGGGGCGCAGCTGCTAAGCACAGCAACGTAGCTATGGTCCTTTGGGATAACAATGTATACGAAAACAATTCTGCTGGATCAAACGGCGAGTGCCACATGTATATCGATAGAAACTCACTCCAGTGGAAAGATCCTGAGATCATCAGCGCTATCATGAAGCACGTTGATGGAACACCTGCAACTATCAATGGTAAGCAGATTCCAACAACTGATCCTCAGCCACAGCCAGATCCACAGCCACAGCCAGACCCTCAGCCACAGCCAGATCCACAGCCTTCTGATGATCCAGCACCTGTAAATAATGGCGACCTTAATGCCACATATACTATCAACAACTGGGGTTCAGGTTATCAGGTTATCATCAAGGTTAAGAATGACTCTGCATCTGCTGTATCAAACTGGACTGTAAAGGTTAAGAAGAGCCAGGTTAAGATCGATGCAAGCTGGTGCGTAAACATTGAAGAGTCCGGTGACTATTATGTGATCACACCTATGTCATGGAATTCAAATATCCAGCCAGGTTCATCAGTTGAATTTGGAATTCAGGGATCAGGTTCTATCGGATCTGCAATAGATGTCACAGTAGAATGAGATTGAAAATTTAATATTTTCAATCTCAACACAAATATCTTAAATCAAAAACGCAATGATATTTCGCAGTAAGCTATATGCGGTATGATTTTTGAGTAATATATCAAAAAGATCATAGCTACAATGGGAGGAGCCTCGGCTCCTCCTTTATTGGTATACGGAAACTTTTTGTTATTTATATAAAAAATTTTATCTATATTCTTTTAAAATAGAAAAAATATAATTGTTAATTTGCCGATAATGCATTTTAACATCGAATACTGCGCATGCTAAAATAGGCTCATTCCTCAGCTGAGGAAATCATGACAGGAGGACCGATACTATAAATATGATAAATGTTACGATGAATATATATGTTTTCGCAACTTTGAATCAGAAATCCGCATTTACTGCGGATTTCGTAAGAAAGTGAATCGGTAGGTAAATAGGCTAGGCACCGAAGGTATTCTCAATTGGCCTATTTACATGACTTTTGGAACGAAGCGACAAAAAGTCATACATCAAAACTGTAAGAAACAAAAAACAAAGAAAATAGTACACAGAATTTTGTAATAATTACATATAAAAAGAGTAAAAATATTAATTACTATTAACAAATATTAAGTTGGTATATTTACGAAAGTAAACGTTTAAGTTATGATGTTTATGGTATTCCTGAATGGTTGTTGTTTTAGGTGATGATATAAGTGTGAAGATATTGATGTAAAAATTACGTAATTTGTAAACTGTTTTTTTGCATCTTTCAAAATATACTGATTGTATAGTGTTTTGCTGGAAACTGATATTTTTTAGCCGATATAAAATAGAGTTTTTATTAGATTATTACTTCTTTAAGTAAACTATTCATGAAGGTATATAGGGGAATGAATACCTGAATTTGATATCATGCGCGCTGATATAAAATAAACTACAAAACCATTTAAAGGAGGAAGGCTTGATAATGCATAAAGGTGAAAAGTCTTTTTGCAAGAAAGTTCTTGTGGGGTCGTTTGCAGCAATGCTGGTAGCGACATGTTGCAGATTTCCGTCAGTTTCAGTGACGGCAGATGCAGCAGGAAGTTATAATTACGGGGATGCACTGGCTAAATCATTGTTATTCTATCAGCTTCAGGAGTCAGGTAAGCTGTCTGAAGAGACACTTTCCAGAACTAACTGGAGAGCTGATTCCGGTCTTAACGATGGTGCAGACAATGGCCTCGATCTTACAGGCGGTTGGTACGATGCAGGTGATAACGTAAAGTTCAATCTGCCAATGTCTTATTCTTCAATGATCCTTGGTTGGTCATATCTTAACAACCCGGACGCATATACTCAGTCTGGCCAGGAGAAGTGGATGCTTCACGATATCAAGTGGGCCAATGACTATTTCGTAAAATGTAATCCTGATTCAAGCACATATTATTACCAGGTTGGCGATGGCGGCAAAGACCACGGCTTCTGGGGAGCACCTGAGCTTGTAGAGCTCAAGATGGACAGACCTTCATTCAAGGTTGATGATACATCAGCTGGTGGCGGTTCCTGCGTAACAGGTGAAGCTGCAGCATCTCTTGCAGTTGCATCACTTGTATTCAAGGATTCTGATCCTTCACTTAGTGCTTCGTATCTTGCACACGCTAAGACTCTTTACGGCATGGCTGAAAGAGCTAAGAGTGACGCTGGATACAAAGCTGCAAACGGATTCTATACATCCTACAGCGGATTCTATGATGAGCTTTCACTTGCCGGATGCTGGCTATATAAGGCTACAGGAGATGATTCTTATCTAGAAAAAGCCGAGCAGTATTCTACATACTTTGGTAAAGAGTTCCAGGGCGGTGATGAGGTTGCATATTCATGGACAATGTCATGGGATGATACTCACCTTGGAGCATGCCTTTTACTTGCAGAGCTCACAGGCAAGGATGAGTACTATACCGTTATCGAGAACAGCATTGACTGCTGGAATGGTAAAAAAGAAGGTTCTAATTCTATTACAATTACACCTGGCGGACTTTCATTCCTCAGTGAATGGGGCTCAGTACGTTATGCATGTAACCAGGCTTTCATAGATACAATCTATGTCGGACTTGATAAGGCAGATGCTACACATATCGCAGATGCTAATGCATATATCGAAAGAACTATAAACTATACACTTGGTAGCTCAGGTCAGAACTACATGGTTGGCTATAATGAGAATTCTCCTAAGAATCCTCACCACAGAGCAGCGCACGGATGCTGGTCCAACAACTTAAACGCAGCTCCTGAGAATTCAAGACATACACTTGTTGGTGCTATCGTAGGTGGCCCTGGTGCTCCTTCAGATTCATCTTACAAGGATGTTCGTAGCGATTATCAAGCTAACGAAGTTGCTTGTGACTACAATGCAGGTTTCACAGGTGCATGTGCATATCTTTATGAGAAGAACGGATATGGCGCTGTTCAGACACCTAATGCAATTGAAGAGACAGATGGAAAAGAATTCGTTCTTTCTGCTGGTATCAACTGCGAAGATAAGAACAATGCAATTAACTTTGTTGAGATCAAGACTGTTATCGAGAACCACACAGCTTGGCCGGCAAGATTAACTGATAACTTAACACTTCGTATGTTCTTCGATCTTAGTGATGTTATTGCACAGGGTTATAGCCCTTCTGACATGAAGGTTTCTACAACTTATATGCAGCATGCAGTTAAGATTTCTGAATTCAAGGAATCTGATACAAAAGGTATTTATTATATCGATCTTAACCTTGACGGTGCACAGATCTATCCTGGTGGACAGAGTGAGTGCAAGTGCGAACTTCAGGTTAGAATCTCAGCTCCTGGTAAGTGGGATTATTCTAAGAGCCCTTGCGTAGCAGGACTTGGCGGTACAAGCAACAGCCAGATGTCTACACCAGATGGCATGCAGCTCTTTGAAGGATCAAAGCTTGTTATCGGTGAAGGCTATGCTCCTGAACCTGTTCAGGATCCAGACCCAACACCAACACCTGATCCAGACCCGGTTCCAACTCCAGATCCTGATCCAGTACCAGACCCAGATCCAGTTCCGGACCCAGATCCAGTACAAACACCTTCAGGCGAGCTTACAGCTGATTGCACAGTAAACAACTGGGGCAGCGGATATCAGGTTATTATCAAAGTTAAGAATGATTCCGATACTACAGTCGACGGATGGACAGTAAAAGTTAAGAAGAGCGAAGTTACTATCGACTCAAGCTGGTGCGTAAATGTTGATGAGTCAGGTGATTACTATGTGATCACACCTATGTCCTGGAATTCTACACTTCAGCCAGGTTCTTCTACAGAATTTGGTATTCAGGGTGCAGGCAGCGTAAGTGATTCTATCAGCGTAACAGTAGAATAATTGAAAGGACCGGATTTAAATGCATAATAGGAAAAACGCTATCTGCAAGAGAGCTCTTGTAGGAATGCTTTCAGCATTTTTACTTATGTCCAGTACAAGCTATTCTTCAGTAAATGTATTTGCTGCCGGCGGCTATAGCCAGAGCGCAGATAGCACGAGCTTAACAACAGACTATACAATTAATAACTGGGGTTCAGGCTATCAGGTTCTCATCAAGGTTAAAAATGAGACTGAAGAAAGGGCTGAGACCTGGACAGTTAAGGTAAAAAAATCTGACGTAGTGATCGACTCAAGCTGGAATGTTAACATTAAGGAAGACGGAGACTACTACGTAATAACACCAATGGAATGGAACAGCGTAATCGATCCGGGATATACAGTTGAATTTGGTATTCAGGGAACAGGTCATGTAGGAGATACTATCGAAGTATTTGCAGAAGGAGAAGTTAAAGGCTCCGGTCAGTCAACAACTCCAGATCCTGATCCTACACCAACACCTGATCCAACACCTGATCCAACTCCGGATCCTACACCAACTCCAACACCCGGACCTGATGATCCGGCAGCTGAAGTTGTACAGGGAGATGACTGGCTTCATACAGATGGAGCCAATATCCTTGATAAATACGGCAACGAAGTTTATCTTACAGGTGCCAACTGGTTTGGATTTAACTGCTCAGAAAGAGTATTCCATGGTCTTTGGAATGCAAACATGAAGACAGTAGTAGAGGGTATGGCTGATCACGGCATCAATATCGTTCGTGTCCCGATCTCTACAGAGCTTCTTCTTGAGTGGAAGGCAGGAGAGAAGATCAAAGTTAACATCAACACTAACTCTAATCCTGAACTTAAGAATCCTGATGGATCCGATATGGATTCAAGACAGGTATTTGATACATTCCTTTCAATGTGTAAGGACAATGGTATCAAAGTAATGATGGATCTTCACAGTGTTGATGCTAACAACTCAGGTCACAACTATCCATCCTGGTATGGTCCTAAGGGATTCACAACAGAAGACTGGATCGAAGGCTGGACATGGTTTGTAAATGAGTACAAGAATGATGATACAATCATTGCCTGCGATTTAAAGAATGAGCCACATGGTAAATTCTCTCAGTCAGAATCAGGCGCTGTAAAGTGGGATGATTCTACAGATGAGAACAACTGGCAGTATGCAGCTAGCCGCTGCGGCCAGGCTATCCTTGACATCAACCCTAACCTCCTTATCATGGTTGAAGGAATCGAGGAAACACCAAGAGATGGTTATGATTATAATTCAGGCACACAGGATCCTAACGCTACAGAAGATCAAGCAACCAACCGATAAGGAGTGATATAGCTTTAGTCATCTTGCAGGA
>CAMVNV010000014.1 GCA_947168935.1 uncultured Butyrivibrio sp. | reverse complement strand
TGGCATCAGAATGGAAACTAAGACAGGCGGTATTGGTGGTATGTTCAAAAAGGCTCTTGTAGGTGAGTCGTTAGCACTTAACCACTATATTGCTGAGCAGCCTGGTGAGCTCACACTTGCTAAGCACAGCCCTGGTGATATCCTTGCTTTTGATATAAGTAAATCACCCATCATTGCTCAGAAGACATCATTCCTGGCATCTACAGAAGGTGTAAATATGGATATCTTCATTCAGCACAAAGTTGGTGCCGGATTCTTTGGCGGTGAAGGATTCCTGATGCAGAAATATTCAGGATCAGGCTTTGCATTCCTTGAGATTGACGGCGCAGTTCAGGAAAGAGTACTTGCTCCCGGACAGTCACTTGTTGTAGACAGCGGATATGTTGCAGCTATGGAAGCAACATGTACTATGGAGATCGAGACAGTTAAAGGTCTTGCAAATGTTTTACTTGGTGGCGAAGGCTTGTTCAACACAGTAGTAACAGGCCCTGGTAAGGTATGGCTTCAGACAATGCCTATCAATGCATTTGCAATGAGTCTGTACCAGTACATGCCTCATCCAAAGTCATAACTTATTTTTAGAATAAAGTTGGTCCAATATAGTCCACAGCCAGGTGTCAGATGTTCACCTGACTGTGGATTTTTTAACAGAATTAATGAAAAAATAGATATAAAGATCATTGATTTTTGGAAATGAAAGCTATAACATACTAATATATATTGTGCACAATTAAATGTCTTTGTAGTAAGAAGGAGGACAGAATGGATTTTAGTGAAGTAGTTGAAAAACGTTATTCATGTAAGAAATACAGTTCTAAGAAAGTAGATAAGAAGGTTCTGGAAGCAATCCTTGAAGCAGGAAGACTTGCTCCAACTGCTAAGAACCTTCAGGAGCAGCATATATATGTTGTTGAAACTGAAGAAAACCTTGCCAAGATCGATAAGGCAACACCTTGCAGATACGGAGCACCTACTGTGCTTGTTGTAGCTTTTGACAAGAATAATGTATTTACATATCCGGGGGAAAAGAGAGATTCCGGAATTGAAGATGCATCTATTGTTGCTACACATCTTATGCTTGCAGCTTACAATGAGGGAGTTGACAGCTGCTGGCTCAATTTCTTCGATCCTGACAAGCTTGCGGCAGACCTTGGACTTCCGGAAAATGAAGAAATCCTTATGCTTCTGGATCTTGGTTATGCAGCAGAGGATGCAGGCCCTCTTCCTAACCATGGAAGCAGAAAGCCATTGTCTGAGACAGTAAGTTATATGTGATCATCCTTGGAGGTTTTTATGGACATCAAAGAAGCAATCAAAAATAGACACAGTGTACGTCAGTATTCATCTGACAAGATTACAGGAGAAGTGAAGCTTTCTCTGGAAAAGCTTATTCAGGAGTGCAACGAGGTAAGTGGTCTCAATATTCAGCTTATTACTGATGACCCGGAATGCTTCAATACACTTCTTAGCCACTATGGCAAGTTTTCAGGTGTAAATAACTATATAGCGCTTGTAGGCAATAAGAAGCTTTCAAATCTTGATGAGCTTGCAGGCTATTATGGAGAAAAAATCGTTCTTGAAGCTCAGATGCTTGGTCTTAATACCTGCTGGGTTGCTGGTACATATGGTCGCGGAAAGTGCAAAGCTAAGGTTAATGCCGGAGAGAAGATTGTATGCGTTATCGCACTTGGATATGGCCTTAACAGTGGCAAGAATCATAAGTCTAAAGATCTGTCCAAGCTCTGCGGAGTATCAGAAAATGAAATGCCTGAGTGGTTTAAAGAAGGTATGGATGCAGCGCTCCTTGCACCTACAGCATTAAATCAGCAGAAGTTCTTTATCAGCATTGACGGCGAAGAAGCAAGGATCAAAGCAGGATTTGGCTCTCTTACTAAGCTTGATATGGGAATTGTAAGATACAACTTTGAAGCAGCTTCCGGCCATAAGTGCAGAACAGCATAAGATTATTTATTTTTATCAAAAAGATAATAATAGATAGTTTTAATATACAAAAAAGCCTTTAACTACACAGTTTTAGGCTTTTTTTATTGGAAAAATTAGTGTAGAATATTAAAGCTACTAAAACATTCGATTTTTCTGTACTTTGACCCATAGAAGTATGTCAATATACTTCTAAACATGTTCAGACATTATCTTGGTATTCCCAGAGGAAAGAAAACTATGAGTTATATTGAAGTTAATAATCTAAAGAAAGATTTCATTGTCAAAAAGAAAAGAGAAAAAGGAAAACTTCTCAGAGAAAAAGACACAGTTAATGCCCTTAAGGGCGTTTCTTTTTCTGTGGACGAAGGTGAACTTGTGGGTTACATAGGCCCTAACGGAGCTGGTAAGTCAACTACAGTTAAGATCCTGTCAGGAATCCTGACTCCGGATAGTGGTGAAGTAAATGTTGGCGGTGTTGTCCCGTGGAAAGATCGTAAGCAGCACGTTAAGAATATCGGTGTTGTCTTTGGTCAGCGTAGTCAGCTTTGGTGGGATGTTCCTATCATAGACAGCTATAACCTTTTAAAAGATATATACAGAATTCCTCAGGCTTCTTACGAAGAAAGACTTCATGAACTTGCTGGGGCACTTGATCTTGAGCCTCTTATGAGAACGCCTCTTCGTCTTCTTAGCCTTGGACAGAGAATGAGAGCTGAACTTTGCGGATCCCTTCTTCACAGACCTAAACTTCTTTTCCTTGATGAGCCGACGATCGGACTTGATGCTGTAAGTAAGCTTGCGCTTCGTGATTTCCTTAAGTGGGAAAATAAAGAGTATGGTACGACCATCATGCTTACAACTCACGACATGGAAGATATCGCAGCTCTTTGTTCAAGAGTCATGGTTCTTGGACATGGTCAGAAGCTCTTTGATGGAAAGCTTCCTGATCTTTTGGAGCGCTTTGATACTGTGCGTAATGTTAGCGTTAAATACGCAGTAGAGCCTGACCTTAAACTTCCTGAGGGTGTTATTTGCAATAAGACTGAAGATGGCCTTGAGCTTAGCTATGAGCCTTCAAAGCTTCCTACTTCAAAGCTTCTTTCTATCCTTCAGGATGCAGGTAATATAAGAGAGCTTACACTTCAGCCAGAGAACACAGATCACCTGATCGCCGCTATGTACAAGGAGCTTGATCTATGAGAGCATATATTTCTGTATTTAAAATGCGCCTTCGCATGGAACTTCAGTACAGAGGCGCTATGATCGGCGGAATTCTCTGCCAGATGTTTTTTGGACTTGTGCTGGTGGCGGTTTATAGAGCTCTTTATGACAGCAAGCCCCAGTCTCTTCCAATTGAAAGCGTTGTCACTTATGTGTGGCTTCAGCAGGCCTTCTTTAGAATGATGTTTGGCACTGACTCTGATCTTTTAGATAAAATAAGGTCTGGCGATATCTCCTATGATATGTGCAGACCTATAAATATGTATGGCTTTTACTATGCCCGTATCGTGGCTATGAAGCTTATGGGAAGTTTGATGCGTGCAGTGCCAATGTTGACGTTGGCTGCTTTTCTTCCAAAGGGATGGGGAATAAGTCTTCCTGCATCGCTGCCGGGTTTCCTGTTAGCTATTCCAGCACTGCTTCTGGGACTTCTTTGCGTGTGCGCCCTTGAAAACATCACTGTGGCATTCACCATGAGAACCCTTGACTCAAGAGGAATGCAGGGACTTCTTACCATGCTTATGATGACTTTTTCAGGAAACGTGTTGCCACTTACTCTTTTCCCAGATAGCTGGCAGAAGGCTATCACCTTTTTACCATATGCACAGCTCCTTGATGCGCCAATAAGGCTCTATACCGGAGTTTACGAACTTTCTGCTGCTCTTGGAGTTTACGCTCTTCAGATCTTTTGGATAATCGTTCTTATAGCTTTGGGGAATGTTATGTGGAATGCAAACAAAAAGCGCATGATCGTACAGGGCGGCTGAACCTGAACTAATGCGCAAAGGATTGAATAATAAGGAATACTTATGAATACACTACGACTATATTTTAAATCAATAGGAATGCTTCTTAGAAGCCACTTGCAGTATCCAAGCTCCTTCATCATGCAGACCTTGGCCCAGCTCGTTATGGAGGGTGGCGAGATGCTGGCGGTCATCCTTATTGTGGACAGATTCGGAAGCCTTAAGGGATGGTCAGGAGGAAATCTCTATTTCTTTTTCGGAATGATGTCAGTATCCTTCTATATGACAGAGATTTTCGGAAGGGGAATCACGGGAGATTTCCCAAGTATGGTCAGAACGGGCCGTCTTGACTCCTTCCTTGTAAGGCCAAGAGGAGTGCTCACACAGGTTATGTGTGCAGGAACTGATCCCAGGCGTATTACCTGCGTTGCTGTGGGCGTGGTTGCGCTTATTATGGGTAGCAATATTTCAGGAATAACCTGGACTCCACTTAAAGCCCTGGTTCTTATAGAATCCATCGCTATGAGCTGTCTTCTGATACTGGGACTTTTTATGATAGAAGCTATTTTTTGTATATTTAGTGTGAAATCAGTAGAGATAGTAAACGCTATAACCTACGGCGGAAGAAGCGCATGTCAGTATCCAATTAACGTATATCCACTTCCACTTAGAGCGCTGTTTACAATCGTTGCACCATTTGCACTTACTCTTCACGTGCCTGCATCCTGGATACTTGGTAAGCCGCTTTACGGATGGCCATGGTGGGCAGCAGTAGTTACGCCCCTTTCAGGAATTGTGGTATTTGGAATCATGACAGTTTTATTCCATGTGGCACTTAGACATTACAGGTCAACTGGAAGCTGATCTAGTTTTCGCTATTGAAGTTTTTCAAAGCCCGTGTCATCTCATCAGCTTCGTTCTTCGAAAGAACGATAGATATTACTGTCGCAATCAGGTATACACCTGCAACGCTGAGTGCGACCATGATGCAACCTGTTATTGATAGTTCAAACCAGTCGAAGGCGTTTCCAAGCCCCATTATGATAACGCAAAGAAGCAGATAGTGAGCAAGTGTGAGAAGTATTCTCACAGGCACACTGATAGGCTTTTTTGGATTTATGGAAAAATAGGCTGTTGTCACAAGTGAAGTTAAAAAGCTTGCTCCAAAAATCTGAGGGAATATAGCAGTCCAGATCTCGTCGTATCCAAACAGATTGATCCAGACGATAGCCATAATTCCTGTATTTATAATAAGAAACCATTTGAGTAGATCTGAAAGAAATGTTTTCATAATATGCAATATGACCTCCGTCTTACTTACCAATGCCAAGTTTTTTCTTAAGCTCAGGGACATAGCCCCTTGAGATTATAATGTTCTCGCCGTTTTTAAGGCTGGCAATGAATCGCCCGTTAAATTCAGGACTTAGATGATCGATTGCCTTGATGTTAACTATGGCATTTTTGGATATCCTTAGAAAAGCAGAACCCGCAAGAAGCTCTTCAATTTCGAAGAGCTTTTTTCTTGTCTCAAAGCAGTCTCCTTTTGTGTAAGCAAAAACGCGGTTGTCAGTGGCATCAAAGTACAGAATGTCCCTTGTTGGCACCATCTGGATGTTCTCGTCTGCGTACACAGCCATAGTCTCTTTGCTGACACCATCTTTAAGACGGCGGACCATCTTAAGGACATCGTCACTTAACTCGGCCATCTTTATTATGATTTCGTCTTCTTCACCCGGAAGTGGTGTTTCGATCGTAATTTTCATATGACCCCTGTGTTATCTGTCTTTCTTTTTACTAAGTGTTAAGTACATTGTAGAAAAAATGATGAATATAACCCCTACAGCTATTAGTATACCTACAGACGCTCCTCCGGACAACCTACTGTCACCAAGGAAAAGATTCATACCCATAACCCTGTCAACTTCGCTTCTGATAACTTCTGGAGTACCTTCAAACAAGGTGTTTTCGATAGGATTAAGAAGTACTTTTCTGAAAAGTGATGATCCGTAAATAAATGGAAAACACTTAACAACCTTCTGCATTCCATCGCTCATCTGTCCAAGAGGAAAATAGATCCCGCCAAGGAAGCCTGCAAGTGTTCCAAGGATGATGCCTATGCCGCTCCAAGCGCTCTGACTCTTGATAATAGAAGCAAGAAGGAACATTACTGCGGAATATACAAATGTGTTGAGCATGATAAGAAGTATAAGTTCAATGTGTGTCTTTACAGGAAGGATGTCCATTCCTTTGATAACACCAATAATTTCAGTAACGATAAGTGTGATCACACACATGATAACACCTGCGATCCAGGCTGAGCTTACGTATCCAAGTACGAATACAGGTCTTTTTACAGGCATTACAAAAAGTGAGTTGAGGCGGTTGCCTGTTCTGTCCTTGATCATGTTTGAGTAGAAAGCGTGAGTTACAGTTGAAGCGTTGATAGTCATGATTCCTGCACAGGTCCAAAGGAAACTGAAATTTTTGATGGTAGTAACATCGGATTCGCCACCTCTTCCAGGTACCATCTTTATGGCATCAAGTAGATCACTGTTATTGATATCTCCGAGGAAGAAGACCATAAGGATGATGATTATAAGCATTGAAAGAAGTGAAAAAAATACTGCACTGTAGTCTCTGAAATATAAGCCAAGATTTCTTTTGTTTATTGCGGTAAAGCTTCTCATATATACCTCCCTGAAGTGGTTGTATTCTTGTATTTTGTTAAATGATGTTGTTTCTGTTACTCAGTTATTCAAAATGGCAACTTTCATACTATTTTTAAGATCAGTTATACTAAATAGCTGCTTCAATACTACGAGTTACATTCAAGAATACATCATCCATTTTTCCCTGAATGATCTCAAATCCGTCGATAACTCCGACAAGCTTTTCTGCAGTCTTGGCAGCAGCGAAAGGATTGTTAGATTCGACGACTCCTCCATAAGATGTGGAGATGAGCTTATCTTTGCCGATGATGTCAGTAACTTCGCTGCGTCTTTTTTCACCAAAGTAAAGTTTCAAACTGTCCTTAGCGAATTTTTCTTTGAGCTCAAAGGGTGTTCCCTCTGCGACTTTCTTGCCTTTATTTATAATGATGATCTTGTCCGCTGACTGGGCTTCTTCCATATAGTGGGTTGTAAGAAATACTGTCATGTCAGTGTTTTTGCGAAGAAGCTCAACTGCGTCCCATACAGATACTCTGGTTGCAGGATCAAGACCTGTTGTAGGCTCGTCCAGGAACAGGATCTTTGGACTGTGCATTAAGGCAAAAGCAATTTCGCAGCGCCTTTTCTGACCACCTGACAAAAGCCTATAGCGCTTATTCATGATGTCTGAAAGATTGAGAATATCTGATAGATCGAAGAGCCTGTCTTTTATAGTCTTACTATCAAGTCCCAGCATCTTTGACCTTGTAACAATGTTTTCCTTAACTGTGAAAAGGTCATCAAGGACATTGGACTGATATACAACGCCTATGGACCTTCTGATATCCATATCCTCTTTTCCCAGCGCATATCCGCAGATATTAGCCGATCCGCCATCTGGAGTAAGGATAGTTGAGAGCATGTTTACTGTTGTGGACTTCCCCGCACCGTTAACTCCGAGGAATCCTACAAAATCGCCCTGCTTCATCTCAAAGCTAAGATTATCAACTGCATTAAAACTTCCGTATCTTTTGGTGAGGTTCTTAAGTTCAATCGAATTCATATCCATCACTTATCCTTTCGTTTTGTTATCTGATAAGTGGATGATATGGCAAAAAAGAAATGGGCGAAATAGAAATTGATGTAAGTTGTAATTTTGAGGGGGTAAGTTGCAGAAAATGCAAAAACGAAATCCACACACAAAGATGTGAGAAAATATCTCATATATGTATTTACATACCTCTGGACGGAGACTATGCTATTATATTTTTTGAGAGGAATAGCAAAAACAGTATTTTAATGACTTTAAGAAGTCTTTAATCCCTGACCTATTAATAAAAGTAAGGAGCTTTATATGGCAATGAGTAAAGAAAATGAATCAGTGGGAGTTGAAACTGAAAAGAAAGAATTTGATGATATGATGGAAAAAGGCCTTGCTCAGGCAAAAATGAACCAGAGCAGACCAGCTGCAGAGGTTCTTGCAGATATTAGTAAAAATATTAGAGAATGGGCAAGATGAATTCGGCCCACTCTCTCATTTCGTCACAGACATCTTCCTAAAGGCCTTTTTCCAAACATCCGCAAATAAAAACGAATTGCGGATGTTTGGAAAAACTAAGCCTTCTTAATAAATGTAATGATACCTGTTATGACTACTTCTATATCTTCTTCAAGCCAGTTTATATCTGTTGCATTGAGGTGACTGATATACAGTTTATCCTTAAAAATCAGGCTCAATCTTCTTAATACCCCATTAAGGTCCTTTTCACGCATGTTAGGATCGTCAAAGATATAGGTTTTAAAGCACTTTCTCATAGTAGTTTTGTTAACATTTTGGCTTAGATAATAAATATCAAAAATATCCTTGTAACGTGAGGAGAGTGCTCCAAATTTCAAAAGAGATTTTAGCTTTTCTGCTATCATTTGTTCATTTGAATTTACCAAAAGACTAGCACCTTCGTCATCATATGCTATGTCAAAGCAGAACTCTTCCTGTTCAATATCAAGCCTATTATGTACGCCAAGATCCATTTTGTTCTCTATCGTGAATCCCTTGGAATCAGTAATCTGCACGTACACTCTTTTTCCGTGGTAGTCCTGTTGCTTTAATTCTTTTATCTCTCCAACTCTTTTGAAAGTCAGACCTTCCAGGCAATTCAGCTTTGAAATAAAGGCATCTATAGAGGCATCACTAAGAGAATATCGGATAAAGTCAAGATCCAAATCCTGCGTTGCCCTTCTTATATTCCCAGTCTTGCTGCGCATGACAACGCCGCCCTTTATGGTGACGTTTTTATTTAGTGAACTTGTTGCTATAGCTTTAAGAATAAGATCCTGACAAACTTTTGCCTGAGCATTAGCATCTCCATATCCATTCTCAATTTCTTTTTTTATCATCAAATCTATATCAATCATAAAACCTCCAATTGTAATGTCTGTAAAATCATAGAAGACTTTGGTACTTCGTAGGCATATTCCTGAACTGCCTGAATATCCATATCATAGATTATTTCCCGAAAATTAAGAAGCACTTCCTTATACAAATCGAACGGGATTTTGCTCTTATGACGTATTAACTCAACCAGTAACCTCTCCTTGGAATAGATGTTTATGCTGCATCCTTCGCGTTCCATCGAAACAACTCCCAGTTGCAATAAGTTCCCTTTTTCAAAAATCTGTACAACTCGTTTGTCAGGAATTTTTGCGGAATTTCTGTCTGTTGCAAGATGGAATTTTTCTGGAATTCGGTCTGTGAGATTGTAATAATAAAATGCACTGTTCATTGTAAAAACAGCATTAGGATATTTTTTTGCAATTATGGCCAGTGCAGGTACATATTCTTTGTCGGAGTAGATACCCTTTTCCTGCTGATATATTTTTCCGTCCTTAACAGCTTTTTTTAAGTAATATTTTGTTCCAAATAAACGTATACTGTCTTCGTATGTATAAATCATTCCGAACCTCCGCATAACTATAAGATTTGCGTATGTTTGGGAAAATAATATCATTTCTCTGTTTCTTTTTCAACAGTGATTCTGAAATAGCTGTCGTGGGAACAATTATATGAAAATACAAAGCCAGTACCTTATTATGGAGTACTGGCTATAGATACCACGTTTTTTATTAGCAATTCACAAGATGATTAGTTTGGAAAGTGTATCAGTAAAAGAACACCATTTATATGACCATCAAACCATTGCAGAAACATGTTTTCTGATAACGTCTGCGACATCGTTTGATATAGAAACTATCTCGTCATTAACATCTTCCTTAACAGGGAACCAGTTCTGCTCAGGGATAGTAAAATCATATGCTTTTACAAAGTCTTCTGATGGGAGCTTTCCTGTGATCAGTTTGGTAAGTACCATAGAAACAAGATAGTCGCCAATCGCAGAAGCGTGTTCGCCGTCTCGGTAGTACAGATCTGCGCCAAATGTATCCTGAAGCTCCTTCATGGCTGCGCTCCAAACTTCTCCAATTGGAGCAAGTAATGCGCCTTGATCTTTGGCAAGACTCTGATATCTTCGATTCATCTCAGCCTGATTTTCAGGTTTGACTTTCTCAGCCCAGGTTTCAAATATGACAGGAATAGTATTCGCTTTTTTGCACATTTCAATGATTCTTGCAGCGTAGGTTATTGTATCTGCTTCATCAGTCATCGGATGTGCCTGCTCCTGGATTATGCAGTGGTCATATTTCCCGTGTAGAATATTGAATCTTTCAGAGAAATATTCTTCGCCCATATGCCATTTTAAAGATCTGGCAGAATAAGCAAGCATTACAACATCGCATTTTTCGCCAGTGGCATTTTCTACCATCTCGCTGACCAGCTGCGGCATATCATTCATATATGTGTGACTGTTTCCAATAAAAAGAATTTTCATGTCTGGTTCCTTACTTAATTCCACATCCAGCGGATGAGTTTTTTGGATTGTGTAAATCCAAGCCTCTTTTGAAGTTCTATGGATGCTATATTGTCTTTTACAACATGGCCATAGGGAACAAAGCCTTTATCAAGATTAATCTTAATGAGGTGCTTTTCTAAAGCAGATGCATATCCATTGCGTCTATGTTCAGGCAGGATATACAAAAGGCCCATGCTTCCTTCAAGGTGTTCTCCCATGAATCCGACAAGGTCACTACCTGCATAGGCAAGCTCTATATTTCCAATACTTACAAGCTTTGTGATTTCTTCAGCACTGATCAGATCATAATTATCAAGCAGGAATGGAATATCTTCTTTTGTTGCAGTCCTTGTAGTTATGCAACTGTCTTCATCGACATTTCCACCATAATATGCGAACTGGAAACAATCATATTTACCATCAAAGCTATACTTTTCGTATGCTTTTTCTCCTATAAGCATATTGGTCACCATCATAAGATGAATGTCTCTATCTGCATATTTATCAAGGATGTTCATACCAAGATTTACATCTTCGCAGGCAAGATAGTAGCCTTCGCTTCTTGTGTCATATATAAACAAGGCGTTATCAGTATCTTCAAGGATCTTGGCAGTTCCCCTTTTGATCATCTTGTCAAAAACAACGTAATCAATTGAATTAAGGTTCATAAGTCTTGCTCCAGGTTTCTATAATTCTTTTTCACTCAAAAAACACTTGCAGTTATTATAACCAATAAACATGCACCATACAATCAGTATTGATTGTAAGCCAATTGCTGATTATATATAATCAAAAAGTATAAAGCTTTTTTGAGATGCAGATTTTGACTTGATTATTGGGGAGCCATATATACACTTAAGGAAGTGAGGAACTAAAAAAATACATATATGAGGTTGTAGATATGACAGAAATAGAGAGACTAAAAGAAATAGTTGAGAAGCTTCGAAGTAAGGACGGCTGCGCCTGGGATAAGGTTCAGACACACGCCAGTCTTAAACCATGCTGTATAGAAGAAGCTACAGAAGTTATCGGCGGTATCAATATTCTTGAAAAGACTAATGATCCAACCAATCTGAAAGAAGAACTTGGAGATCTTCTGCTGCAGGTAATGTTCCACTGCGTGATAGCAGAAGAAGAGGGGCTGTTCACATTCGAGGATGTTGCGAAGACGATTTCAGATAAGATGATCCGCAGACACCCTCATGTCTTTGGAGATATGAAGTTTGCTTCAGAAGAAGAACTTCACGAAGCCTGGGCTAAGATCAAGAAGGAAGAAAAGATAGGAAGAGAGTGGGAAGGTGACTTCCTTGAGGATGCCATGAACGAGGCAGCAGCTCTCATAAATAAAGCGAAGGAAAGAAAAGGATTTAAGAAAGACTATAAAGATAGATGATTGCCAGTTGAAAAAATCTTCCTTTTGGATGAGGAAAGTTTATTTTTCTGAAGGCAGAAAGAAACTTAGAAGGAAATAGTAATATGATAAAGAAGATTATACTAATAGTAATAGCTGTTCTGCTGGTGGTTACAGCCTGGTTCGAATTTCCTGTAACGGAACATATAACATTGAGTAGTAATGGAAAGTTGGATTCCCCCATCAGGATCGCGCTTATAACAGATCTTCATTCCTGTTATTATGGCAAGAATCAGTCACAGCTTATAAAGATGATCGATGATGAAAACGTCGATATCATCCTTATGTCAGGTGACATTTTTGATGATAAATTTAGTGAAAAGAATGCAAGACTTTTCATCGAAGGAGTCTGCGACAGATATCCCTGCTTTTACGTAACTGGAAACCATGAATTCTGGGGTGGCAGACAGGATGAGATTAAAGAGTATCTTGAATCCAAAAATGTAACAGCTTTGGAAGGAGAATATTCTACCATTGAGATAAATGGTAACACCATCGTGATCGCGGGAGTAGATGATCCAACATACATGACTATGGATGAGTGGACCAGGCAATTCGAAGAAGCGGATTGTGGCGATGAATACAAAGATAATTACAAGATTCTTTTGTCACACAGACCTGAGATGATAGATGTGTATGCAGAGCACGACTATGATCTTGTAGTATGCGGACATGCTCATGGCGGGCAGTGGAGAATCCCTTTTACAGACGTTGGAGTTCTTTCGCCTAATCAAGGCTATTTTCCAAAATATGTAGACGGCTTTTATGAGCTTTCGAATGGAACAGATATGGTTGTAAGCAGAGGCCTTTGCCGCGAAAGAATGCCATATCCAAGATTCTTCAATCATCCTGAAGTCGTCATAATAGAAGTTGAATAATCTTATATACACAGCGTAAATAATATGTATAATAGATTTTGAACGATTTAATTTGGTAATAACCAGGAGGAATTATCTTTGAAAGAAGCTTATTTTGCAGGCGGATGTTTTTGGTGCGTTACGCCGATATACAAGATGTATGGAGTTGATGAAGTAATATGCGGCTATGCCGGAGGTGATGAGGCTGATCCTACCTATGAGCAGGTTAAGCATCAGGAAACTGGCCACAGAGAGACGATCAAGCTTGTGTATGATCCTCAGAAGGTATCATATGACAGGCTTCTCGATATCTATTTTGCCAACGTGGATCCATTTGATGCAGAAGGCCAGTTCATCGACAAGGGCTTTTCATATACCCTGGCGATCTTCTATAAGTCAGAAGATGAGAAGGCTGCAGTGCTCAAGAAGATAGAGGCAGTAGAAAAAGAATCCGGTAAAAAGGTTCAGGTAGAAGTCCTTCCTTACAAGAACTTCTACGAAGCAGAAGAGTATCATCAGGACTATTATCTCAAGAATCCTGAAGCTTTTGAAAAAGAGCTTATTGAATCCGGAAGAAAAAAGGCTGATGATACTAAGTAATCAGTATCAGGAGATTTACGATTTTGAACAAAAAGATACTAATAATAAATACTGGTGGAACATTATCTGCCGTAATTAAGAAAAACGGTCTCATCCCAGGCCTTTCCGTTCACGATATGAAAAAAGAGCTTGAGATGGTATCCGGCGATACTGACATAGAGATAGAAGATTTCTGCTCACTTGATAGTGCAAATATCTTCCCGGAAGACTGGAGTGCTCTTGCTCAGAAGATCAGTGATTGCAGAAATGATTATGACGGAATCGTTGTGATCCATGGTACCGACACCCTTGCCTATACATCATCAATGCTTTCATTTATGCTTAGAAATATAGGAATCCCTGTTGTTATCACAGGTTCACAGCTTTCTATTACCAATCCTGTGGCAGATGCCATGGAGAACTGCAGATGTGCAATTCATATGGCAGCAAGCAAGATTCCTGGAGTTTTTGTAGCTTTTAACAGAAAGGTTATGCTGGGATGCAGAGCATCCAAAGTCAGGTCCCTTAGCTTTGATGCATTCGAGAGTATCAACTATCCTAATATAGCAACTATAAGCTCCCTTGGCATGAAGATAGATAGTGCCTATGTTCCTGAAAGGACAGGAATATTTAAGCTTACCAGCACCTATTCAGACAAGGTTTGCATGCTCAAGATGTTCCCCGGAATACACAGAAGTCTTGTGGAATCCATCGCAGACCAGGGCTACAAGGGCCTTTATATTGAAGCATACGGAATTGGCGGAATGCCATTTCTTAAGCACGATTTTATTGGAACCCTTGATAAGCTCATTCAGGGCGGCATGACAGTTGTTGTTGGAACCCAGTGCAGATACGAAGGCTCCAAAATGGATGTTTATGAAACTGGCAAAAGAGCTTTGGAAGTAGGAGCACTTCAGGCACATGACATGACTGGAGAAGCAGCGCTTACCAAGCTTATGTGGATCCTGGGAATGACAGACGATGTTAAAGAAATAAGAGATTATTATACAATAAATATAGCTGGAGAGATGACAAGTAGTCCGGTTTAAATGATTTTTGGAGGAGAAAGATGGAGTTTAATACAGAGATTTTCAGTCAGTTTGATAAGAAGTGGGCACTGCTTACAGCAGGAGATAAGGATAACTTTAACACTATGACAGTTAGCTGGGGCGGACTTGGAACCCTTTGGAATAAGTCTGTTGCAACAGTATATGTTCGCACTTCCCGCTATACTCATGAATATATGGATAATAACGAGTTCTTTACAGTAAGTTTTTATCCTGAAGAATACAAAAAGACACTTGGCGTCCTTGGCTCAAAGTCTGGAAGAGACATGGACAAGATGCATGACAGCGGCCTTACTGCTAAAGAGGTTTCTAATTCCATGACCTTTGAAGAAGCTGAAGTTACTTTTGTCTGCAAGAAGCTCCTTAAACAGTGTCTTGAAAAAGAGAACATGAATCCTGATCTTGCAAAGCAGTTCTATGACGGTGATGCTCTTCACGATATGTATATAGGAGAGATCGTAGATATCATAAGATAATGCAGAGGTGCCTATGAGTAAGTTGTCGCTTATACATGGTTCGTGTGCTGATCAAAATGTTGACGCTATAGTTAACGCAGCTAACGGTTACCTGTTTGCAGGAGGCGGTATCTGCGGAGTTATCTTTAGTAAGGCTGGATTGAAGGAACTTAAAGATGCCTGCAGCAGGCATAATACGCCCTTAAGTGACGGCGAAGCTGTAATAACGCCTTCTTTTAAGTTAACAAATGCTAAGGCTATAATCCATGCAGTTGGTCCAAACTTTGGGCAGACACCTGATGCCTTTGATAAGCTTTTTGATGCTTACTACAATTCCCTTGGCGTTCTTAAGGATAATGGCTATCACAGCATTTCTTTTCCCTTAATAAGCTCAGGTATATTTGGAGGAAGTCTCCTTGAGCCTGCGTATGAGTCTGCAAGGCAGTGTATCAAAGCTTATAATAAGTTTACCAAGGACTTTCCTGGGTATGATGTTGACGTATTACTCTGCGCATTTGGAAGCGGCGAGATGCTTCAGGCTCAGGAAGCTTTTGATGAAAATTATGTATGACTTCTTAAATGTAAATTACAGAAACGCGCATTTACTGCGTGTTTCGTGATTCGATGAATCGGTTGGCAATAGAGCCTTCGACGAAGTCGAACTCAATTGGCTCTATTGCTGCATTTTTGAATCTTTGATTCAAAAATGTATGATATATTAAGATACTAATGGAGGTAACTGATATGTTAGAGGTTGGAACCAAGGCACCATCATTTACACTTCCCGACCAGAACGGCGAGATGCACTCTTTGGAAGATTATAAGGGACAGAAAGTCATCCTGTATTTCTATCCCAAGGATAATACTTCGGGCTGTACCAAGCAGGCCTGCGGCTTTTCTGAAAGATATCCCCAGTTTAGAGAAAAGGGTGCTGTCATTCTTGGAATAAGTAAAGACACCGTGGCTTCTCACAAGAAATTTGAGGAAAAATACGGCCTTGCCTTTACACTCCTTGCAGATCCTGAGCGTAAAGTAATTGAAGCTTATGACGTATGGAAAGAAAAGAAGAATTACGGAAAAGTATCCATGGGAGTTGTCAGGACGACTTACCTTATCGATGAAAAGGGAATCATCATAAGAGCCAACGATAAAGTTAAAGCAGCAGAAGACCCCGAGAATATGCTTAACGTGTTATGAGAAAATAAACTTTGCGGCATTTCTGATTAAGAGATACCGCAAAGTTTTTTTATTTTAGTTTGTCAGATTGGATTTTAAAGTTATTCTACTATCAGATTGATTCTTTTGTCGATAAATAAAAATTCTGTTGACCCTTCCCCTGGGGCACCCTTTATAGTTAATATAGAAACACGGAGGAGGTTCCGATGGTTATGGAAAATAGAATGACATCTGGAGAGATGGCCAAAAAGGCAGGAGTATCACAAAAAGCGATCCGCCTTTATGATGAAAAAGGACTACTTAAGCCTACAGATTATTCTGAAAGTAATTACCGCCTGTATGACCTTGCGGCACTTCAGATTCTTGAAAAAATAGTTGCATTAAAGCAGATCGGATTTTCGTTGGAAGAAATCCGCGATAACCTTCAGGATGGTGAAGCACAGGATATAGAGTCTGCTCTTAAGATGCAGCTTCAAAAGATGCAGGAAAGGCGTTATCAGATAGACAAGGTTATTTCTGCGATCGAAAGGACCCTTAGTCGCAAAGAAGATAAGCTCGACTGGGACGATGTCGCAGGCATTGTAACTAAGATAAATATCGACCAAGGTGCAGATGAAAGATACTGGGATGCTCTCAAATATACAAGTAAGGAGATGGACTGGTACGAAAGAATCTTCAACTCCCTTGAGATTAAAGAAAATGCTAAAGTATTAGACCTTGGCTGTGGTTATGGTAATCTTTGGAGGAATAACCAGGATAGGATCCCGGAAGGAACTAAAGTTTATGGATACGATATCCATGGAAGCTGGGCCGACGAATTTGATAAGGACCTTCAGGAAAAGAACATCACTTTTCCTGAAAAAGTAAGCATATCCCTTAATTTTTCAGATGTTGATGATGAGGAGACCTGGGATGAAATAGAAAAAGATAAGGAGTATGATCTTGTGATCGCCCACTATATTGGCGCTCAGCTTGATGATGTTGAGAAGATGGTAGAGCGTGCAAGCAAGGTTTTATCTGATGATGGATTGTTCTCATTTAATACATCATCATCAACTTCATGGGCATCATTTTTTAAAGAGGCGTTTGAAGCAAGCGGAGTAGATACATCTTTTATTGAAAAGAGTATTTCTAATGTAGAAGAGACCCGCAAGGCTAAAGCTTCAATGCTTAATAAGTATTTTGGCAAAGTAGAGCCGGCCTTTTTACCAAATATATGGCACTATACTGATTCGAAAGTTATTTTAGATAAGATAAAGGCGATGTATCCTGATCAGGAGAAGTTTCTAAACAAAGTTCAGGATAAGCTCCTTGCTTACTACGACCAGATAATAGAAGAAAAGGGTGAAGTAACAGCAACAATTCACTCGCCATTTTGGCACTGCCGTAAATGACATAATATGATATGCCATTTGGGGATTTCTAGAGAAAAACAGATAAACGACTAATATAAGTAATGGATTTTGGAGGACAACGATTTGGCTTCATGGATGGTACATTTAAGGATTGCAGATATGCTTCTTGATAGAATAGAAGACCTTGATGAGACAGCTTTTGTATTAGGGAACCTGGCACCTGATAGCGGTGTCCCAAACGAGGACTGGTCAGTATTTAACCCGCCAGGAGATGTTACACACTTTAAAACAGACCCTGAAGATAAGACTACTATAGACATTGATAAATTTGTCAGAGAGTATTTTTCAGAAGATCTGATCAAAACCTACTCTAAAAAGATTTACTCTTTTTTCCTTGGCTACTTAACTCATCTTTTGACAGATGTTGAGTGGGCTAAAATGGTCCGCTCTGAGGGTATGAATGAAGAAAATGCCAGAAAAGAAAATATGACCTATACCCAGTTCATCTGGAAGAATAAAGAAGACTGGTACGACCTCGACTTTTTGTATCTCGAAGAACACCCTGACTTCAGAGCCTTCCATATCTATGAAGATGCCGAGGATCTGACCAACGTATTCATGGACATTTTCCCTAAGGATGCCTTCGAGGATAGACGAAAGTATATCTGCGGCTTTTATCATAGCGATGAGCACGGCGATCTTCATAGACAGTATCAGTATCTTACAAAAGAAAGATCGGGAAGGTTCGTAACGGAGACCGTTGAAATAATAATGGATAATATAAAGAGTTATATAGAGAATCCTGCTATTACAGCATGACTTCTTGAACTAACCAGTAATAAACAAGAGGCATTTCGCTATAAGTGAGCCGCCTCTTTTTTTTTGAGCAGAAAAATATATTCTAATTGTTGACATGTATAGACTGTCGATATAGTATATAGATGAACGATATATATCGGACATCTACATAAGGAGGATGACATGGCTGTAGATAAATCATTATTAACAGGTAGTATGACAATGCTTGTACTAAGGCTTTTATCAGACAAAGATATGTACGGTTACGAAATGATCGATACCCTCAGGCAGAAGTCACAGAATGTATTTGAACTAAAAGCAGGAACTCTTTATCCTCTTCTTCACGGCCTTGAAGAAAAGGGAATGCTCACATCTTATGAGCAGGAGTTTATGGGCAAGACCAGAAAGTATTACAGCATAACAAAAGAGGGCAAAAAGCTCCTTAAAAGCAAAAAGGAAGAATGGAAAGAATATTCAGGCGCAATAGCAAACGTCCTTGCTCTGGAGGTGTGACAATGGAGGAGTATATCAGAAAGCTCCTTGAACAGGTCAGATTCAAGGCAGCTCATAAAGGAATAGAAGACGAGATAAGATCTCATATCGAAGACCAGATAGAAGATAATCTTAGAAGCGGTATGGATAAAGACAGCGCTAAAGAAGCTGCTATTAAAGACATGGGAGACCCGGTTGAAGTCGGTATCTCCATGGACAAGGTTCACAGACCAAAGGTTGCCTGGGGCGTAGTTATATTCGCAATGATTATCGGACTATGCAGTATCCTTGTTCATGAATTTATATTAAAAGATCCATCTGCAGGCAATATAGATGGAAGTCTTGCAGGAAGCTATATCTTTTACACCAAAGTACTTATTGGTTTTGGAGCAATGATGCTAATATACCTGGTTGACTATACTGTGATTGCCAAGTATTCCAGAGCTATAGCTGTTATTATGATTGCTGTAATTATGTTTTCCAAGTTCAGCGAGACTGTAAACGGATATGTAAGGTACCTTTCAATAGGACCTGTAAACTTTTTGATAACATCATTTATTCTTCTATATGTACCTGTATATGGAGGAATACTTTATAAATATCGCGGAGGCGGGGCAGGGGCTTTTATCAAAGCACTTCTCTGGATGATATTCCCAGTGATGTTTTTTAAGACACCATCACTGATGACAATGCTGGTCCTTGTGATAACACTTTCCCTTCAGTTATCACTTGCTATAGCCAAGGGCTGGTACAAAGTTCCCAGAGTGCCTGTATTAGCAGGTATCTGGTCAATAATTATTTTAGGGCCGGTTGCATTTGTGGTCACATTGTTCATAACGGGAAGCATCTCTGATTATCAGATAGCAAGGCTCAGAGCGTTTATATATACTGATAATGAACAGGGATATGTAACTGGAATGGTAAGGTCACTTGCAGTTGTAAACCTTTTAGGAGATACTGGCAAAGATGTATTTGGAACTCTTCCAGGTCCAAACGATGAGTTTCTCCTCTTATACCTTGCCAACAAATTTGGGTTTATTATTGTTGCCTTACTTGTGATAGCTGTTGTTACAGTTGTAATAATGGGTATACTTGCAAGTACAAGATGCAAGAATCAGCTTGGACTTGTTATGGGCATTGGCTGCATGAATGTACTTCTTGCAAATCTTATCATCAACGTCTTAGAAAATTTAGGATTGCTTCCGTATTCATCATCCTTTATGCCTTTTTTCTCTGCTGGAGGAAGCAATGTAATACTTGCTTATATTATGTTAGGTATTATCCTTAGCATCTATAAATACAAGGAAGCATACACAGAACACGTTGATGTAAGAACTAACTTTAAGTTTAAGATAGAAAAGGCCAGATGATAATTTTCAGAATTTTATTAATACTGGTTCAGTAGAAGAAAAGGTTCTGTCGCATTTTGTTAATTCGTAATGCGACAGAACCTCATTTATATATGTCTCGTTCCTCTTTTATATCTCTTTATATCTTGGCCACTTTTTTATATCTTTTTATATCTTTGATAATCTTTTATATCTTTTTATATCTGGTGTCAAACCCAGAACCAGTCAGCAAAAACGGCGCCTTGCGAAAACTTAATGATTGTCCCCGCCCCTTATCCCTAGTATAATCATTTAAGACTTCGCATTTAGGAGGAATAATGTTCAACGACATTCATATTGGTCCAGTTACACTTCATATGTATGGACTCATGATAGCTATAGGATTTATATCAGCTCTTTTTATCGTACTTAAGAGAGGCAAGAACAAAGGCTTATCCGAAGATACCATATATGGCATTTTCTACTGCGCCATTGTTGGAGGCCTGCTTGGTTGCAGGCTTTTGTTCTATATAGTAGAGATTCCAGCGATCATTAAGGAGCCATCAATCCTTTGGAATTTTAAAAACGGATACGTTGTATATGGCGGTATTATTGGCGGAATACTTACATCGCTTATTTATCTCAAGAAGTTCCGCAAGGAGAAGTTCCTGCCATACTTTGATTTGGTAATGCCAGCTGTTTCAATAGCACAGGGTTTTGGAAGAATTGGGTGCTTTTGCGCTGGATGCTGTTATGGTGCCCAGACTACAAGCAGGTTCCACATAGTATTTACTCATTCAAGCTTTGCACCAAATGGAGTACCACTTATCCCGACGCAGCTAATGTCATCTGCAGGAGATTTCTTGATCGGTTTAATTCTCATTCTTTATTCAAGAAAAGAGAGAACTGCTGGAAGAACTTCTGCCATGTACCTTATCCTGTACGGAATAGGCAGATTTGTTATTGAGTTTTTCAGAGGAGACTATAGAGGAAGCCTTGGCATTTTCTCAACCTCCCAGATAATATCAATGATAATGGTCGTAATAGGAATAGGGTTATTTGCTGCTGCACCCAAACTTTCTCCCAAAGAAGCGGAATAGTTGCCCAATCTTGATGGTTGGATTTGCTTATTTTTCTGTGAGCTATGTAGTTCATTCTTTATGCTATTATGGTGCATGACACAAGCTTTCAAGGCATCCTCTTTTGGGGATGTCTTTTTTATTATTTTTTCATACATAGCATGCAATTTAGTTGTTGAAAATTTGATCTGCGTTTTTTATTATATTTACAACGATATTTTAGATATTGGAGGGAATGTATGCAGTACAGAGTTAGCGGAAGATCTGGAGATAAGCTTTCTGTTTTGGGATACGGGTGTATGCGATTTACTAAAAAAGGGAGTGGCATAGACCAGGAGAAGGCAGAACTTGAACTCTATGAAGCTTTTCAAAACGGTGTCAATTACTATGATACAGCCTATATTTATCCTGGAAGTGAAGTCTGCCTTGGAAAGTTTTTGAAAAAATACGACGTCAGGGACAAGGTTTATATTGCTACTAAGCTTCCTCATTATCTGATCAAAAAGAGTGAGGATATGGAGAAGTTTTTTGCTGAAGAATTGGACCGACTTCAGACTGACCATGTAGATTATTATCTTATGCATATGCTTAATGATGTAAATACATGGAAGCGTTTGTGCGAGCTTGGTGTACTTGATTTTATAAAGGCCAAAAAAGAGTCAGGTGCAATTCGAAATATAGGTTTTTCTTTTCACGGAGGAACAATTGCTTTCAAAGAACTGATCGATGCCTATGACTGGGATTTTTGCCAGATTCAGTTCAACTATATGGATGAACATGCCCAGGCAGGAATTGAAGGTCTTAAATATGCTGCCTCCAAAGGTCTCCCCGTTGTTATAATGGAACCTCTTCGAGGAGGAAGGCTTGCTAATCTTCCGGAAGAAGCAAGGAAGGAGTTTGAGAAGGTTGATCCGTCAAGAAGCAGTGTCGACTGGGGCCTTCGCTGGATATGGAACCACCCGGAGGTCACAGTTGTTCTGTCAGGAATGAATGATATAGAACAGGTTAGAGAGAACTGTAAGACAGCAGAATCTGCTACTTCCGGTTCACTTAGCAGGGAAGAACTTGATACTTACCAGAAAGTCTTAAAGCAGCTGCAAAAAAAGATAAAGGTAGGCTGCACCGGCTGTGGCTATTGTCAGCCATGTCCAAAGGGGGTTGATATACCTACCAATTTTGCAATATACAATTCAAGTTATGCAGATGGATATATAAATGCGCTTCGTGAATATATCATGTGTACATCCCTTCGCAAAGTGCAGTCCAATGCCAGTTTGTGCGTAAAGTGCGGAAAGTGTGAGCAGCATTGCCCGCAGCACTTGAATATAAGGGAAGAACTGGTAAAAGTATCCAGAAGATTTGAAAATCCCATATATAAGATTGGCGTTCCTATTGCCAAGAAGGTAATGAACTATTGATCAAAATGGTGTTCCATATAAGCATCAGGAATGCAAAAGCTTCATAAAACTAAACTATATGTAACTTTTCGACGATAAAGAAATATATGTAACATCAATTGTTGGAGAGTTACTATGCTATCTGAAGGTAAGATCATCAAAAGAAAACCTTTAAAGAGAAGCATCTTTTTGGGATGCTCTATGTTTTTTGTGCTTCTTTGCCTGGTGCTTAGTATCGTTACATATAGATCATACACAAGTTCTTTGTACAGAGCCTACGAAGAAAGAATGACAGATATCATAGATTATGTTTATTCGCATATTGATATTGAAGATCTGTCAGAATGCGTAGATACAGGCGTTGAGTCTGAAAAGTACAAAGAGCTTGTTTCTTTTATGGATGGGATCATGGAGGATTTCGACATACACTTTTTGTATATTGTATATCCAATCATGGGTGATAATCCCGCAATGCTTAACATCTTATCGGCTGATACTGCGTATGGAAGAATGTATGAGCCTGATGGGTATTATTTGTGCTCGATCTCCTATGATGACTATGATCCTGATGAATTAAAATTATACTATGATGCCTTACAAGCCAATAATGGCGAGGACATCACTTTTTTCAAGGATTTTAGTTCCTGGGGATATGACTATTCAGGTGTCAGAGCACTTATCAATTCAAAGGGTGAGAAGTTTGGTCTTCTATGTGTTGATATAGAAGTTTTAGCCCTTCTAAAAGCTATCAGAAGAAATACAACTATTAATATTGCTCTTATCGTATTATTGGCAGTCCTCTTTATTGCAGGATTTTTAGCATGGCTTAACTCCAATATTACAGAACCTATTAGCAGGCTTGAAAAAAGCGTAGTAGAATTTGCCAACAATGCCCATGACCAGAAGGACCTTGATAAACTGGTGTACTATGCCCCTGAGATTCATACCCATAATGAAGTGGAATCCTTGTCTGATGCAGTAGTAAGGATGTCAGACGACATGAGGGAGTACGTCAAGCATACTATTGATGCTGAGGTCAAGGTTGAAGATATGAAGAGTAAGGTTAGCCAGATGGATATGGTTGCCTATCAGGATGCCCTTACTCATGTTAAAAATAAGGCCTGGTATGACAAGATCAGAGAAAGAGTTGAAGATGACATTAAGAAGGGCAAAGCTGAGTTTGCCATTGTCATGCTGGATCTTAACAGACTCAAAGTGATCAATGATAACTACGGTCATGAACGCGGCAACGAATATATTTTTGGCGCGTGTCATGAAGTTTGCGTTATCTACAGCCACTCTCCGGTATTCAGGATTGGCGGAGATGAGTTTGTAGTACTACTTGAAAAAGTAGATTATAAGGATAGAGATGCGCTGTTTGCCCAGCTTCGGGAAACCTTTGAAAAGACCACCCAGGATGAATCAAGGGAGCCTTGGGAGCGCTATTCTGCAGCATCTGGTATGGCTATCTATGATAGTAAGACCGACAAGTCCATGGACGACGTATTTAAGAGAGCAGATGATCTTATGTATCATGACAAGCAGGAATCTAAGCTAGGCAGGAAATAAGCAGATAGATACCTATAAGTATTATCAGAAATGCTATATTTAATACGCTGAACACAGCCACGTATTTTCCCTTTTTGCTTCCTTCCATCTGTCCGTAGAATTTGAAAGAGATAAGGCTCGCCATAGAAGCAATAAGGGTTCCAAGACCTCCAAGGTTTGTTCCGATCACAAGGAGCTTTAACTTGTCAGTCATTCCTGACAGAAGTATGGCGGCAGGAACGTTACTTATAAACTGACTTGCCACAATAGATGTTATGACTTCACGCCCGCCAAGGATGCTTAAAAGAGCGTCTTTGACCGGGCTTATTCTTTTGATATTCCCAACAAATATAAACAGGAAGATAAAGGTAAGAAGTAAAAAGTAGTCCGCATCTTTAATTGTATTTTTGTCTATAACAAGTACTCCAAGGATAGTAGCTATAAGCACTGCCCAGTATGGAAGAACGTGTACTACTACAAGTAGGCTAAGTGCGAACATAACAAGATATCCGATTATTATCTTTTGGGAAAAAGACTTTTTGCCTGTTTCATCACTCTTGCCATCAGGCTTTGCAACAGTTTCGTCAGCCTGTCCTTTTCTTGCAGGGAACATGATGATACTGCAGATAACAAGTATTATAAGAGATGATAAGCTATAAGGAAGCATTAAGCCTATAAAGCTTCCGATGCTCATTCCTGAAAGAGAATAAAGGTACAGATTCTGCGGATTACCTATGGGAGTAAGCATACTTCCAAGGTTTGCTGCTATTGTCTCAAGTACGATAAGTTTTATGGCAAAAGAGCTTTTCTTTTCCCCTTCCTTATCATCCATCATGTTAATGATCTCTATGGAAAAAGGAACAAAGCTTATAAGAGCTACGTCGTTGGTTATGAGCATACTAAAGAAAAAGCAAAGCATGATAAGAACGCTTGCAAGTCCTCTTTTAGTTGTTGTGCGTTCAAGAAGTCTTTCACCAATATATTTGAATACCCCTTCCTTACGAAGACCTGCCATAACAAGCATAAGGCAAAGGAGTATACTTAAGGTTCTAAAATCTATATAAGAAATATACTGGCTGTCAGGAAGCACGAAAAATGCGCTTATAATAGCCAGGATCAAAGATATTATTGTAACAGGTTCTTTTTTCAGTAATTCTTTCATGATCATCCCTCTTTTGGCCGCCTTTATATTGTTTCTTAACCCTATGTTAATATATGATTTCTTGAATCTTTGCTTCAAGCATATATAATGAGGTAGGTGTCAAAAGTTCCTTTTGACACCTTATGACTAACGGATTGTTCCGTTTCTTCGAAACTCTCACAATCCTAAAACATTCGCAAATCCGCACTACGTGCTACTTTGCTCATGTTTTGCGGGTCATAAATTCATATTCGATTTCGAGCAAGCTCGAATCGAAATGACTTTTGACCCTTACGTCATATAATGTTTAATGTGCCTGAAAATGGCTTTCGGCAGACCGACAATAATAATACTACAATTTGTTTTGATGTTACAGGGGGAATTTTCTTGAATAAAGATTTGAAAAAAGTTTGCAGATTGCTGATAAATCCTTTGGCCATCATTGGTCTTGTAAGTATGCTTTATGGTATAGTTGTTTTTCTTGCCCGCTCAGGAACAGGCTTTTGGCTTATCTGGGAAGCTATTGGCTGCGGCATGATAGGATATGCTATAGCAAGAAAGATCGGAATATTGGATCGTATTCCCAAGGTTATCAGATATATAGGAAGATCTGTCGTAGCAGTAGTGCTGGCTTTGATCGTTGCCTGCGTATGTCTTGTCATGACTCAGTTTAATGCTAAGGGGGAAAAGAGCCTTGATTACATAATAGTGTTGGGAGCACAGGTTAGGACTACAGGACCTAGCGTTGTACTCAGATACAGACTTGATACAGCTATTGATTATCTTAATGCTAATCCAACTACCAAATGCATTGTATCAGGAGGACAGGGATATAACGAACCCACATCAGAAGCCCAGGGTATGAAAGATTACATGGTTGCAGCAGGAATTTCTGAAGACCGCATCATTATGGAATCAGAGTCTACAACCACAATAGAGAATATCTTATTTAGTAAAGCTATCCTTGAAAGAATTGATCCTGACTATGAGAGCGTTGGCATAGTTACTAACAACTTCCATGCCTACAGGGGGATGCAGATAGCAAAGACTCAGGGACTTAGGAATGTATGTGCAGTTTCAGCACCTTCCCATCCAAGATTTCTTGCTAATAACGTTCTTCGCGAGTGCTTTGGAATTACCAAGGATTTTCTTAAAGGAAATCTATAATTAATAAACTTATATGTCGAAATAACCTATAGAACTATTTTTTCAAAAAAGATGTCTTATCATATAAAAGGGGTATTCTTATGAGTGTTATTTCATGTTCAGCTATCATTCTTGCAGGCGGAGTCGGCGCACGTATAAGTAGTACTGATGTTCCAAAGCAGTATATTGATATCTGTGGAAGACCGCTTATTTCTTATGTTCTGGATACAGTTATTTCAGATCCTGTCATTTCCACAGTCGTGATCGTGTGTGCAGATGAGTACAAAGATCTTGTAAGCGGGTGCTGCGGAGCAGCTATGCGCGACAGTGGAAGGCATGGTGTTGAGATCAAGTATGCTACACCTGGTTTTAACAGGCAGATGTCGGTTTTAAGTGGTCTTTTAAAGCTTGAAAATACAGTGGGAGACGGAGATCTTGTAGCTGTTATCGATGCAGCAAGACCATGCATGACAAGACAGATGCTGGATGCCTGCATAGAGGCAGCAGATGAAGCAGATGGAGCTATACCTGTTCTTAAGATGCGAGATACTGTATATATGTCAGAGGATGGCAAACATTTGACGGATCTTCTTGAAAGGTCTAAGGTACTTGCAGGCCAGGCTCCTGAAGTATTCAGATTTGGCAAATACCTTGCAGCCAATAAAAAACTTACAGAAGCTCAGATGGATCATATTCATGGAAGCAGTGAACCTGCTATCATGGACGGCATGAAGATAGTCATGATCCCGGGTGATGAGAATAATTATAAAATTACTACAGATGCAGATCTTCAGCGCTTTAGAAATGACTGCGAGTGGCGCCAGGAGATGTAATAAGACTAGAGGTTACTATGGATTCATATTCAGATTTTGCGCTTGTATACGATACTTTTATGGATGAGACACCCTACAGTGAATGGGCGGATTATATAAGCGAGCTAATTAATACGTACGGAATTTCAAAGCCCAAAAAGGATGCGGTAAATAAGGTTAAGGAGAAGGAGCCCTCTTGTGAAGGTGAGGCGTCTGAAGATGAGGTCTCAGAAGAGGAAATGCTCTCTCAGGAGCGCAATCTTATCGTGGAACTTGGCTGCGGTACAGGCTCTTTTGCCGAAGAGATGGCTTCAAGGGGCTATGACATCATGGGAATAGATAATTCCCAGCAGATGCTTCAGATTGCTATAAATAAAAAAGACAAGTCCGGCCACGACATCATGTATCTTGAGCAGGATATGAGAGAGTTTGAACTGTTTTGCACAGCAGGAACATTTTTAAGTGTGTGCGACAGTGTCAATTATTTGACGGAAAACGCAGATGTTGTTAAAATGCTAAAGCTTGTAAATAATTATCTGTATCCGGGCGGAATTATTATTTTTGACTTTAATACCCTTCATAAATACCGCGACGTTATTGGCGATACGACAATAGCTGAGGACAGGGAGGATTGTGCTTTTATATGGGATAACTGGTTTGACAGCGAATCTTCTATTAATGAGTATGATCTTACCATTTTTGTCCACGAGGAAGATAACAGATATAGAAAGTTTAATGAAACCCACTTCCAAAAGGGTTATACCCTTGAAGAGATGCTCTCTATAGTAAAAGAGTCCGGAATGGAATTTGTTAAGGCAATTGATGCTGATACCCATAATGACCCTGATGAAGAGAGCGAGAGAATATATATTATTGCAAGAAAAAATTCTGAGAATAACGTTAAGGTTATTGGGGAATAAATACAGATCTGAAAGAGGATTATTTTAATGGAAACAAATGCAAGTTACAAAGATTATATGGTGCGTGCAACAGCTGCATCAGATCAGATAAGAGCTTTTGCTGTTACTTCAAGAGATCTTGTAGAAAACGCAAGAAAGCTTCATAACACAAGTCCCATAGCTACAGCAGCTCTTGGACGACTTATGTCTGGAACTTTAATGATGGGCTCCATGATGGAGAATGAGAAGGATCTTATCACTGTTAAGATAGATGGCGACGGCCCTCTTGGAGGACTTCTTGCTACAGCTAACAATAAAGGCGAGGTTAAGGGATATGTTAATAACGGACTGGTTATCCTTCCTCCAAATGATGCAGGACATCTTAATGTAGGCGGCGCCATCGGTAAGGGATCATTTACTGTTATCCGCGATATGGGTATGAAGGATCCTTATGTTGGACAGGTTCCTCTTTATACAGGTGAGATTGCAGAAGACTTCACATACTATTTTGCCCAGTCTCAGCAGACACCTTCATCAGTTGGACTTGGCGTTCTTATGAACAATGAAAACACAGTAAGAGAAGCTGGCGGCTTTATCGTTCAGCTTATGCCTTTTGCTGATGAAGCTGTTATATCCCATCTTGAAGAGAACCTTCGTAAGCTTTCTTCAGTTACAGAGATCCTTAAAGAAGGCAAGAGTCCTGAACAGATGCTTGAGATAGTTCTTGAAGGCTTTGATATCAAATGGAACGGAACAATGCCAGTTTCATGGCACTGCAACTGCTCTAAGGACCGCGTATCAAGAGGCCTTATCCTTCTTGGCAAAAAAGAGCTTAATGACATCATTAAAGATGGAAAGCCTATTGAGACAAAATGTCATTTTTGCGAGAAAAAATATGATTTTAGCATAGAAGAGCTCAAGGCACTTAAGGCAAAAGCACGCTAAGGAATTTTGTAAACGCTATTGAAGGAAATATTAAAAGGGTTATAATAAAATACGTAATGATTTTTTCGGCAATGGCGCAGAGTATACGCCATTGCCGTTTGTGCTAAAAGAGAAGACTTTTTTCTTGATAGTTTAGAAAGGAATAGACATCATGGCAACAATTAATTTTACTAAAATGCAGGGCGCAGGTAACGATTATGTATATATAGACGGGGCTAAAAATGTGATACCCGAAGCGATAAAGCCCGACGTTGTTCGCAGACTTTCCGACCGTCATTTTGGGATCGGCGGCGACGGAGTTATTTTTATAAATCCAGTTGAAGGTGCTGATTTTGAAATGGAAATGTACAATGCCGATGGTTCAAGAGCAGAAATGTGCGGTAATGGTATCAGATGCGTTGCCAAGTTTGTTTATGATCATGGAATGACAGATAAGACCAAAGACCTTGCCATAAGCTCTTTTGGCAGGATCAGATATCTTGATCTTACTGTAAATAATGGAAAGGTTACTTTGGTCAAGGTCAATATGGGAGCACCTATCCTTACACCTGCTCAGATTCCTATGGAAGAGAACAAGTTCCGCGATAAGGACAGGATCGTAGATTTCCCTATACCGATTGAAGACAGAAATTTCAGAATGACCTGCGTATCTATGGGCAATCCTCATGCGGTTGTATTCCTTGGAGAGAATGAGAGTCTGGATTCTTTTGCTTTAGAAAAATATGGAAGGAAGTTTGAAAACCATCCTTATTTCCCACAGCGTACCAATACTGAGTTTGTACACGTAGATGACAGGAAGAATATTCACATGCGCGTATGGGAAAGAGGCACAGGTGAAACTCTTGCATGTGGTACTGGATGCTGTGCAAGCGCTGTTGCCTGTGTTTTGAACGGCCTTACAGATGATGAAGTTACAGTACATGTTCTTGGCGGAGATATTATCTGCAGATGGGACAAGGAGAGAGGCAATGTTTACATGACAGGTCCTGCTGAAACAGTATTCGAAGGAAGTGTTGAGATTTAAGTAATAATTATAAAGCGTGTATTATCAAGGGTTTGAACATGATCTTTGATTTGTACATTGTTAATTTTTTACAAAATTTTTATCAAAATTATGGAAACTTTAAAGTGCCAAAAACTCTTGATTAGAAACAGATAATCAGTTACATTATAAAAGACGCTTATAGAAGTGAACCAAGGATTGATCACCATCGAGTACGGGTTGGGGAACCAGTATTAAGCGGTGCAATCAGTTTCAGGACCAGGGAGGTATGAATGTTTATATAATTATCACATTTAATTCTTTAGATGTGGTATCTATATATAAGTTGCATGGCAGCATGTAATGAACGACGTTTAGAGACCTGAAATACTGACTTACATCACGGGCAATGGTGTTGATCTATAAGTTTGGAAGGAGCACTTGCGACAGGGAGTTGCAAGATGCTTCTTTTTTTGTCAAAATCTATTTAAGAGTTTGAAGTTATGTGGACTTTAGACTATCGAGAGTTTATCCCATTTTCAGAAAAGAGGACGCTTGTATGCGTATTCTATATTATGTATGGAATGAATTTACAGGTGAAGATACAAGAATGGTTATGCGTGAGCTTGGCCATGATGTGGAAGAGCTGCGCTATCCATGGAACCGTATGGATGAAGATGATGGCTTTGACAAGGTTTTAGAAAACTGCCTTAAGATGAAGAAGGACGGCAAAGCTATTGACTGTGTTTTCACATGGAATTTTTTTCCCATAATAGCAAGAGTATGTCATAGGCTTCATGTCCCATACATTTCATGGGTTTTTGATTCCCCTCATTTTCCTCTGGCATCGAAGGAAGTGGGTAATGAAGAGAACAGGATCTATCTCTTCGACAGGGGCCTTGTAGAGCTTTATAATGGCCTTGGAATAAAAACAGTGCACTATAGTCCTCTTGCAGTTAATGGAAAAAGACTCAAAGCAATTTCTGATGAGCTTATGGACTACCCTTCTTATGAGCATGATGTAACATTTTTGGGTAATCTGTACGATAATGAATATAACTTTTATGACTATACTAAAGAGTATCTTCCGGAGGATCTTAAGAACTTCTTTGAAGATATCATGGACAGGCAGAGAAGGACCTTCGTTGAAGACCTGATCATGGATGAGAATATCATTTCCAGACAAAAGATACAAAAGCTAAACGAATATATGAAGTTTAGTCTTTCAAAGGATTCTTATGATTTCGATGAGGATATACTTATAAGAGATATTCTTAAAAAGAAGATCACCCAGGATGAAAGGCGTATTTTGCTGGAAAGTCTTGGACAGAAATTCAAACTCGACCTATACACCAAGGCTGATGGTCCGACCCTCAACTATGTCCGCGATCTTGGACAGGCGGATTATATGGTACGAATGCCGCATATATTTAATAGAAGTAAGATCAATCTTAACTTTATGATGCGATCCATTAGGACAGGTATGTCCCTTAGGGTACTTGATGTCATGGGAGTCGGTGGTTTTCTTATTTCGACTTATAGAAGTGAACTTGAAGAGTACTTCACAGACGGACAGGAACTTGTTATAGTACGTGACAGGGATGAACTTGAATCTAAGATAGAATACTTTCTTGAACATGAGGATGAACGCAGAGAAATAGCCCGCCTTGGACAACAGAAGGTTCTGGAGAGCTTTGATTATAGGAAGTTATTACCGGATATTCTGCAAATTACAGGATAGTTCCTGATTTTTGGTAATAATTTATGTATCTTTATACATTTTGTTGAAATGTTTGGACAATATTTATGGTTGCCTCTGTCACTTTAGTGTGATAGAATATCTTTCATGGACGTACAAATGTCCGCGTGGTGCGAACGTTTTTCTTAAATACTCCATCAATATCCATTGTTTTTGCTGATGGTTGTGACATGAGGATGATCATGAAAGAACATTCAGGTTATTACATTGTTCAAAGACAGGCTATACCAGAAGTACTTATAAAGGTAGTTGAAGCCAAGAAGCTTCTCGAATCTGGCAGGGTACGCACAGTTAATGAGGCAGTTGCCCAGGTAGATATCAGCAGAAGCTCTTTTTACAAATATAAAGATGATATCTATGAATTCCACGATTCACTTTCCGGATCGACATTCACACTTACATTTCAGGTAGATGATGAGCCGGGACTGTTATCAGATGTCCTTGGTATCATTGCAAAGTCAGGCGCTAATATCCTTACTATTCATCAGTCTATACCGATTGACGGAGTTGCATCTTTGTCCATAAGTCTTCAGGTGATCGATGAAGGAGTGAGCGTAACAGATCTTTCATCAGCAATCGGTGAAAGGACTGGAGTTCATAAAGTTCAGATAAGTGGCCGTGGAAGCGGCGTCTCTTAAAGGGACATATATCTTTAGTATTAGATGATTCTTGATGATAAATGTTCAGCATTCGTGAGCATCTTACATAATTTTTGAATAATTATACGTGCTTTGCACGTGGAGTAAAAGGGAGGCAATATGGCCAAGGCAGCAGTATTAGGTTATGGAACAGTAGGAAGCGGTGTAGTTGAAGTCCTTGATACCAACAGCGCAGAAGTTGAAAAGAGCGCCGGCGAGAAAGTCGAAGTTAAGTACATCCTTGATCTTCGCGATTTCCCTGGTGATAAGCATGAAGCTCAGATCGTTCATGATATTGAAGTTATCTTAAACGATCCTGAGATAGACGTGATCTGCGAGACAATGGGCGGCCTTGAACCAGCTTTTACTTTTGAAAAAAGAGCTCTTGAAAAGGGCATCAGCGTCTGCACATCCAATAAGGAACTTGTTGCGGCTCACGGACCGGAACTTGTAAAGATCGCTAAAGAGCATAATTGTTCATATCTTTTTGAAGCTTCAGTTGGTGGCGGTATTCCTATTCTTCGTACCCTTAACACTTCCCTTAAGCATGAGAAGATAGATTCTATTACTGGTATTCTTAACGGTACTACTAATTATATACTTACTAAAATGGACAGGGATAAGGTTGGATTTGCTACTGTCCTTAAGGAAGCACAGGACAAGGGCTATGCTGAGCGCAAGCCTGAAGCTGATATTGAAGGACATGATGCATGCCGTAAGACTGCGATCCTGGCTTCACTTATGTCAGGTCAGTATGTAAAATATGAGGATATCGAGACTGAGGGTATCACTAAGATCACTCAGGAAGATTTTGCTTATGCAAGAAGCCTTGGAATGTCCATTAAGCTTCTTGGAATGATCAAGAAGAACAATTCGGGATTTTTTACAATGGTATCACCATTCCTTATCCCATCAGAGAATTCTCTTGCATTTGTTAATGATGTATTTAATGCTATAGTAGTTCATGGCAATATGCTTGGAAGCACTATGTATTATGGAAAGGGTGCTGGTAAAGAGGCTACAGCATCAGCTGTTGTTGCGGATCTTATCGACCTTGTTATTCATAAAGGAAGTCACATGGATGTGAACCTTACAGATACACCTGCACAGCTTTCTGATAATGGAAGCTTCGTTCACAGATTTTTTGTCAGAGTAGATGAAAATAGTGAAGATCAGGCAAGAGAACTCTTTGGTTCCGAAATTGAAACAGTAGAGAGCAAGGAAGTTTTTGGAGAATTTGCATTTGTTACTGATCTGATCTCTGAGAAAGATTTTAAGGCAAAGTATTCACAGCTCGAAAAGGCTAAGGGATTCCTTCGCGAGCTTTAAGGAGAGGCATATAAAATGAAAAAGGTAGTAAAATTCGGCGGAAGCTCTCTTGCAAGCGCCGCTCAGTTTGAGAAAGTCGGCAAGATCATAAGAAGTGATGAGGGCAGGAGATATGTAATTCCTTCAGCTCCAGGTAAAAGAAATTCCGGAGACAAGAAAGTTACAGATATGCTCTATGCCTGCTATGCACTTGCAGAAGCCGGTAAAGACTTTAAAGCACAGCTTGCTGATATCAAAGCACGTTATGATGAGATCATCACAGGTCTTAAACTTGATTTCTCACTTGCTGATGATTTCAAGGAGATTGAAAAGCAGTTTAAAGAAAAGGCCGGAAAAGAATATGCAGCATCAAGAGGAGAATTCCTTAACGGCAAGATCATGGCACAGTACCTTGGATATACCTTCGTTGATCCTGCAACAGTTGTCTGCTTTACTAAAAACGGCGATTTTGATGCAGAAAAGACCAATGAGAAGATGTCTGCAAAGCTTTCCAAAACAGAAAGCGCAGTTATCCCTGGATTCTTTGGAGCTATGCCTGATGGTAGCATCAAGACCTTCTCAAGAGGCGGATCTGATATTACAGGTTCAATCGTAGCCCGTGCTGTTAAGGCTGATGTATACGAGAACTGGACAGACGTTAGCGGATTTATGATCGCTGATCCAAGGATCATCAATAAGCCACAGTCAATCGAGATCATTACATATACAGAGCTTCGAGAGCTTGCATACATGGGTGCATCAGTTCTCCATGAAGACTCAATCTTCCCTGTACGTAAGGAAGGTATTCCGATCAACATCAGAAATACTAATAAGCCCGAAGATGAGGGAACATGGATTGTTGAGTCAACAGCAAGAAAGTCCAAATATACTATTACAGGTATTGCTGGTAAAAAGGGATTTTGCTGCGTGAACATATCCAAGGATATGATGAACTCAGAAATCGGTTTTGTAAGAAAAGTCCTTCAGGCATTTGAAGATCATGATATTTCCATTGAGCACGTTCCTTCAGGAATTGATACTATGACAGTATTCGTTCACGAAGATGATTTCATCAGTAAGGAACAGGCAGTAGTTAGTGAGATTCACAGACTTGCAAAGCCTGATATGCTCGAGATCGAGTCTGATCTTGGCCTTATAGCAGTCGTTGGTAGAGGTATGAAGTCTACAAGAGGTACAGCTGGAAGAATCTTCTCAGCTCTTGCACATGCCAACGTCAACGTCAGAATGATCGACCAGGGTTCATCTGAGCTTAATATCATCATTGGTGTTGAGAACAGAGACTTTGAAAAGGCCATCAGCGCAATTTATGACATTTTTGTAGAGACACAGCTATAAATTACATCTTGAACCCCTCTTTATTTTGTTAAGAACAATTTGATAGGTTGTTTCTTATATGCTTATTCCAAAAAATGGCACCTCGTAAGAGGTGCCATTTTTGAAGCTATAAACTATTAGTAACAACTTTCTATATACTGGAAAGTATTATCTTAATTATTTACAGTAGATCCGCTTGGTGATTCGTTCATTTCATCAGTTTCTGCTGGTACGTAGTTGTACAAATACTCAAGGAACTTGAGTGCTTCTTCTGTATGACTTGAATTACCTATGATTCCAAATACAGGAACAGTTCCGGCAAAGGTCTGTGTGCTCTGCATAAAAGCTGAATCTGTGAGGATGATTCCAACAGGAATCGGATCTTCCATAGTAGTTGGATCAGGAAGTACGAAATTGTCTGAAGTTACTATTGAGCTTGGAGATGATATTCCAAGCATGTAGCTTATCTCCTGATCAGAAACGGTAGCATCAGCTGCTGCGTCATCTGTAGTTTCGGTTGTGCTTTCTTGAGTAGAGGCATCTGAAGAGCTTTCATAAGTGCCATTCTGAATAGCGTCTATTATTGCTTTATCAACGTAATAGATATAACCTTCATATTTAGCAAGCTCTTCTTGTGACATAAGGGTGCTAAGATCTGTCATGTAGTCATTTCTTGCATACTGCTCAAATACTGACTGATCAGTGACCATAACATCAAGATCGCCTGCCGCTGTGATAGCCATGATCCTTTCCTGCGTTGATACGTCGTAGGTATTATATTCACCAGTACTAAGAGTTAGGTTGGTATCCACCAGTACATCATAGCTTTGGGTATCTATTCCGGCATACTGTGCAAAATCTTCTCCAATAACATCACTATCCGGATGAAGAGTTGAATTTATCATTATTGCATAAAATCCATAGGGGAGATTAGAAGCCATATCTTTTATCAGATAAAAAGCAAAAATGCCCACAAACAGTATTACTATTGTATGAATCTTGTAGTAATCCCAAAAGTAGGAGAGCATTGCTTTAAAGCCTTTTTTCCTTACTTTCTTATGCTGTTTTTTAATATCATCCCAAACTGCCATAAATCTATAACCTTCTGTATCTTTTGAATTTAGCCGGGGCGTAAAAATGCCCTTAGGTCATAATAAATAAATTCACGCTGTTGGTCAATTAAAAAAGTATGAAATCTTGAACGTAAATATATTCATATGATCAACTGAATGACATTTCGAGATTGTATGTTTGAAGATTGTATGAAAAATTTGAAATAAAATCCCGATAATTACTATTTTTATACAAAATTTATCAATGAGAGAATTTACCTTGTTGAAAATGCTTGCAAGTTTCGTTAAAGTAATATATTATTACTGTCAAATATTTTTTGAACAGATGGTAAAATGTTTTGAAAGATAAAAACCTTCAAAACTAGAAATGGTGCCTTTTGAGACGCCAATTTCAAAGCCTATACATTCTTGAACATAAAGTTCAAGAATGCAGCAATAGAGCCAATTGAGTTCGACTTCGTCGAAGGCTCTATTGCCAACCGATTCATCGAATTACGAAACACGCAGTAAATGCGCGTTTCTGATATTTATATTCAAGAAGTCATACTATATTATATTGGAACGGAGATGTTACTATGAACGAACTTGATTATGTTGAATGTATGGTGAAGAGAAAGACAAAACCTCTTTTTGTATTCCTGAAGTTTTTATGCATTTTCCTTGCTGTAATCAGCGCATTTGGATTTATGTTCCTTGGAATGCAGATCCTTGGAACTATCGTAACACTTGCTTTTACTGTATTCTTTGGATTTATGGCTTATCTTTGCAATCTTAATGCTAATATCGAATATGAGTACCAGTATTGTGACAGAGAAGTTACTGTTGATAAGATCCTTAACAAGAACAGCCGTAAGCGCGTAGGTAAGTTCGAGACAGAGCGTATGGAGGCTTTTGGACCCATCAACTCTTATCACCTTGACGAATATAAGAACAAGAACTATCAGGTTCTCGATTTCTCAGACGGTGAGGTTCACCAGCCTGATACAAGATATGCTTTCTATTATGATGGACGTCAGAAGCTCATCATGAATCCCGATGAAAAGCTTGTTGCTGCTGTATATCAGGTAGCACCACGTAAGACATTTAAAGACTGATCATTTCTATTAATGCAGGCGCAGATTTTATATAGCACCTGCATATTTCTTAGTTTGGTAACAATTAAGTTTATATATAAGAATTAGGAGAAAAAAATGGGCAAAATTATCGGTGAAGGAATTACATTTGATGACGTATTACTCGTACCTCAGTACTCTCAGGTCATCCCAAATCAGGTTCAGCTTGGAACACAGCTTACTAAGAAGATCCATCTCAACATCCCTATGATGAGTGCTGGTATGGATACAGTTACAGAACATGATATGGCTATTGCCATGGCTCGTCAGGGTGGTATCGGTATCATCCACAAGAACATGTCAATAGAGCAGCAGGCTGAAGAAGTAGATAAGGTTAAAAGATCTGAAAACGGCGTAATTACTGATCCGTTCTCACTTTCTCCAGAACATACACTTGCAGATGCAGATTCACTTATGGCTAAGTTCAAGATCTCAGGTGTGCCGATCACAGAAGGCAAGAAGCTTGTTGGTATCATCACAAACAGAGATCTTAAGTTCGAAACAGACTACAGCCGTAAGATCAAGGAAGTTATGACTTCTGAAAATCTTGTTACAGCTCCTGCAGGAACAACTCTTGAAGAAGCTAAGAAGATCCTTGGACAGTCCAAGAAAGAGAAACTTCCTCTTGTAGATGATAATTTCAACCTTGTAGGTCTTATCACAATCAAAGATATTGAGAAAGCAGTTAAGTATCCTCTTGCTGCAAAAGACAGCCAGGGAAGACTTGTATGTGGCGCCGGCGTTGGTATCACAGCTAACGTTCTTGACAGAGTTCAGGCTCTTGTTGACGCTAAAGTTGACGTTGTAGTTCTTGACTCAGCCCATGGTCATTCAGAAAACGTTCTTAACTGCCTTCGTATGATCAAGGAGAGATTCCCTGATCTTGACGTTATCGCTGGTAACGTTGCTACAGCTAAGGCTACAAAAGATCTTATCGAAGCAGGTGCTGACGCAGTTAAGGTTGGTATCGGACCTGGATCTATCTGTACAACACGTGTTGTAGCTGGTATTGGTGTTCCTCAGGTTACAGCAGTTATGGAATGCTATTCAGTTGCTAAAGAGTACGGAGTTCCGATCATCGCTGATGGTGGTATCAAGTTCTCAGGTGATATCACAAAAGCTCTTGCAGCAGGCGGTAGCGTAGTTATGATGGGTTCAATGTTTGCAGGATGTGATGAAGCTCCTGGTGCAACAGAACTTTTCCAGGGTCGTAAATATAAGGTTTACAGAGGAATGGGATCTATCGCAGCTATGGAGAATGGTTCCAAAGACCGTTATTTCCAGGAAGGTGCTAAGAAGCTTGTCCCTGAAGGTGTTGAAGGTCGTGTTGCTTATAAGGGAATGCTTGAAGATACAGTATTCCAGCTTATCGGCGGTCTTCGTTCAGGTATGGGATATTGCGGATGCAATACTATCAAAGAGCTTCAGGAGAATGCTCAGTTCGTTAAGATCACATCTGCAGCTCTTCGTGAGAGCCATCCACATGATATCCATATCACCAAGGAAGCGCCTAACTACTCAGTAGATGATAACTAATCTGACGTTTAATTAGAATAATAGACTTTATGATGCCATGGCAGACAAGCTGTGGCATCTTTTTTGTTTTGTGTAATTATTTTTTTATGCTCAATATGTCTTTAGATTGAGGGGAATTCTTAGTTTTAGTATGACTTCTTGAATGTAAATTACAGAAACGCGCATTTACTGCGTGTTTCGTAATTCGATGAATCGGTTGGCAATAGAGCCTTCGACGAAGTCGAACTCAAATGGCTCTATTGCTGCATTCTTGAACTTTATGTTCAAGAATGTATATGTTTTTAATATCGACAACTATTTTCATATTTTTTCAAACGTGTTATCATTAATTAAGCTATGCATAGGTGTTAAGATAATGGACATGTATGGCGAAATATACTAGTAGATAAGGAGCGGGTAAACACGAAACGGTTTTGATCATTTCGTTTCGTTCAAGAGTTCATTCAAACTCAGTTAAAGGAGTGTACGACTATGTCATTACTTTCAGGACTTGAGAAATTTGGACTAGGTAACCTTAAGAGTGAGAAAATCTTCGATAAAGAAGAGGCTAAGGTCGAGGAAGAACCAAAGGAGAAGCCCACGACGGTATCTGTTGCCCAGGAACTTCCTGAAGAAAAGACTCTTGTTTTTGAAAAGAAGTACGTATGCCCTGTTTGCGAGACAAGCTTTACTTCGCTTACAGTCAGAACCGGCAAGGTTCATGTTAAGGAGCAGGAAATTGATCTCCATCCTATCTATGACCTTATGGATGAGATCAAGTATGATATTGTTGCATGTCCGTCCTGCGGATATGCGGCTCTTGCCAGATATTTTGAATCTATTACCAAGAGACAGAAGGATGCGGTTCGTGAAAAGATCTGCATGAACTTTAAGCCTATTAAGAACAAGTATGAGATATATACATATGATGATGCTCTTGAGCGCTATCAACTGGCACTTGCAAATGCCATTGTTAAGGATGCCAAAGCATCAGAAAAGGCATATCTGTGTCTTAGATATGCATGGCTTATAAGGCAGATGCTTCGTGATCCTGTTACCATGTCCCTTCCTCATTATGATGATGAACGCAAAAAAGAAATGAAGGGAGAAGAGAAAGAGCTTTTAAAGAATGCTCTGGATGGATTTGTAACTGCAAAGCAAAGTGAATCATTCCCTATTGCAGGAATGAATACCATCACTTTGGATTATCTTCTTGCGGCTCTTTATATGGAGAACGAGGAATATCAGCAGTCTCTTAAGCTTATTGGAGAAATACTTGTATCCAGATCTGCAAGTAATCATACCAAAGAGAAGTGCCGTGACCTTAAGGATATGATCGAAGATAAGATGAAGGGTTAAAAGATATTTTTGAATAGTATAAGTTTCAAATAAATACAAATAATATAAAAGGCATCCGCTAAGCGGATGCCTTTCTTGGTCTCTGTGTTTAAGTTGTGAACCAAATCCCTATATTTAGAAATTTAGTTCCATGCAGGTAGGAGTATTATTTCTCATCATCGAAGAATTCTTCTGTTCCTGACTCGCCAGCCTTTTCATCTTCTTTGTCTTCTTCATTGGAAGCACGATCAAGGTTGACATATCCGCGTTCATCTGATGAGCTGTCATCAATATCGGCATCATCAAAATCATCGAAATCATCAAAATCATCATCTTCGAGATCATCATCGAATTCACTGTTCTTCTTGTTGAGGTAATAGTAAATACCTGCAGCGGCTGCAGCTGTCGCAGCACAAAACATAACAAACTTACCGAAACCGTGTGATTTAGACATTGTAAGCCACCTTCCTGTGCCATCCGGCACATTAACTAATTTCTACACGTGATTTTATTTTAATACATTTTGGGCGAATCGAAAAGAGGAAATATCCTACCAAATTAACAGATTTGTGGCATAATGGTTATATAATTAATATTTTTGGGAGAGAGAAGGCATGGACGATAAGTTTTTTGACCTGAAAAAAGATAAACAGGACAGAATACTAAATGGGGCACTTAAGATATTTGCTTTAAATGGTTATAAGAATGGAAGTACAGATGTAATAGTCAAGGAAGCTGGGATAAGCAAGGGACTTCTTTTCCACTATTTTGGTACAAAACAGGAATTATACCGCTTTCTTCATGACTATAGTATTCGTTTTCTGCAGCTTGAGATAAGAAGTAATGTATCTGCTACAGAGACAGATTATTTTACTATCTGGCGCCAGATCCTTGCTTCTGAAGAATCCATAATGGAACAGTATCCATATATGATAGCCTTTTTGGAATCAGCAGAGACAGAAACGGATCCTGATACGTTTGATCCGGAAGAAGGCAGAAAGAAATGTCGTGATGTATATGCTGCTGCGACAGGGAATGCAGATCTTGTACATATTAATCCGGATGTAGATATTAAAGCTATAGAGGATATGCTTCATTTTACAAGGAACAATGTCCAGAGAAGACTAATGTTCAAAGAAATGATGGATGCCGGAATATATGTTCAACAGGTATCTCATTATTTTGAGATTATGGCTAAACTTACATACATTTAATGCCGAAAAGTTAATAGTGAGACTATTATCCGAAAACCATCTGTGGTGAAAGGAGCGGCCATGAGTAAAATTGTCATAGCAGGTATAACTCAGTTTGAAACAGTCATTAAGGTGGACAAAATTCCATTTGATGTTGAAAAACAGCTGCATGATGCGCCGGTTCATGTTGGAGGTGGCGGAGATTCTATGAATGAAGCCTTTGCTCTTACTACACTTGGCGATACAGTTTATTTTATGTCTGTTGTTGGGCAGGATCAGAATGTTGAAGTATTTAATCCGCCTGATTTCAAAGTCCATATTAATACCGATTATATACTTCCTGTAATTAAAGCCACTCCTTCTGAAATCGTATTCTTTGATAATGATCAGCATCAGCTTATTTTCCAGGACCTGAAAGATGTCAGGGAAGCTAAGTATGACATGTCCATGGTCAGACCGATCATGGCAGAAGCTGATTGCCTTCTTGTTTCTAATGCGAATTTCTGCAGACCATTTGTTCATTATGCTCTTTCTGCCGGCAAGAAGATTGCGCTTAATATGCGCGCTTATTCTAAGGAAAAAGAGAAGTATAATCTGGACTTTTTGCAAAACTCTGACATTATCTATTTAAGTGATGATAACGTAGAAGGCGATCCATATGAATTTATCGATGATTTTGCAAGACGTTTTGATCCTGAGATAATCATTCTTGGTCAGGGCAAGACCGGCCTTATTCTTTATGACAGGGATTGTCACATTAAGCTTCATTATAATTCAGTCAAGACAAACGAAGTTGTCAATTCACTTGGTGCAGGTAATGCACTCATTTCTGCTTTTATTCACTACTACCTTGAAACTAAAGACAGTGTTAATGCTATAAAGAACGGACTTTTATATGCATCCTATAAGACAGGATTTATGAGAACCTGTGAAGGCTTCCTTACTCCGGAACAGGTTGAGCAGTGGCGTGATCTTATATGGAAAACGCAGTCTATTACTGATATTTATGGCATTGATATCCCCGAAAACTGATATGGGGATAAAAAGATAATTGCAATTGCTTTTGTATGGTGATATATTATTTTAGAAAACGTTTTCCAAGAAGAATGTAAATTATTGATCAAGGGGGCATAAAATGTCTAAAGAGACTGTTAAAGTAAGAAGAAGCGGAGTGCTGCTTCCGGTTTCAAGTATTCCTTCACCATACGGTATTGGTACCTTTGGAAAGGAAGCCAAAAAGTTTATTGATTTTCTTAGCAAAGCCGGTCAGAGCTACTGGCAGATTCTTCCGCTTGGTCCTACAAGCTATGGAGATTCACCATACCAGTCTTTTTCTACATTTGCAGGAAATCCATATTTTATTGATATAGATACTCTTATAGAAAAAGGATTCCTGACCAAAGAAGACATCAAAGGGTTTGATTTTGGTAAAGATGCTTCTAAAGTTGATTATGAGAAGTTATATAAGGCACGCTTCAAGGTCCTTGAGAAGGCATTTAGAAACAGCGGTCTTTCATCAAAGAGCTCAAAGAGTGCAGATCCTTCTTATGTAAAGCAGTTTGCAGCATTTGTTAAGAAGAATGCATGGTGGCTTGATGATTATGCTCTTTTCATGGCTCTCAAAAATGTTCATGATGGTCAGAGCTTTAGCAAGTGGCCTGATAATGAGCGCTTAAGAGATAAGGCTACTTTAGAAAAGTGCATGGATAAATATGACGATGAGATAAATTTCTATCGTTTCCTTCAGTTTGAGTTTGCTATTCAGTGGGCAGATGTTAAGGAATATGCTCATGAATGCGATGTTGAGATAATAGGAGATATCCCGATCTACGTTGCTTATGATAGTGCTGATACTTGGGCCAATCCTGAACTCTTTCAGTTTGATAAGGACAATGTTCCGCTTGGAGTTGCAGGATGTCCTCCGGATTCTTTCAGCGCAACAGGACAGCTTTGGGGTAATCCTCTTTACAACTGGCCTTACCACAAGAAGACAGGCTATGAGTGGTGGATGAAGAGAATCAGTCACTGCTTCGAGCTGTATGATGTAGTTAGAATCGACCACTTCAGAGGCTTTGATGAGTACTATTCAATTCCTTACGGTGATCCTACAGCTGAGTTCGGACATTGGGAGAAGGGACCTGGATATGATCTTTTCAAGACAATGAAGGATAAGTTCGGTGACAGCTTACGTGTTATTGCAGAGGATCTTGGATTCCTTACACCATCAGTACTTAAGCTTGTTCAGAGAACCGGTTTCCCTGGAATGAAGGTACTTCAGTTTGCATTTGACTCAAGAGAGGAAAGCGATTACCTTCCTCATAACTATCCTCATAACTGTATCGTTTATACAGGTACTCATGATAATGAGACAACAAGGGGCTGGTTTGAGACATGTAATTCCAAGGACAGAGCCTTTGCCAAGAAATATCTTGATATCCATACAAGAAAAGATATTGCATGGATCTTTATCAGAAGCGCAATGGCATCAGTAGCTGATACCTGTATCATTCCAATGCAGGATTATCTTAACCTTGATGACAGCGCAAGAATCAATGTTCCATCTACACTTGGCGGCAACTGGGAGTGGAGAATGGATGAGAAGGCATGCACTGGCGAACTTGCAAAGCGTATGTATGATATGACAAAACTTTATGGAAGAATCTGATAACAGATCGTTTAAGGGTAAAAGATATATGCTGAATTTGCATATATTAAAAAAGAAAAGGTATGAGTTAATATAAGGTTCACAGGCATGATAAAAAGCAATATAATTTATCCTGTCTGTGAATTTTTTTGTTTGTTTTCTACTTGACTGAAAAAATCTTGAGAGCGTTTTTTGAGAGTAGGAGTCTTTAATATTTTGAAGGTGAACTTATTATGGGAATGGAAATTGAAAGAAAGTATACAGTAAAAAAATTGCCGGATGATCTTGGAAGATTTGAGTATCATCTTATAGAACAGGGATATCTTAATGTTCATCCTGCTATCAGGGTCAGACAGGAAGATGATCATTATTATATG
>CAMVNV010000013.1 GCA_947168935.1 uncultured Butyrivibrio sp. | reverse complement strand
AAGCTTTACAAGTTCGAATGCCTTGATCATGATCTCAGGATCGTGGTTACGAACAGCACCTGATGAAAGCTCTACGCCGTTAACAACAAGGTCGTACTGATCTGCCATGATTGTAAGAGGATCAACCTCACCTTTTTCTGCCTTAAGAAGGATATCAAGGCCACCTGAAGGCATTGAGAAAGGATTGTGGCAGAACTCAAGTTCGCCTGACTCTTCGCCTATCTCGTACATAGGGAAGTCTACTATCCAGCAGAATGCATACTGCTCTTTGTCCATGTGTCCAGGAACAGCTGCACCAAATGTCTTAACAAGTACGCCTGCTGTCTTAACAGCTGCGCCCTTTTCACCAGCAGAAAGAACTACAAGAGTATTAGGCTCAAGTGAAAGCGCCTTTACAACTTCATCCTTCTTAGGTGCTACGAACTTGGAGATACCACCAACGATCTCGCCGTTCTCATCTACTCTGAACCAGTAACCCTTGTTACCGGACTGAACTTCTACAGCTTCCATTGTCTTGTCGATGAACTTACGGCTTTCATGGAAATCAGAAATAACTACAGCCTTGATCACGCCATCAGCAAATGGAGCGAACTCTTCTGTCTTAAGAAGATCTGTAACATCTGAAACTGTAAGGTCGATACGAAGGTCAGGCTTATCTGTTCCGTATTTTTCCAAAGCTTCAAGATAAGGAATTCTAACAAAAGGAGCACCTGATGCTCTGTCATATGTACCGTACTTGGCAAAGATAGGAGGAAGTACATCTTCGATTACTGCAAATACATCTTCCTGAGAAGCGAATGCCATCTCCATATCAAGCTGGTAGAATTCTCCCGGTGATCTGTCACCTCTTGCATCCTCATCACGGAAGCATGGAGCTATCTGGAAGTAACGGTCAATACCTGAAACCATGAGAAGCTGCTTGAACTGCTGAGGTGCCTGAGGAAGTGCATAGAACTTACCAGGGTGCTTACGAGCAGGAACAAGATAGTCTCTGGCTCCTTCAGGTGATGATGCTGTAAGGATAGGAGTTGTGATCTCCATAAATCCATGATCAAGCATTGAGCTTCTAAGTGCTGCAATGATCTGTGATCTTAAGATGATGTTCTTCTTAACCTCAGGGTTTCTAAGGTCAAGATATCTATATTTAAGTCTTGCTGTCTCATCTGCTTCACGGCTGTGATTGATCTCAAAAGGAAGCTCGTTGTAACGGCAACGTCCAAGAACCTCTACCTTTTCAGGAACAACTTCGATCTCACCAGTCTCCTGCTTAGGATTCTTAGAGCTTCTCTCTCTTACAATACCCTCAACAGAAATAGTTGATTCCTTAGTGATAGCCTTGAACTGCTTCATCATATCTGCATTCTCAGCTACAACCTGTGTTGTACCATAGAAGTCACGGATAACAACGAAACCAAGTTCTGCTCCAACTTCTCTGAAATTCTCAAGCCATCCGCACAGCTTAACCTTTTTGCCTGCGTCTGACAGTCTTAATTCTCCGCATGTATGTGTACGGGACTGCATCTTTATTACCTCCATCTACCAGATAACTGGCATCAACAACTAACTTTTAAGCGTTAAAACGCTCATCTATAATATCAGAAAAAAATAATCATTTCAATGCTTAGCTATATTAGCGAATTTTGCGTTAAAACGGGTTATTCCGGACCATAAAATTTGTACAAAATTTCTACTTATTTTTTGTTGCAAATTCAAAAAAGAGGATTATAATAGAATCACATGTAAACAACTTTGTAATATTTTGTAATAGTTCTTTGAGGTTTCGGTTCCATATGTCAAACATGAAATTTTTATGTATGATCGCCATAGTTTTGCTCACAACAGTACTTTCGCTGTTTGCGACCGGATGTAATAATGCAATTTCCACAACAAAAGCAGCACAGAGTGATAGTGCGACTTTTGTAATATCTGAATCCGTAGCCTCAGAATCCGGGTCATCCTATGACAATTAAAGAAACCTTTCTAAGCCCGGATTATTATCCCAGTTTTTCATGCAAAGGACCTGATTGCCGCCATACATGCTGCAATGGTCTAACAATTAATATGTCCCAGCAGGAATATTTCAAGCTGGTCGGTTTGTCATGCTCTGAAGAACTTCGTCAGGGTCTTGATCTTGCCATCAAACCTCTTTCAAATCCCGATCCATACAAATATGCCGAGCTATGCCATGACTTTTTTGGCAACTGCCGTATGCTTATGGACAACGGATGGTGCCGTCTCCAGTATGAATGCGGCGAGGATGTAATGACCTATGCCTGCAGATATTTCCCAAGAAGCCCTCGTCTTAACATCTATCCCAGAGTCTCCTGCTCCTGCGGATGCGAAAAGACTATCGAGATACTGATGGATTCTAAGGAAAAGATCGGGACTACTACGAGCGAATATTCTTTTGACCTTGCAGGCGAGGAAAAAAAGTCTGAAGCCTATACAAAAGATGAACTTGAAAAAGTTCAGAACGGCCTATTTGATATTCTTCAAAAAGAAGATACTGATATAGATAATAAGATTACTGATATTAAAGCCTTTCTTGAAAATGCCAAGTCTCAAAGCTCAAAAGCTAATAATGAGGAAGGCTCAGCAGACATTTCTACAGAATCAGCATCATTAGATAGTCTTGTTAAGATCGTAGAATTCGTTAAAGATCAGTACTATACAATGTCAGATTACTGCGAGGCATTCCTGAATGTTGCTGGAAGCGATGATCCATCAGGAATATTAAAGGAATATAGCGACAAGCTTCATTCTATGTTCCCTGATCTTGACCTTTGGATCTGCAGGATGTTTGTAAATGATATCTTCTACACCCAGTTCCCATTTAATGGTGAAGAGATGTCCATGTCACAGGCAGGTAAGCTTCTTGCATGCGAGATACGTTTTTTACAGGTGCTTCTATATTCAAACGTAGATAACATTTCTAACAGAGATGAACTTGTAGATCTGTGCATGTACTACTTCAGGATGGCTGATTTTACGCCATTCTCCCATAATGCTCTGGTACTTATGAACAGGACTAATTCAACCTAATATACCAAGATAAGTTTTCATAAATGCAGTACATCTTGAATCAATAATTAAAATAACCACCTGGAATCCAGATACCTGATTCCAAGTGGTTTATTTATTTTACAGATCAAACTCAGCCGTGATTGTATATGTGTCGTAGTCGCCAGGGCCTCTATAATCGTTAACTGTCATTACGATCCTGTAGGTACCTGAAGGAAGTTCTCCATATACGCTACTCCAGTCAAGTTCATATTCAGTGGTGCCGCCTTTTGAAATGGACATCGCTATATCTTCAAATGCAACGTCATCTATCATCTCGACTTCAACCCAGCTACTTCCATCGAATACTTCAATCTTGTACGCTTTTGAGAATTCAAGGTCTCCTGTAACCTCTCCGCCTTTCTGCTTCCATACAAGAGCTGCTCCTGTAGATGACATATCACTTACTTCAAGTGACAGTCCAAGTTCAGGAATCTTAGCTTCATATATTTCAGCATCTGGAGCTTCCTCATCAGCAGATTCTATTTCATTATCATCTTCGTCTTGAGGAGCTATATCTTCAGTAGCCGCTGCGCTCTCCTGGGCACTTTCTGCTCCGCCTGCCTCAGCACCTTCTTTATCCGCATCCATGTCATTTATTACTGCAGGTGCCATGTCCATGGCTTCATCCTTTGTATTGTCTGAGTCTATATCCTTAGAATTATCAGCTGGCTGCGCTGTTTCCTCCTCTGCGCCTGCTGCCGGTGCCGCAGAATCTGACGCACTCTCATAGGACGTTTTAACTCCAGTTTCAAGAACATTGATCATGGCAAATCCAAGCAGGCACGCTGCAGCTACTGCCACAACGCTCCAGACAGTCTTTCTCATCCTACGCTTTTTTTCAAAGATTATAAACTTGGGATCTGTTACTCCCATGTCTTCATCAAGGACTTCCTTTATGTATTTTTCATCAATGTCACTCATTGCCCTTAACAGGTCACGCTTATCTTTTTTCATACAGTGACACCTTCTTTCTCGAGATAATCTTTAAGCTTGCCGCGGACACGAAGCAGTGTCATCTTGACCTTACTTTCTGAAACTCCGTATTTTTCCGCAATCTCGGAGACATTGTAGCCAAAATAGTATCTTCTTATGAACATCTTACGGGTAAGCTCTTTTTGCTCAGACAAAAAACGGTTGAGGATCTCTGCAAGTTCTCTAGATTCAGATAGTCCTCCCGCCCTGTCATCAGCTATTACTTCTGCAAGTTCATCAAGCATTACTCCCACCTGTGCATTACCTCTCTTATCCGCATGCATCATGTCATAGCGGTCCAGGGACAGGTTTCTTACGATTCTGGACAAAAAGGCAGAAAAAATATCAGGCTTTTGCGGAGGAATAACATTCCATGTCTTAAGATAAGTGTCATTCTCACACTCATCCGCATCTTCAAGGCTGTGAAGAATACGCATGGAAATACTGTTAAGCATCCTTCCGTATTTGGTTTTAGTCTGTACTATGGCATCCTCGTTCCGCGCAAAGTACAGATCGATGATCGTACTGTCTTCCATAAGATATCCCATAAGATACTATGTCCCCTCTACTTATATTGACGGAATTATCCCTCTATCCGTCACATTATCTCAAAACTTAAATCGCAATTACTATACATTTTTGAATCATAGATTCAAAAATGCAGCAATAGAGTAGGTTGAGTTCGACTTCGTCGAAGGCTCTATTGCCAACCGATTCATCGAATCACGAAACACGCAGTAAATGCGCGTTTCTGTAATTTACATTTAAGAAGTCATACCTTGATTTCTCGTACCCGCTCTTCCATATACTTATGAACGCAGTCCCTTATCTTGTTCATAGCTTCCTGCGCTCTTGGATTGCGGCTTTCAAAAGAAAGCATCTCTTCTATAAATCCCTGTCTCATTGCTTCTGCAACGCTTGCCGGATACACAAGTCCGTATACAAGAGATATATGGCCAACAAGATGGTCAATGGATGTCACTGTATGGCACCTGTTCACATTAAGATGTGCCAGAGAATCTTCCAAAACCTTGGGACTTATATCATCTGTATAAAAAGCCTCCATAGGCATATTGTAGATCTCGTCCATAGGAAAATCGCAGTTGACCTTGAGAATATCAATCTTGTCTGCATCCCTTAAGATCTGAGCATACATAAGCTCTCTGTCAGTAAGAGCCTTTGGAAGTTCATATACATTGTGAAGCCTTATGGCTTTTTCCATAAGCTTGTCTTCACTGTCATCATCTATATAATCTCTTACATGACCATCTGTAAAAAGAATGTCTGCGCTTAAAGCCGCATGATTGACTGATATGGAATCTTCGAAAGTATCATAACGCCTAAGCTGCTCGAATCTTCCAACATCGTGGAACATGCCAAGGAGCCAGGCAAGATCAACATCTTCCTTACTAAGTTTAAGACTCTTTGCGATCATATCGCAAAGATCAGCTACCCTGTAGGTATGCTCTACCTTTAGCCTTACCTTGGTATCATTAATATCATAATCTGCCACATAGCAAGCAAATACGCTTTTTACTTTCTCTCTATCTATTACCATAGTTTTCTGTGTTCCTTATCCTGCAAAAAGAAGCACCGGAAGTTTCCAACCGGTGCCCCACAAACTTCATTATTTGATTTTAATGCATTGAAATATATCAATCAAGCATGCTAATAACACCTTCTTTTTGTCATCAACAAAGCTCCATGTTCAGATATATCACTAATAGTAAATCAATCGAGTTTTAATATCAGCTCAAGAATACGCTTGCCACAGATCTCCATCTCTTCCCTTGTAAGAAGCTTTTTCTTCTTAGCGTCAAGAAGGCGCTTAGGGAATCCGTTAGCCATCTTTATATCATTGCCAGCTGCAACTTCCTTGTAGTGCTCGCCGTGTCCCCACCAGTCGGTAGTTACCATGCCCTTGAAGCCCCACTCATCGCGAAGGATATCTGTAAGAAGCTCGTGGCTTTCTGATGCACGAACACCATTAATAGCATTGTAAGAAGACATTACAGTCCAAGGATCAGACTCTTTGACCACGATCTCGAAAGGCTTTAAGTAGATCTCACGGATAGCTCTTTCTGATGCGCGAGAATCACTTTCGTTTCTGTTAGTCTCTTTGTTGTTAAGAGCAAAGTGCTTAACAGATACGCCAATACGGTTGGACTGAACACCCCTTACCATAGCTGCTGCCTGCTTACCTGCAAGAAGAGGATCTTCTGAATAGTACTCGAAATTTCTTCCGCAAAGAGGACTTCTGTGAATATTGATAGCAGGAGTAAGCCATACAGCAAGGTTATTCTCCTTAACCTCTTCACCTGCTGCCTTACCAACTTCATATACAATCTCAGGATCCCAGCTGCATGCAAGAAGTGTTGAGCAAGGGAACGCTGTTGTATGAACGAGAGCTTCAGGCTGAATACGAAGTCCTGCAGGACCATCAGCTGTCATTGCATTCGGAACTCCATAATCAGGGAAGTTACCAAAACCAAAGGTATTAGCAACACCCGTATTAGGCTGACCTCCAAGAAGATCTGCAAGCTCCTCATCTGAGAACTGTGCAATAAACTCATCAAGAGTGATCTTACCTTCTGCAACCTCAATAAGCTGATGCTTTTCTTTTTTCTCAGCCCACATCTGAATAGGATCAACGTGGCGTACCTGAGGCATGAAGCCCATGTTCTTCTCAGGATTTTCAGGAAGCTTTGTAGCGTTGATATCTCTTGCCTTGCCAATCTTAAGCTTTTCATACTTACCATTTGCAAGAAGTCTCTTAGGAAGAGATACAGGAGCAAGACGCTCTGTAAGCTGCTCTACAACAGTATCTTTAGAAAGAGTAACCTCACTTACACAGATAAGATTTATTGAAGATGTTCCAAGGAAAATACCGTACTCTCCTTCTTCAAGGACATAAGCTGACTTTGCAACCTTGCCTTCATCATCATAAGATGCCATCTGTGATACAGGGAATGTTATCTTAACAAGCTGTGACTCGCCAGGAGCAAGAAGTCTTGTTTTCTGGTATCCTGCAAGAACCTTAGAAGGCTTACCAAGTTTACCCTGTGGAGGACAGAAATAAACCTGAATTACTTCACGTCCAGGGAACTTACCTGAATTTCTTACACGTGCAGTTGCTGTGATGTATGACTTCTTAACGTCAGATGGCTTAAGCGCTACATTATCAGGATCATCTTCGAAGGTAAAAGTAAACTCAGCGCCTTCATCATCCTTGTTAATGTCCTCAACTCTTGCAGTAGGATCAACAACCTGGAAAGTTGTATATGAAAGACCATATCCAAATGGATATACAACCTTATCAGCAGCTCCCGGGATTGTCTCGAAATATCTGTAGCCTACATATATATCATCTGTATAATTTACATAGTCATTTGATTCATGGAAGCCTTCTGTTGAAGGATAATCTGTAAGGTCTTTGGCAAAAGTATCTGCAAGCTTACCTGAAGGAGTTCCGATACCGCATAAAAGCTCAGCTTCAGCCAGTCCTCCTTCCATACCGCCCTGAAGAGCAAGAAGAACGCCCTGGATCTTCTTCTCATCAGCGAACCACTTTGTATCTACTACGCCGCCGACATTAAGTACAACAACAACTTTGGAGAAAGCCTTTGAAACCTGCTTAACCATTGCTTCTTCAGCCTTGGTCAGATAGAAATCTCCTCTTTCAAAAAGCTTCTCTGACTCCTCAACAAGAGGATTAACCCAGTCTTCCTTACGACCCTTTGCAGCCTTGGTTCCAGCGATCTTACGATCCCAGCCCTCTCCTGAGAAACGGCTAATTGAGATAACTGCAACGTCAGCTTCAACAGCTGCCTTTGCAAGAAGATCCTTAGGAAGCTTTGGCTCTTCAAGCATTCCCGGAACCTTACCTTCCTTGTACTGCTTCTCTACATTTTCTCTGTAAAAAGAAGCTGTTTCTTCATATACAGATACGTATTCAGGAAGTGCCTTGAATCCGTCATAAATATTGTGAACAAAAGATACGGTAACGTCGCCTGATCCGCCGCCACCTTTAACGAAATCGAAAGTTCCTTTTCCAAAAAGTGCAACCTTGCTTCCCTGTGCAAGAGGAAGTACCTGGTTATCATTCTTTAAAAGAACCATACCCTCTTTAGCTGCATTCTTGGAAAGCTCTATATGGGCCTTGCTCTCTGTAACCCTCTCTTTTCCCTCGTAAAGCGGGAGATTGGGAAGGTAGTTAATTCTACTCCATTTATTCATGTGTTGCCTCCTTCAAAAACCAACAAAATTTATAATATAAAATTATGTTTTCAGAGTATAACCAGTTCCATGACTGTCTCTGTCCTTTATTTTATGTAAATTACCAGAACTTTAAATGATGTCGAATTTCGATCATTAGTAAAAGTAAAAGTTGTAGATCCTTCAATAATTGGCGTAAATTTCACTTTGCAATGATTGTATGCATCAAATTCTCCAACCCAATTTGCATTAAAATTCCCATTATCGCTTTGCATAGAAACAGTACCATACGAAGTGAAAGTAATCTGTATTTCTTTTACATCTCCCGTTGTAATGATAATGTATTGATTTGAATAAAATGATGTTGAGCCGATGTACTCAGTTTTGGCGAATGCTTTTAAATCATCTATAACGTCAGCCATTTTTGTATTAGCAGTTTTATAGTCCCCTACTTCTTTGTTTTTATCTTTCAGATCACTTTCTTTATTCTCGAGTTTTTCCTCAAGCTCAGCATTAAGAGCTTCCTCTTCAGCAATCTGGTCTTGTAAGTCTTTGTTTTCATTAGAAATGGTTTTATTCTCAGATAACAGAAGCGCATTCTGTTCTTGCAAAGATTTATTTTGTGAAATCATATAAACGGATGTCACCGATAAAGCTGCTATACATAGAACCAACAAAAATGCTATTACAGTAATAATCACTTTACTAACTATTCGAGGTCTTGATTCGTATGAATCCTGTGGCACCTTCTTTTTACCGCTCTTTACATCACTAGCATCTTTTATTAAGTTAGGTTCTTCATCAATTCTCGATTGAATAATCTCCTGCGGAGTCGATATAATTGGTTCTGTTTTTTCATTATCTATCGATAATTGTTCATCATTATTGGTTAAATTATTATTTTGTTCACTCTTGGAATCCTGTTTAAGAATTTCCAAAGCCTTATCTTTATTACCCTCTTCATCTTCAACATCGCCCAAGTGATGCTTTTCGCCATCTTCAAAATATTTTTTTACTCTAGGTGATGCAAATACATATATTAACCAACCTATGCTCAATAACAAGCTTAAGCCTTGAAATGTCGCTTCTTTACTTTCGCCACTAAGCAATATGCTATAAAACACAAAATCAGCAATGCAAAACACACACATCAATACATAAAAAAGCTTCCCTTTTCGATTTATTTCCGCATATATAAGGCCAATATTAATACCTATGATAATAAAATCTATACATATAACAACAAAAAGGAGAAAGCTACTATGATAAGCACTAATTACTAAACTAATATCACTAATTGCCTGTGCTACTCCCGCAAAAGTACCAAGACATAAAGAAAGAAGTAAAAATTTAAGTAATAACGGTTCAGGGCTAAGGTTACGTTCCGAATCATTATTGGATGATTCTTTTACGTTGAATTTTTCAATATTACTCATATATGCCTCCTATGATTAATATCTCAAAACTCTCATTTGTTAGACGCTCCCCCGCTTACTATTATCGGCTTTACTCGTCCCAACCCTCAGTATATCTGAAATGAACACATATATTTCTAACAAACTCACCATCTGAAAGCTTGAGTTCGGATTCGTCAGATACAGCCGGAAGTACAGGTGTATCCTCTTCTGTCAGCTCAACTCTGATGTAGTCATACATTACTGCCTGTGCATCATCTATAGCTTCATTAATGTCTTTACCTTCAAAAGTGCACTTATCAAGATCCGGAAAAAAACCTTTAAACATCCCATTTTCTTCCTTAATCACTGATGGATATATAAATGTCATAGAATAAGTCCCCCTCTTTACTTGGATTCAATGTCGTATAAATAACTTTCTATATTCCTTATTTCATCAGAAGAAGAAAAATTCATCCCCAATTTAACTATTTTAAAACCATGATTCTTCTTGACTGAATATCTTTGAGAATACTTCATATCTTCTATCTGATTTAACGCTTCCTGAGCTGTTTTATCAATTTTGCACTCAATAATATATATGTACTCTCCTGCAGTAAGAACAGCATCTATTCTTCCAATATTAGTCCTGTTCTCAGAAATGATATCCATTCCGCACATTCTGAATGTCAGATACAAAAGCGACTGATAATACTTCTCGTACTTCAAATGAATGTCATATGGCACTCCTGCAAAAACGCCTTTCAGCACTTGGATCATATCATCAACGCGACCTTCATGGGCTGCATTTTGAATATCATTTACGCTATTGGCGATATCCACTATATCTTTGCCCATGTATACAGATGCAAGATCTGATTCAAATGAGAGTTGAACTTCTTTATTAGGATATACAAGCCTGTACGTAGGGATACTATTTTTCTCTTCTCTATCGCCAATTGTCAAGTATCCTGTCTGAAGCAAAAGCTGAATAATAGTCTGAGTATCAATATCATTCTCGGTCAGTCGCATTATGTCAAAAGAATTATAAGAGATATCAGTAACAACTGCGTTTTCAATAGTTTCTACAGTGATTTTCTGCTTTTTTGCCTGATTTACAAGCATCACCGGTGTTGCAGTTGCATACCAATAATTTCTGAACTCATAGTTTTCATTAAAAAATCGGCCTATCGAAACCGGATTGTATACATTTTTTCCATCGAATGTAAATCTAAATCCGTCATACCAATCAGCAAGCTTTTCGATCAGCTCATCATACGTACACTGGTTCTTTAATGCACCTTCTTTCAGATATCCATCAAAATAATTCTCAAGCTCATCCTGCGTATATCCAACCGCATCAGAATAATTAAGACTTCTGCTTATATCTACCAAATTATTGAGTTTGCTAAATACAGATACCTGACTAAGTCTCGTTACACCAGTGATAAATACAAATCGTTCTATTGCCTCATAACCCTTTATCATCTGATAAAAAGCTTCCATCACACGACGAATATTCTTAACGCCTTTACCATCCTCAAGGTTATTAGTAATAGGTCTGTCATACTCATCAATTAGTATTACTACTTCTTTATTGGTTTTGATATTTAGAGCTTTAATTAGTTCTCCAAACATGATAGCAGGTGAACTTCCAGCTATAGTCACATCGTATTTTTGTGCTATCGAGCCTAGTTCAAGCTTAATCCACTCTTCAAGGCTGGATACAGTAGAACTGTCGCTCCTTCCAAAATCAATATGAATAACAGGATACTCATCCCACTTATAATCAGAAGAATAAATATACAGCCCCTTAAACAGTTCTTTCTGATTCAAAAAAACCGACTCCAGCGTACTTACAGTCAGGCTTTTTCCAAATCTCCTGGGTCTAGAAAAGAAAAACTGCCCATATGGCACTTTGACCATATCATAAATATGCCTGGTCTTATCAACATATATGAAATCAGACTCTATTAAGTTTTTGAATGTAGCAATTGATGTACTAATTGATTTCATTGACTTCGTCTCTTTCAATTTATTGTTAAAATCCAAACCACATCTGCTTTTTATTATATCATGACTTTGTCACTTCATTCCTTAGACCAAAGATATGCATAAGCCTGTGTTCTTGCTGCAAAGGGCTGAGTGTTTAACAGTTCTCTGACCTGCGCCTTCGTATACCAGCCAGGTTCAATCTCTTCCACATTGGAAGTGCTCTTCCTAAAATCACCTCTTGCTGTGCCAACTACGCACACGTTGGCTTCATTAGAAAAACCAACTGCGCTGTATGACTTTCCGATATGGTCTTCAATTGATATAAGTTCAAGCCCTGTTTCTTCCCACAGCTCACGCTTTGCTGCTTCATCAGCCGTTTCGCCGGGATCAATAAGACCCGCAGGGAAGTTGTAAACCCATGAATCAACTGCAAGTCTGAACTCTTTGTTTATAAGAAGCTTTTCATGAGATTCATCTTCTATTATAAGGACAACCGCATCAGGCGCATCTCCACGAAGCTCTTCTTCTGACTTAATATCATCGTTACGGCTTATGATCTCATAAACTTTCTGTTCTTTATCTTCAGTCTCATATTCAAGATCATATCGGGTAATAAACTTTCCCGATTCTTTCTTTGCTATATGTTGCAGCTTCATAATAACCTCTTTACATAGCCCCATACACAATCTGGCGAAGGCCTCTAATAAATGCAGGATCTGCGCCGCCGTCCATCTGTGACATATACATGATGATAAGATCTTCTTCAGGATCAACGCAGAAATATGTTCCTGCTTCTCCTGTCACTTCAACAGAACCTGCTGCCCCATTGGATGATGCCCTTACAGGATCCATAAGAACATTGTAGTAGCAGCCATATCCGTAGCCTTCTCTTCCGAATTCACTTATCTGATCATCTGTCAGATGGTTAGCTGTCATGAAATTAAAGGTTCTTCTTCCTATGATCTCCTTTCCATGGAATGAACCTTTATTAAGAAGCATCTGGCAGAAATGTTCATAGTCTTCCACAGTAGAATAAAGGCCTATTCCGCCTGATTCATACCATGGCTTTTCAAATGGTGATTCCATCTCAAATCTTGCAAGAGTATTAGCATCAGCTCTTGTAACCTTGCCCTTGGAATCAGGTCTTCCCATCATCACAGCCTGTCTGAATGCCTTGTCACCATCTATCATGAAATCTGTCTCTGACATATTAAGAGGAGTGAAAACATCTTTTTTCAAAAACTCTGAGAACTTCATGCCGGATACGATCTCAATTACAGCAGCAAGAACATCTGCACTAAGTCCGTAGTGAAAAGATGTCCCAGGATCAAACATAAGAACTGAATCAGCAAACTTATTAGCAATATCAACATTACTCTTTAGAATCCCGGATCTTCTCTGAACACGGGCCTGGCGATATGCCTGACTCATAGACTGGCCAGCTTCACCGTAGTCACCGGGAAGTACTATTCCTGATGTCATGTTAAGAAGGTCTCTAATTAGTATAGGTCTTGTAGGAGCCTTGAAGCCTCCAAGTGATGCAACCTTAATATCAGAAAAGGCAGGAAGATATGTGCCTACCTCTTCCATAAGATCAAGGTCTCCTCTTTCATAGAGGATCATTGCGGCAAGTGCTGTAATGGGCTTAGTCATGGACATAATGCGATAGATGCTGTCTTTTCTGTCCATTCCAAAATTGTTCTCATATACTCTTTTGCCATTGTGCTCTATTAGTATTGTAGCTCCGGGTATTGATCCCGCGCGCTTTTGCATATAATCATCAAGCCTTGTGAGCTTTCTAATGTTCATAAAGCCTTATTCCTCCAAATTTTATCCACTATCCTTTACAACTTTATCATAATGCTTTGCACAATAATATAGCTGAGGAAATAATATTTGCATCTTCTATGCATATTAACATTTTATCCAAAAAACATATGCTATACTAATCATTGTTTTGAAATGCAATTAGTAGTCAAATACCCTTAATAATTAAAATAAAAACACTGTTGTGCTTATGCTGTTTATATCTAGCATACATCTATTGGGAGTGACAAAATATAATGAAAAAATACTATAAAATTATATTGCCAGTATTAACTTGTAGTTTATTCGGTTGTAATACGCCTAAGCTTGATACTGCACAAGAAGCATCTAATGTAGCAAGTTCAGAACACAGTTCTACTACCGATAATAGTAGTAACCCATACGATGACTACATTGATCCTCAAATTCAAGTCATAGTCGAAAACAGAGATGTCTGGAATATCCTATATGAGGATGGACCAGGCGATCCAGTAACATCTCCTTACTCTTTTTTCTATATTACAGACTTTGATCATAATGGCAGGTTAGAAATCACTGCATCTGAAAATCAGGGATCCGGAGTTTATACTTCTGCTTATGTCTATGAAGTTAATTCAGATTTTAGTGGAATTGATGTAATTGATGAAAGCTACGATGCTCCTGAATATGTTTTTGAAAATATAAAAACATTCTATAATGAGGCTGATCAAACATATATATATATCGGAACTAATTTTACAAAATCCGGCGCTTTATGGGGAAACAGTATAAAATGTGCCGTCTATCTTGACCATGGAGTGTTGCACTATGACAAGATTGCGGAAGAAGAGCACCAACCAAAAGACGATAATAGTGATGAACTTGTTTATTCTTATACCGATAGTTCTGACTTACCTATTACCGAAGAACAATTTAAAAATGCCGAAGATGAGATTTATAAAGACTATGATAGGCAAGATGTTTCTTTAGGAGTTATTTATAATCAACGTGAAAACGAATTTGAGAAACTACCAGATGATACTATGGCATTGATTCTTCAAAAATCGTATGAAACCTTTTGTGGCAAAATTAGCTATGACAAGTTTAATGAAATTGAGCAAATAATAAGAACATTTTAATCAAGGCTTTCTCAAATCTTCTAATCGTATGTAAAGTAACTTCTGGTGTCAAATGTCCTAGTAAATGCGCAATCAGAACCACCGGCTAAGCCGGTGGTTCTGATTATTTAATGAAATACATGTCCTATTAAACCTATAATATGCTCGTCTGCCTCTTCAGATGATGGCATATCAACTATAATTTTATCATGGCCTCCTTATTTTTTTGATTTGGTACCATATCTACATTTGATAGAAAGACGAGAAAGGGAAAAATGTAAACATGAAAAATAAAAAAAAGATTCTTATCATCTGTATTATTGCAATTAGTACTTTAATTACTAATTCGTGTTCTTTTTTCAAAAGAGAAAAGCTCAATACTGTAGAGGTTGTCAGTACTGAAAATCCTTCCATTCCACTGTATTATGTTGAAGATATTAATAGCCTTCATCTTAATGAAAATAATTTTGATATAGCCAATTATTACATTAGATATAAAAACCATTTTGGGAACATTTTTTATATTGATGATGATAATATTCTCTGGGGATATGGTGACAATAGCTGTGGTCAGCTTGGCAATGGTGTCCAATATACAGAAGAAAATGGATATGATAGCAGATATGAGATGAATCCTATCAAAATTGCAGAGAATTGTATTCATGTTGATTGTAGTGAAAATGATTTTGTAATTTATCTTACCGAAAATGGTGATCTTTATGGAATTGGTGCTAATCTTAACGGCATAATGGGACTTGAGCCTCTTGGTAATGATTATGTTAACTTTCCAGAAAAAGATGCTGTTGCTACTAGTCCGGTATTACTGATGCAAGACGTGCAATATGCCAGGACTTCCTCACGAGGAATAACTGCTCTAAAAAAAGACGGCTCGGTATGGTGGTGGGGAGAAATAAGAACCACTTCTGCCAAACATGAACAAGATACTTTAGGGCTAAGCTACTCAGAACCAGTTAAGATGCTTGATGACGCCAAATATATTACATGTGGTTCATTTACTATGGCTGCTATAAAGAATGATGATTCACTTTGGACCTGGGGAAATAATACTTTTGGCAGTTGTGGATATGACAGTAAAAACGAAGATTTCATTGAAACTCCAGTAAAAGTTCTTGATGAAGTAAAAATGGTATGGATTGATCAAGTAAACTTTAATTCTAGTAATACTAGATTCTCTCTTGGGATAAATCCTTACGAATGTGACTATACTTACGTAACATTTGTAGAAAAAAATGATAATAGCTTATTGGCTTGCGGCTACGGTGTGATTGGAGAAGGAAGCAAAATATGGGATTTTGATTTATATGGTGACACTCTTAGAAGTGAAGATGATGCCGAAAATCCAAGAATTCCCGATGAAATAGTGTACTCAGATATATTTCAGCCTATCGATTTTACTGAAAAAGATAGAACTCCACAATATGCCTTTAAAGAATTATCCTTTGGCATGACTTCGGAAGAGGTAGAATCCTTTTTGAATAATAAAAATATAAGTTATCAAATCTTCGATGGCACAGATGACGATGGTAAACCATCGTATACTATTGAAACAACAGATCAGTATTTTATTTTCGAATTTGATACAACTAATCATAAGCTATGCTCTATCTGTTACACTGCATATGGCACTAGAGATGGCAGCTTATCAATAGGAATGACAAAAACTGAAATTGAGAAAATTTTAGGAACTCCAACATCTGAAGATAATTCTTTTGAAAATAATCATTATTCAGAAGCTTCATATAGTAAGGATTCTCTATATTATGACGTGTTTTATGAAGAAGATATAGCTCTTTATATTTGGGAACGTTCAAATCCCTAAATTACTTAATGGCACAGGTCGACAACCTGTGCCATTTTAATCACTCAGTTTTTGAGTCAATATCATGCTTTAAATCAGCCAAAACTCCAGCTAAAAATTTGGGCATAGGAGTACCCATCCTGGCTGCATTTTCTGTAATCGATAGAAGCTCGTTAAGAATAAACCATACAAGAACAACTAACGCGATCACCGTAGTTCCTTTTATTTCTACACCTATTTTTTGCAATAAAAAAATGGAAAAAGCGACATTTACTGTCTGCTCTTTCCATTTTTTATGGATAATAATTATTTTTTCTTCTTTTTATCTTTTTTCTTATCTTTATGTTTCTTCTTTTCTTTGAAGAGATTATCAAGTGTCTTGTCGAAGTCATCTGGCGATGCTTCAGCGTTCTTACCAGTCTTCTTATCAGCAACTTCATCAAGTACGTTAAGATCAACAAGTACAGGATGATCTTCCTTGAAGCTTGTATCTATGCGATCCTCTTCCATCATGTCTGATTTCTTCATCTTAGGAAGAGAATACTTGCTTTCGAAATAGAATACTGCCTGCTCGAATTCCTGATTCTTCTCAGCTCTAACCATTTCAAGATATCCGTGAGTATCGAAGCCGTCTTCGCTTACCTGAATGATAGCGGCTGCGATGTTGGAACAGTGATCTGCGATCCTCTCAAAATCTGTTCCTATATCAGAAAGGTCAAATCCAAGATCTACAGTACACTTACCTTTACGAAGCCTTCTTACGTGGCGGCGCTTAACTTCCATATGAAGTCCGTCGATAACTTCTTCCAGAGGCTCAACCGTCTTGGCAAGTCTTACATCATTATTTTCAAATGACTTGAAGGTTGTCGATACGATCTCTTTTACCGCATCTGCAAAGACCTTAACTTCATCAGTTGCTTTACTGGAGAACTGTCTTTCGTTCTCATACATTCTCTGTGCAACCTGGGCTATGTTAAGAGCGTGATCAGAAATACGCTCAAAGTCGCTGATCGTATGAAGAAGTACGGAAAGTGTATGATTATCTTCAGGTGCCAGGTGGTGCTGACTGACCTTCATAAGATAGGTATCAAGCTGATCTTCGTATCTGTCGATCTCTTTTTCCAGATGCTCTACACTAGATGCCTTCTCCATATCGAACTCTTCAATAAGTTCCATTGCAAGGAAAAGAGATTTCTCAGCAAGGTTTTCCATCATAACAGTTGCATTTCTTGCCTGCTCCAAAGCAAATGGAGGATTGGAAAGGAAGCGGTCGTCTAAAGTTGTGATGCCGCGGCTTTCTTCCAGTTCCTGCTGCTCTCTTTCGTCAATAGGAATAGTACGAAGAGCCATAGCAACAAGTACGCCTGAAATCGGTACCATAAGAGGAGATGCTACAAGGTTTACAAGTGTATGTATGATAGCAGGTCCTGAGTAGCTTGCCAGGTCATTAAGGAATGCAAAGTGCATGAAAGCATTTAGCAGATAGAAGCCCACCATGAATGTGCCTGCTTTAATAACGTTAAAGTACAGATGCATAAGAGCTGTACGCTTACCATTCTTGCCTGCGCCAACAGATGAAAGAATAGCTGTGATACAGGTACCAACTTCAGCTCCCATTACTACAGGTATACACATACCATAGGTCATCATGCCTTCGCCTGCGAAGGTCTGAACTACACCGATAGTTCCTGCAGATGACTGAATTATCATGGTAAATGCCATACCGATAATAAAACCGATTATAGGATTTGAAAAACTTCTGAGGAAATTTTGGAATTCTACGCTTTCCTTAAGAGGTGCTACCGCTTCTGACATCATGTTCATACCGAACATAAGAACGGAAAATCCAAGAAGAACGGTTCCGATATTCTTACGCTTCTCTGACTTGTTGAACATGAGAAGTACTATACCGATAAGTGCAAGGAAAGGTGTAAAAGAAGTTGGTTTTAAAAGATTAGTAAAGAAGTTACCACCTTCGATTCCATTAAGTGAAAGAATCCAGGCAGTTACTGTAGTACCAAGATTGGCACCGAGTATAACATTAACAGATTGGGAAAGCTGCATTATTCCCGAATTAACAAGACCTACAACCATAACGGTTGAAGCCGAAGATGACTGAACAAGAGCCGTGATACCAATACCAAAAAAATAAGCGATCCATCTTCTGGACGTCACTTTGGCAAGAGCGCTCTCGAGCTTACCTCCTGCAGCCTTGGTAAGGCCTCCGCTCATAATATTCATTCCATAAAGGAACATTGCCAGTCCGCCAACAATACCGGCGATAAGTTCAAATAGTTCTGTTGTATTCATCTGATCTCCATTGTGGCCTATTCCTGACCACTTTTCATTTCATCCCTTCGCTTTATTACAAGTTTATCATATGTGATGAACCTAAAAATTACAATAAATAGACGATCAAAATCTTAAACAGATATTCAATTTAATTTTACTAAATTTTGTTAATTTTGTCCTCTGACTCTGATTTATTTATCCCACAATTCCCACAAGCATGATTCCCTGTGCTTTACCTTTTATGCCGCAACCTTGCATCAGCTCTCTCATAGAAGAATAGTTTTCTCTTTTTCCGTTTGAGTTATGGAGCACAAGACGCCCTTCATCTTTGGTTATGCACATGGTGTGAACGTAGTCGTGCAGGCGTTCTCTGTTATTGAGGATAATTATGATACTTACAGAACTTTTTCTTACGATCTCTTCATATCTTTTTTGATCATAGGTAGTCTCTATCGCAAGGCCTCTTTTTCTAAAAAAAGCCGCGATAGATTTAGGGCCTGTACCAAGCTGGCCCGCCATAGTGATACCACTGTTTTCAAAAATAGAAATGAGATTGGGAAGTGAAGGAATTCCTTCACTTCCTGACTCATTGATTCCAAGCACTTTGAGAGCATTGTACACAGCGATGACACCACAGCCAGAAGCTGCCATGGTGCTAACTCCATAATTCATATCACCGTATAGATTCTGATCTTCTATAAAACCCTTTTCCCGTTCTATTCTTTCTTTATGCTTTTCAAATGCAGCCAGATTCAGATCGAAATTTCTGTCGATGCATTTTTTCCTTGAATAGAATCTAAGCTTGTTCTTCCCTTTAAGCGGAACTGTGAACCAAAGACCTGTTCTGCTGATCGCTGAGAGAAAGTCATAAAAAGGTCTTACTGCTTTTCTTACAAAACCGTTCATTTGATACCCTTAAAATAATTAGTCTTCGTCGTCCTGACTCCAAGCGATAGCGCAGCGAACTGCTCTGTGCCATCCCTTAAGAAGCTTTATACGCTCCTCTTCTTCCATCTTGCATTCAAACTTTCTTCCAAGCTGCCAGTTCCTTGTTACATCTTCCTTGTCTTTCCAGTAGCCAACTGCTATTCCTGCAAGGTAAGCTGCGCCAAGAGCTGTTGTCTCTATACATTTAGGTCTGTAGCTTGTAACGCCGCAGATATCTGACTGGAACTGCATGAGGAAGTTGTTGGCACTAGCTCCGCCGTCTACCCTGAGCTCTTTAAGAGGGCATGCTGCATCTTCCTGCATAGCTTTGATAACATCTGCTGACTGATAACATATGGATTCAAGAGTTGCTCTTATGAAATGCTCTTTTTTACATCCTCTTGTAAGTCCTACTATTGTGCCTCTTGCGTATGGATCCCAATATGGAGCACCCATACCTGTAAATGCCGGAACAACATATACTCCTGCTGTGTCAAAAACATTGTCTGCATACTCTTCAGACTGGGCAGAAGTCTTGATCATACGCATCTCATCTCTAAGCCACTGAATGGAAGCTCCTGCTACGAATACGCTTCCTTCAAGGGCGTACTCAACATTACTTCCAATGCTGGCTGCGATAGTTGTGATAAGACCGTGCTCTGATCTTATGGCATCTCTTCCTGTATTCATAAGAAGGAAGCCGCCTGTTCCATAAGTGTTTTTAACCTGACCAGGCTCAAAGCAGTTCTGTCCAAATAAAGCTGCCTGCTGATCACCTGCTGCTCCTGCTATCATGATAGGACCGCCAAGGATAGATGGATCTGTATCGCCATATACGCAGCTTGAAGGCTTAACATCCGGCATCATTGAAATAGGAATATTAAAGAGCTTGAGGAGTTCTTCATCCCATTCACACTTATGTATATTAAAAAGCATAGTTCTTGATGCATTGGTATAGTCTGTTACATGTACTTTACCTTTTGTAAGGTTATATATAAGCCAGGTATCAACGTTACCAAAATAAAGCTGTCCATTCTCTGCTTTCTGCCTGGCACCTTCTACATTATCAAGTATCCACTGGATCTTGGTTGCAGAAAAGTATGCATCAGGAACAAGTCCTGTCTTTTCCCTGATCTTGTCAGAAAGTCCCTGCTTCTTGATATTCTCTATAAGATCGGCTGTACGTCTGCACTGCCATACGATCGCATTGTATATGGGCTCGCCTGTTTCCTTGTCCCATACGATAGTTGTCTCACGCTGATTGGTGATACCAATTGCTGCGATATTTTCAGCAGTCGCACCGACGCTTGCCATAGCTTCTATTGCAACAGCAAGCTGTGAGGACCAGATCTCTCTTGGATTGTGCTCAACCCAACCCGGCTGCGGATAATACTGTTGGAATTCCTTCTGGGCCATTGATACGATCTTGCCCGTCTGGTCGAACAAGATACAACGTGATGATGTGGTGCCCTGATCCAGGGCTAAGATGTAACTTTCCTGTGACATAGTTTTTCCCCTTTTCCCATTAGTTATTTATTCCACTCGAGCCTTACGTAACGCCCCCGTTTTTCGGGCTCGAATGATACGCGTCCCTGCGTCATATAGCTTGCGCCATAAATATCTTCTTCAATCTCAACTTCGTCTAATACTTTAAAACCCAGCTTTTCGCACAGATGGATGGAGACTTCGTTCTCTTTTTTTACAAGGGTCTGAACCTTATCAAAGCCAAGAACGTTTCTGCCAAATTCCATGATGGCGCTGCAGGCTTCTGTAGCAAATCCCTGTCTTTGCCACGGCACTCCTATGAAAAAGCCAAGCTCCGGTTCATCAAATCCGTTTCGGATCCCTATAAGCTTGCCATCTTCCTTATTTACAAGGCTCCATACGCCAAAGCCCATAAGGGAGCATACCTTTTCTATATAATCCTTCATGTACCTTTTTTCATCTGCAGGATCCTCGAACAATCCTTCCATGTACCTGGTCATTGAAGGCTCTGCATATATCTCGTACAAGGCATCCACATCTTCAACTGTGGTCTCGCGAATCCTGAGCCTGTCTGTCTCCAATATATCCCAAGGCTCGCCAGCCTGTCTTTGATGCGCTTTCAAAAATGAATCTGCGTCTACATCATCAATCTCGCTGAAAATATACTGGGCCCCTTCAAATGATATACCAGGATCTGACACAGGAGTTATCATGCCGCAGACATAGGCGCCCTTATCCTTAAGATATGCAAAGTCATCAGGATCATCACACAGGAAAAGAATCTGTCTTACACTTTCAGGAATCTCCCCTTCGCCTGATGCAACCTTCGTACTTCCCACATACAAGGACCAGATGTCCTGAACTCTCTGAGATGATATGGTCTCAAGCTCTATCCCGAAGTCAGAAAGGTAGACCTTCTCCTCATCCAGTTCTTTTAGAGATGTATTTGCATTGTCGTGAAAAACTAAAACTATCTTTTTAAGCATACGCAATTTATTTAGTATATATGTCTGTTAACAACTACGTTTATATTTTACTACATTTACGCAGTGCCTCTACGTAAACCATTTTATCATATCTCGTTTCCGCTTTCCCTTGGAATTATTAACGATTCTCGCCTTAATATTTTGTTAACAATTTGTTTTTTGTTTCTTTACTCCAAATCATTTATTAGTCACACTGATGCGATACACTAATATTGTCAGATGAAGCAATACTAATAAAAAACTTTTTCATAATAATGCCAGGTAAGTGGGGACTTACCTGGCATCCTCCCTTTTATAGGGGTCTTTTTTTATAATCAATCTTTTCCATCAGATATCCGTACGTAAAGCCTACATCTCCAGTACTTTCCTCTGATATCACGAGGGATAGTATAAATTCTGTGTTTTACATATGCTGTCAGAAGGAGAGGAGCAGTCCATTCATCGAGGGTTTCCAATTGCAACTATACTTCTGTGGAGTTACAATATAATTATACTTCCAGAGAAGTATAGGAGATGCTTATGGAAAAGATCATTTTATATCACGGTTCAGAGAAAATTATTAAAAAGCCCGTTTTAACAGGTGGGAAGATAAGCAATGATTATGGACAGGGTTTTTATTGCACAAAGCATTTAGAACTTGCCAAAGAATGGGCTGTAGATGATGAAAGGCCTGGTTTTGTTAATTCTTATGAAATAGATATTGATGGACTTAGGATTCTGGATCTTAACAGTAAGGATTATTCTATTTTGGATTGGCTGACTGTATTGTTGGAGCATCGTAACGTTAATATTAATAGTCCTATTGCTCAAGATGGTCTTGATTATTTAAAGAACCATTATCATGTGGATTTAGAAGATTATGATCTTATATTGGGATATAGGGCAGATGATTCTTATTTTTCTTTTGCCAGAGCATTCATCTCAAATACTATCAGTATCGCTCAGTTAGAAAAAGCAATGTACCTTGGCGAACTTGGAACACAATACTTTATTAAGAGTAAAAAAGCTTTTTCTAAATTAAAGTTTATTGAGGCTATTCAGGTTGATAATGCCTCTTATTATCCCAAGAAAATGTCCAGAGATAAAAGTGCTAGGGATAGTTTTTATAATATTTCAAATACTATTGATAGAGATGGCGTATATCTGGTAGATCTGATGAGAAGGGAGAAATAGATTTATGCATGCATATGATCAACTGTATCTAAGTGATGCGATGATGAATCTGGCAGATGCATTTGATGTGGCGGTGAATGATTACGGATTTGAGATCGATTTTTTCATGCATCTATTTATTAATTCAGGTATAGCGGCTCAGTTTGAAGTGGGTAATCCAAGATATGTTGCAGGTAAATCAGGTACAGAGCTGGTTGAATGTGTTGTATCAAAGATATATGGAGATGATAGTCTGAAAAAAATCGATCTGTCATATTCAGAACCAACAAAAGAATACTGGACGGGATGGGTGCTTGCTTATTATCAATGGGAATCTGGTAAAACATTTAAAGAAATCCAAAGAATCATTACACCTGCGCAGTTGCGAATGAAATATCATCCCTATCATGAAATGGATGAGGAAAAAGTTGTTGAATATATAAATGAAAAGGCTAAAAATATGGCTTCAGTCAGACGGATTCAGGCATATAGAAAGCTTCTTGGGATGTCTCAAAGCCAGCTTGCAAGTGAATCCGGAGTTAATCTAAGGACTCTGCAGCAATATGAGATAGGAGCAAAGGATATAAATAAGGCGTCCGTTGCAACTGTTTTAGCCCTTAGCAGAGTTTTGAAATGTGATGTGAAAGATTTGTGCGAGATGTAACCTTTACAAAAACATTTAAAAAAAATCGAAATCAGGTTGTTGACCTGATTTCTTTTTTGTGATAATATCCTACTAAGCCGATGGGAATTATAGTTTAAATATCAAAAGGCTATAAAACAGCCGTTAATAAAAGGAGGACAAATATTATGAAGAAGAATCTATTTAACAAAGTAACTGGACTTGCTCTTGTGAGCGCACTTGCAATGACAGGACTTACAGCTTGCTCATCTACAGGCGCTGCAGGTAGTAATACAGCTAATAATACAGCCTCATCAGATACAGATAATTCAGAAAGTTCATCACAGGGTTTTAGAACACTTGATGAGATCAAGGAGAGCGGTGTTATCAATATCGGAGTATTCTCAGACAAGAGTCCATTTGGATATGTTGATGAAAATGGTGACTATGCAGGTTATGATGTATATCTTGCTGAGAGACTTGGTCAGGATCTTGGAGTTGAGATCAACTATGTATCAACAGAAGCGGCCAACAGAATCGAGTATCTCCAGACAGGTAAGGTTGATATAATCCTTGCAAACTTCACTGTTACAGAAGAGAGAGCACAGGAAGTTGATTTCGCTCTTCCATACATGAATGTAGCTCTTGGTGTTGTATCACCTGAGGGTGCTGTAATAGACAGTCTTGACAGCATAGGTGCTGATGATCAGGTTATCGTAATCTCCGGAACTACAGCAGAGACATATCTTACTAAGAATTATCCCGATATCAAGCTTCAGAAGTATGATGCATATGCAGAAGCTAAGACAGCATTTGAGAACGGCAACGGTGTTGCATGGGCTAATGATAATACAGAGGTTATAGCTTTTTCTCTTGAGAACGAAGGCTATGTTGTAGGTATTCCTTCACTTGGTGATCAGGATACGATCGCACCTGCTGTTACTAAGGGTAATGAAACTCTCCTTGCATGGCTTAACGACGAGCTTGTAGCACTTGGCAGCGAGAATTTCTTCCATGCAGGATATGAGGCTACTCTTCTTGAGACCTACGGCGCAGATTACGAAGATACACTTGTAATTGAGCCTTCAAAGAACTAATCGGTACTACGAAAAAAGCAATAATTCTTTCATTAGAAAAAAGATAAACAAAACCACAAAGGAAACTGAGTAATGGACTATGCGGTTATAGAAAGCTATCTTCCTTTATATAAGGATGCGCTTGCCCTTACTCTTAAGATAGGATGGCAGGGCATCGCCTTGAGCCTTTTGGTAGGCCTTGCGGGCGCTGCTATCTTACATTTTAAGATAAGGATCTTAAAGACCATAACAGGAATATATATCGAGCTTTTTAGAAATACACCTCTCTTGGTACAGCTTTTCTTTTTGTATTTTGCTCTTCCCAAGATAGGTATAAAGATCACAGCCCAGACCTGCGGCGTGCTTGGTCTTGGACTTTTGGGCGGCGCATATATGATAGAAAGCTTTAGAAGCGGCCTTGAGTCGATCGCTGTTATTCAGACAGAGAGTGCTCTTAGTCTTGGTATGACAAAGGAACAGACATTTATCTATGTCATTCTGCCTCAGGCAGTATCTATCAGCGTTCCCGGACTTCTTGCAAATGTCATATTCCTGTTAAAAGAGACATCAGTTTTTTCAACTATAAGCCTTATGGACCTGATGTTTACAGCCAAGGACCTGATCGGAATGTATGCTAAAACTATAGAATGTTTATTCCTTCTGGTAGTCTTTTATCTGATAATGCTGCTTCCGGTATCCATTCTGGGTTCTATTTTGGAAAGGAGGCTTCGTTATGCAGGATTTGGGGATTGATGTTTTATTTAAAGGAACCAACTTCCTTCGCCTTCTCCAGGGTTTGTGGGTATCAGTTGAGATCAGCCTTATATCAGTTGTGATCAGCATACTGCTTGGTCTATTAGTTGGAATTTTGATGACTTTTAAAAATCCTGTTCTTCGCGCAGTTTTAAAAGTTTATCTTGAGATAGTCAGAATCATGCCACAGATGGTTCTTTTGTTCATCGTTTATTTTGGAACCACCAGAGTCTTTGGATGGGACTTGTCTGCAGAAACGTCAGCCATTTTCGTATTCTGCTTCTGGGGAACTGCTGAGATGGGAGATCTCGTACGAGGGTCTATCAAAAGTATAAGTAAGATACAATTTGAATCATCTTTTGCACTTGGTATGAACAAGATTCAAACATACAGGTATGTAATACTCCCTCAGACGATCAGAAGGCTGATTCCTCTTTCCATAAATCTTATTACAAGAATGATCAAGACAACTTCTCTTGTGATGATGATTGGAATAGTAGAGGTATTAAAGGTTGCCCAACAGATAATCGAGGCCAACAGGAAGGCATCACCAAATGCGGCATTTGGAGTATTTGCAGTTGTATTCCTCCTGTATTTCCTTGTTTGCTGGCCTATCAGCAGACTGTCAGTTTATTTAGAGAAGAGGTGGGCTCTGTGAGCGAATTATTAAAGGTCAAGAATTTACATAAAGAGTTTGGCAAAAATGTTGTACTAAAAGATATAAATCTTTCGGTAGAAAAGGGCGAAGTTGTTGTTATCATAGGTCCCAGCGGCTGCGGTAAAAGTACCTTCCTTCGCTGCCTTAACGGTCTTGAAGAGATTCAGGGCGGAGTCATCACAGTGGACGGACTTCCTGTAGAATCCGGCAAAAAAGAGATCACGAAGCTTCGTCAGAAGATTGGCATGGTGTTCCAGTCCTATGAACTATTCCCGCACCTGTCCGTAATTGATAACCTGATCCTTGCTCCTACCAAGGTTCAGAAGAGAAAAAAGGAAGAAGTTATCCGCGAGGCAACAGAGCTTTTAGACAGAGTCGGATTATTGGACAAAAAAGACTACTTCCCGCGCCAACTATCAGGCGGACAGAAGCAGCGTGTTGCAATAGTAAGAGCACTTCTTATGCATCCGGAGATCCTACTTTTTGATGAAGTTACAGCAGCTCTTGATCCTGAGATGGTTCACGAAGTTCTTGAAACAATGCTTAAGCTTGCAAAGTCAGGTTCTACAATGCTTATAGTAACTCATGAAATGAGCTTTGCAGAGGCAGTTGCAGACAGGATCCTTTTCTTCGATAACGGGGAGATCGTCGAAGAGGCCGAGGATGTAAAGGGATTTTTTAAAGAACCTAAAACAGAACGTGCTAAGAAATTTTTGAGAACATTTGAGTACGATAGTGCACTCTATATATAAGAAGATTCTAAAAAAATGCATGGCGATCTGGTCTGATCGCCATGCTTTATATATTACAAAATATCTATATACTCTCCTGCAAGTGCCTTGTTCATACTACGTACTGCGCAGAACTTACCGCACATGCTGCAGGTATCACTGTGATCATCTTCAGGAGCGCGGCTGTCTCTTATGGCTTTGGCAGTTTCCGGGTCAAGAGCTTCTAAGAACTGAGCATCCCAGTCAAGCTTTCTTCTTGCATCAGCCATTCTGTCATCCTGGTCTCTTGCACCGGGAAGTCCCTTAGCTATATCAGCAGCATGAGCTGCGATCTTACTTGCGATTATTCCCTGACGGACATCTTCTACGTTAGGAAGAGCAAGGTGCTCAGCTGGAGTTACGTAGCAAAGGAAAGCAGCACCTGAAGCTGCGGCAATAGCTCCGCCTATGGCAGCTGTAATGTGGTCATATCCTGGAGCAATATCAGTAACAAGTGGTCCCAGTACATAGAAAGGTGCACCTTTACAGATAGTCTGCTGCACTTTCATGTTAGCTGCGATCTGATCCATTGGAACATGGCCCGGGCCTTCAACCATAACCTGAACATCCCTATCCCAGGCTCTCTGAGTAAGTTCACCGAGTCTTATAAGCTCTTCTATCTGGCAAGGGTCTGTTGCATCAGCAAGGCATCCTGGTCTGCAGGCATCACCAAGACTTACTGTTACGTCGTGCTCTCTGCAGATCTCTAAGATCTCATCGTAATACTCATAGAAAGGATTCTCATGTCCTGTCATTGCCATCCATGCAAATACAAGACTTCCGCCTCTGCTTACGATATTCATCTTACGGCTTCCATCCCTGATCTGGCTTATGGTCTTTCTTGTGATTCCACAGTGAAGAGTTACAAAGTCAACGCCGTCTTCTGCATGGAGTCTTACAACATCAATAAAATCTTTTGCTGTAAGATCAGCAAGGTCTCTTTGATAGTGGATTACGCTATCGTAGATCGGAACAGTACCGATCATGGCAGGACATTTACTGCAAAGAAGCTGTCTAAAGGGCTGAGTATTACCATGACTTGAAAGATCCATGATAGCTTCTGCACCAAGGTTAACAGCGCTCATTACTTTTTCCATCTCAATGTCATAGTCTTTACAGTCGCGGCTGACACCAAGATTTACATTGATCTTGGTCTTGAGCATGCTTCCGATTCCGTTTGGCTTAAGGCCCTTGTGTCTTGGGTTGGCAGGGATCGCAATTTGTCCTTTTGCAACATGCTCTCTTATAAATTCAGTTGTTCTTCCTTCGTTTTTAGCAACGATCTCCATCTCGGGAGTTACGATTCCCATTCTCGCTGCTTCCATTTGTGTGTGGTATTGTCTGTTCATGAAATCTCCTATTATTGATTTGAATTTAATTGTTTTGTGTTTTGATATAAGATGAGATATTTACCGTTTGTACGTGTACGCATTATTTACAACAGTATTTGATTATCATTTATAGAGGAAAAGTTCTTCATAGTATCAGTATTATCGCAGCAGGAAGGAACCATATGCCACAAAGGCCCTGATCCTTGTCCCAGGTTAAGACCGGCAGCGATAGCGCTGCATAAATAGTTCTTAGCCTTAGATATCGCATCCTCCATAGACTCTCCTTTTGCAAGAAAAGAAGCTATGGCACTTGAGAGAGTACAGCCTGTTCCGTGAGTGTTAGGATTATCTATTCTTGGAGATGTATACCAAAAATATGAATTATCTTCTTTATATAAAACATCTGCCGACATGCTGTCATCGCTCATATGGCCGCCTTTTACAAGGACGCTGCAATCGTATTTTTCCCCGATTATCCTCGCTGCCAGTAGCTGATCTTCTGCATTTGATATCCTGGATAGACCTGACAATATCATGGCCTCAGGAATATTTGGGGTTATAAGATCAGCTTCTTTTAACAAAAGAGTGCATAGACTATCTATAGCGTCTTCGTTAATAAGCCTTGCTCCGCTTGTTGCAACCATTACCGGGTCAATTACGATATTTTTGGCCTTGTACTCAGACAGCTTAGTAGCGATAACTTCTATAAGATCTGAATTGAAGGTCATTCCGACTTTGACTGCCTCAGGGAATATATCTGTGAAGATCATATCCAGCTGATCTGAAAGAATAGACGGCGTAACCTGCATGATGCTCTTTACGCCCATGGTGTTCTGGGCCGTTATAGCAGTGATGGCGCTCATTCCGAATACGCCGCAGGAGAGCATGGTCTTAAGATCTGCCTGGATACCGGCGCCGCCTGATGAGTCGCTTCCTGCAATTGTAAGTGCTGTGTGTTTGATCATAGTATTTGCTCTTTCTTTAAGTTATGATGCTTTGGACTTTGATACAGCTGAATCATTTTCAAGAAGGGCTGTGAGGTTGTTGATTGCGTGGCTCTTATACAGAACGGTTATAAGAAGTGCGGCTATAACTGTTCCGCCTGCAGTACTCACAAGGAATGGAACTACGTAGGTAAAAAGAGCTGCTTCCTTACCCATAACAAGGCTTGCAACAGGGAATGCCACAAGGCCTCCGATAACTCCTGTTCCTACAACTTCTGCTATATAGGTTGGGATATACTTTTGGGACAACTTGTAAACCAGTCCGCAGCAAAGAGCTCCAACCATACTTCCAGGGAATGCAAGAAGTGTTCCTGTTCCAAGAAGGTTCCTGATAAGGGATGTACAGAACGCAACCAGAACTCCGTACCAGGGTCCAAGGAACACAGCGCACAGTACATTGACCATATGCTGGATAGGGAAGCACTTAGATGCTCCTATGGGAAAAGAAAATGTGGACAATGATACAGCCAGAGCTGTAAACATTGCTGCAACAACAAGCTTTTTGACTTCTGCTTTTTTCATGATAAAAAATCCTCCTTTGCCTTATGGCTTAAAATCAAAGTCTGTTTCTCTATATTAGAAGCACTGAAAATGCCTGATATTATGGCAACTCCAGCGATGCCGCTTCCTGTAAGAAGGTCCATATTGGATTCATTGATACCGCCTATGGCAACTACCGGGATTGAAATGTTAGACGTAATCTCTTTATAGGTTTCAAGGCTTGTAAGAGGCGTGGCATCCTTCTTGGTTGAAGAGCCAAAGGCAGCTCCTGCGCCCAGGTAATCAGCTCCCTGATCTTGCGCAATCCTTGCTTCCTCAAGGTTATGAGCTGTGGCGCCTATTATGTAGTCTTTTCCAAGGAGTTTTCTTGCTTCGCTAACAGAAGTATCGCCTTGTCCGACATGAACTCCTGCAGCCTTTACTTTGAGAGCAACGTTTACATTGTCATTGATGATAAGAGGGATGTTGTATTTATCACATACTGATTTAATAGATTCTGCTCTTTTGATATATTCATCATCTGATATATTCTTTTCACGAAGCTGGATTATTGTGGCTCCGCCAAGAATTGCTTTTTCTACATCTTCTTCAAGAGTATTTTTAAGCCAGCTTCTGTCTGTAATGGCATATAGGTTAAGATCGGATTTATCAAATCTGTATCTCCATGCTTTATCAAGAAGGCTGAGTTCATCAATGAGTGTGCTTCGGTAGCTCATTGTGCCTAGTTTCCCTTCTCCATATATTCTTCGTTCAGCTTTTCTTGCACAGCTTTCGTAGTCCAATATGCAGCTGCTAATACTGTCCAGATCAGAAATGTTTTCTTTTCTACCAGTCGCAAGATAGGTTCCAAGAAGGGCAGACATCATACAGCCTGCACCTGTGAAATGCTTTTGGAAGATACTTCCGCCTGGGAATTCTTTATAAAAATCATCTTTAGCAGATACTACAGTGACTGTTTCTCCGGAGATGACGATTATTGTATTTAGTTTTTGGGATAAAGAGATAACAGAGTCCTTATCAAAGCCAAGTCCTGCATCTTCAACTCCGTATGTATTCAATTTCTTAGCTTTAGAATCTAATTCAGGGCTGTTATCTGATAATCTTGGAGACTTAGGATACGGCATTGTTTTATTGGTTATGTCATCTGTTTTCTTTGCTGTTTCGGTTGTTATTTCAGATACTTCATCTGCATTATGGTCTGTATCATTTTTTATCAGAGAACATAGGTTCATGATTTCTAGAGCATTACCCCTAATACAGGTAACATGAATATTGTTAAGAAGGCTTGTGATATTTTCTTTTCTATAGGAGGATGCTCCAACTCCAACAGGATCAAGTACAACGGGGATGCCTTTAGTATTAGCGCTTATCCCTGCAAGTTTTAAGGCTTCGTTTTTTTCCAAAGACGGAGTTCCAGTATTAAGTACAAGAGCATCAGAAGATGAAGTTATTTCGGATACTTCAAGCGGACTGTCTGCGCCTATAGCGGTAGCTCCAGTAGCTAGTACTGCGTTAACAGATACTTCTGCAGTTATATAATTGGTAATAATGTGAATCTGAGGATGATGCTTTCGTATAAGACTATTCATATTCATGTTCTGGATGGCTGAACATGTGTTAGAACCCTCATACCTGAGGATATAAGGAAAGCTTTGCGCTTTAGAAACACTCTTTTATAAAGAAATCCAATAGATAGATCTTTATAAAAAAGCGCCATCTAATTGGATGGCGCTAAGTATAGCTATAGTTACAAGTAGAGTGCTACTTGTCGACGATTCCTACGTTGGCATTATCCAAATCAGGTACAGGGTCGTGTTCTTCACACCTCTCAGCCGGTAACCAGCTCCCCTTGTCATATATTTAATTTGTATATATCATTTTTAACGTGCTACTGTAGTGTAGCACTTGTTATGGATTTTAGCAAGAATATAATCACGATGAGAACCTGTCACCATACACTTGGTGGCAGGTTCATATATATGTTAATTGTATGAATGTACTTATATGTAACGCCAATTATCTTTCAGGAAGCTTCTCAGGTTCCGGATATGTTGCGCCAAATGTATCAACTGTAACACTCTTCATCTTCTGCTCGTTAACAGGTCTGTCGTTCCAGTCTGTCTGAGTCTCAGCGATTGTGTTAACAACATCCATACCCTCAGTAACTTTACCGAATGCAGCGTACTCGCCATCAAGATGAGGAGCATCCTTGTGCATGATGAAGAACTGTGATCCTGCTGAATCAGGGATCATTGTACGAGCCATTGAAAGAACACCAGGTGTGTGCTTAAGGTCGTTCTTGAATCCGTTGTTTGAGAACTCACCCTTGATTGAATATCCAGGGCCGCCCATACCTGTTCCTTCAGGATCTCCGCCCTGAAGCATGAAGCCTTTGATTACTCTGTGGAAAATAACTCCATTGTAGAATCCCTTATTTATAAGAGAGATGAAATTATTAACTGTGTTAGGAGCGATTTCAGGATAAAGCTCTGCCTTGATGACATCTCCGCTTTCCATTGTAATTGTTACTATTGGGTTCTGATTAGCCATTATAATGACTCCTTCCGTTTTGTTTATATTTATTCTATAGTCGCAGGTACTTTCTAATCACTTTACTTGAAAATGTACCTTTTGACTTATTTTATTATCAATGATATAGGTTTCAAATTATCCTTTGACACTTATATTATGTCCAGCTGTTTTCTATTCACGGCACTTTGATCGTCATAGCACGTGGAAGGTTATTGATCACAACCTTTGTATGTTCACCGCCATATTCGCCGTCCCTTGTCCAAGCAACCGGTATATCTGATTCAAATGTAATATTTCTAAGTTTTATATTGATCAGGTCATTACTGCTAAGTATCTTGCTATCAAGAAGCGCACCTACAAGATTCGGAAGATCTATTAGACTCTTCGGTTTTCTTACAAGTGTGACTTCAAATTCGCCATCATCAAGCTTAACATTCTTACCTGTAATATTCTGTATTCCGCCAACCTGTATAGAGTTAGTTACCATACCATAGATAAATTCATCTTCCAGTACAGTTCCATTTCCATACGTTATTTTCATATGATAGGTTTTTATATCCTGAAGCTCTTTGACACTCTGAAGGATATACGCAGCATGTCCAAGGGCATTCTTAAGGCTCTGATCTGTTGAATATGAGACATCTGTGAATATGCCAAAAGCAGCACAATAAACGAAATACTTATCGTTCATCGTACCGACATCACTCAAAAAATCATTACCATTTACTACTATCTGAGCGGCCTTCGTCATAACAGAAGGGATCTTCAGACTCTTTGCATAATCATTGGTAGAACCGGCCGGAACATAACCTATCGGCACTTTGAATTCAGAATTCATCATGCCGGAAACAACTTCATCAAGAGTACCGTCTCCTCCACTGCACACAACAATGCTGTAATCATTGTCACGCATACGGACACGTTTTTCTCCATCTCCCTGACTCTGGGTAGGATATGCAGTTACTTCATATCCAGCCTTTGTAAAAATATCAATAATATCAAGAAGATGTCCTCTTATAGTTGCTTTCCCGGCATGAGGATTATAGACAAATAACATTCTGGGAGCATTCATATATTTATGGTCTGCCCTTTAAAATAATTTTTTCTTAGGCAAGTGATGTTGCGCCTTCGAGATAATTAGCCATATCTGCAACTGCAGCAGCTTCGTCACCGCCCTCAGCGATAACATCAACTGTTTCACCACTCTTAAGATTAAGAGTCATCATACCCATAATGCTCTTAGCATTAACTTTTCTTTCCTGTACTTCGATGTGAATAGTACTGTCGTATTTGCTTGCAACCTGTACAAGTTCAGCGACAGGACGTGCCTCAAGTCCATGTGGCAGCTTGATTTCGATAGATTTTTTGATCATAACTCCTCTTTCCTCTGCGCTATTAAGCGTCCTAAAACCTTTGCTTCTTTCAGCCTCGCAGCTTGTCTGCAAGTTCACTGAGTTTTCGAAGCCTGTGATTGACTCCGGATTTGCCGACTGGTGGACTTAAATATCCTCCAAGCTCCGACAGTGTTGCTTCCGGATGTTCGAGCCTGACTTCTGCTATGGCCTTAAGGCCTTCTGATAATTTCGCGAGTCCATAGTGCTGCTCAATATACAGGATGTCATCCATCTGCCTTGATGCTGCATTTGCTGTCTTAGCAATATTGGCAGTCTCACAATTAACCCTACGATTGACGGAATTACGCATATCTTTCAGGATCCTGAGATTCTCAAGATTCATAAGACCTACGTGGGCTTCCATTATATTAAGAAGATCTACGATCTCCTCACCCTCTTTGAGATATACTACGTAATATTTCTTCCTCTGTATCAGCCGACCCTTAATACTAAAATCTCCGAGGATATCCATCAGCTGCATAGCCTGCCCCTCATTATCACAAACGAATTCCATGTGATAAGATTTTGTCGGATCTGATATAGAGCCAGAACAGATAAACAAGTCTCTAAGGAATGCTCTCTTGCAGCACTGACTGCGTAACAAAAGAGGACTTACAACTCCGTTTGGAACCCGAAGTGTCCCGTCCTCATCAATTTCCTTAAGCGCCATGAGTATCGTTTTCAAATGGTCCTGATCAAGAGAAACTTTCTTGTAATAGCGGCCATTAACGTGTAACTCTCGTTCCGTCTCCAGAATATCAGTATCTATATTAAATGCTTTTTTTAATATTGTAAAGCATTTTCTAACCGAAAAAACGTTATCTGTTTGTATAAAGAGCGTTAAATCATGGCTTTCAGGGTCTTTTTCAAGGTAACATTCCATACGAAAAATAACCGAAAGTCCGGCAAGTTGGCAATGCCTTGCTTTGCCTGTATGCGCTATAAGCTCTTCCTTTATATCTGTCGAAAAAGACATTCTTGTCTCTCCTGTCGCATCTTTACTGTGGGGGAACAAAACTCTTTCTTGCCTTATCTACATCACGATGTGATATCTTGAGGCCGTAATTACCTTTTCCATACATTCTTGCAAACAGTTCATTGGCTATGGTCACACTTCTGTGCTGGCCACCTGTACATCCAATTCCTATAACAAGCTGATACTTACCTTCCTTAATATATCCTGGGATAAGGAATGTGAGCATATCCTCAAGCTTATCTATAAACTGTCCGCATTCCGGGAAGCTCTTAACGTAGTCCTGAACAGGCTTATCGTTACCTGTCTGAGGGCTAAGCTCTTCTACATAATAAGGATTGGGCAGAAATCTTACGTCAAAAACAAGGTCTGCATCATCCGGTATTCCATATTTAAAACCAAAGGAAAGGATAGTAACAATAAGATTGTTATATGTCGCATTCTCTACAAAGATGCGATTAAGCTCTATCCTAAGTTCCCTTGTAAGGAGCTTCGAAGTATCGATTATGTAATCTGCCTTTTCCTTAAGTCCTGACAGGATCTCTCTTTCCCTATTAATACCCTCTTCAATTCTTCCGCCGTTTGCAAGAGGATGAAGACGTCTGGACTCTTTATATCTTTTTACAAGAACCTGATCACTTGTCTCCATGAAGAGAACTTCAACAGGTACGCCCTTTTCCCTGAGAGTATCAATAACAGCCGGAACCTCGCGGAAGGCTTCGCCTCCTCTAACATCCATTCCAAGTGCCACTTTGGTTATTCCACTTTCAGGCACCAATATCAGTTCTACAAATTTCTCTATAAGAGATATTGGGAGATTGTCTACGCAGTAATATCCCGAATCCTCAAGCATGTGAATAGCAGTAGATTTGCCACCGCCGCTCATACCCGTCACTATAACAAAGCGCATATAAATCTCCTTTCAAAACAAATATAAATAAGAAACACATTTAAGATCAGCATCTAACCCTGTTTCCTATCTCAAAATACATGGCAGTATTTACTCGAAATCTCCAAGAAGGATAACCTCAGTTTCAAGTTTAACGCCGCTATCTTCAAGTACAGTCTTCTGGACATGTCTTATAACGTCTATCACATCCTGTGACGTAGCGCCGCCTTTATTAACAACGAATCCGCAGTGCTTTTCTGAAACCTGTGCTCCGCCTATGCCAAAGCCGCGAAGCCCTGCATCCTGAATAAGCTTTCCTGCAAAATAGCCTTCTGGTCTTTTGAATGTTGAGCCTGCACTTGGGAATTCCAAAGGCTGCTTATCTCTTCTTCTAGCCGCAAAGTCAGCCATTGCTTCTTCAATAGCCTTCTTATCACCTGCAAATAAAGACAGCTTAACTGAAAGTACAAGGAGCTTTTCATCACTTATCCTGCTACCTCTATAGCGAAGCCCAAGGTCGTCTACAGACACTTCTTCGATATGTCCGTCGCCAAACATAATTTCAGCAGAAACAGTGACATCCTTCATTTCAGATCCATAAGCTCCTGCGTTCATATAAAGGCAGCCGCCGATAGATCCCGGTATCCCAGCCAGAGCCTCCATTCCTGTAAGCGAATTCTTATAGGCTTCCTGAGCAACCTTTGATGTAAGGATACCTGCACCTGCGTGGATGCGGTTTCCATCTACTTCTAGCTCATCAAGCCCTGTCATTGATATGATAACTCCTCTATATCCTTTGTCGGATACAAGGATATTGCTTCCATTTCCTGTGATAACAAAATCTATATTTTCTTTTGACAAAAGAGCTATAAGCTTAGAAAGCTCTTCGCCACTTTTAATTCTAATAAAACAGTCAGCAGGCCCACCTGTTCTAAAAGTAGTGTGCCTGCTCATGGGTTCATCCCTCAGGATATTTTCCTGAGGGATGATTGTATTAATCTGATCAAGTATCTCCTGATTCAATAAACTGCCTCCAAAACTTTGCAGAGCTTCTTATCAATCTCCACGGACTTGGGAACCAAGTCCAGAGATTAAAATTATCTCCGATAATTTTAATCTCCAATTACCAGCTTAGCTGCACCGCAGATACCTGCATCGTTTCCAAGCTGTGCAAGAGCGAACTCTGTATCTCTGCAACCGCCAAATACGAATTCATCAAATGATGGCTTAAGAAGATCAAAAAGGATTGTTCCGCACTTTGAAACGCCACCGCCGATTACGATAACTTCAGGGTTAAGGATTGTTGCACATGTAGCAAGTCCCTTTCCAAGGTAGTAACCGAACTTCTTTGTGATCTCGATTGCAACTTCATCACCAGCTTTTGCAGCATCGAAGATACCCTTACTGCTAAGCTGTCCACGTCTAAGAACAGAATCCTTATCTGTCTCTCCAAGGATACGTGATGCAAGAAGAACAATACCTGTAGCAGATGCATACTGCTCAAAGCAGCCCTTGTTGCCGCATCCGCAGCGCTTTGTTTCATTATCTTCAAGGTGAATATGACCGATCTCTCCGCCAGAACCTGCAACACCGTTAACGATCTTGCCGCCTACGATGATACCACCACCAACACCTGTTCCAAGTGTTACCATAAGCATGTCGCTGTGGCCGCGTCCGCCGCCCTTCCAGCTTTCTCCAAGTGCTGCTACGTTAGCATCGTTACCAGCTTTTACTGGAAGTTCAACGAGAGCTTCGAGCTCTTCCTGAAGGTTCTTTTTGCCCCATCCAATGTTAACAGCCTGGAAAATGATTCCGTTACTGTCTACTGCTCCGGGAGCACCAACTCCTACACCTGCAATGCTTTCTTTGTTAAGTCCTTTTTCCTCAATCTTAGCCTTAATTGAAGCTGCGATATCCGGCAGAATGTTTTCTCCGTTATCCTCTGTCCTTGTGGGTATCTCCCAGCTTTCCTGAATGTTTCCTTCATAGTCGAGAAGACCCATCTTTACAGTCGTTCCGCCTATATCAACTCCAAATGCATACTTCATTACTTTAATCCCATAGCCTTCCTTTTAAAAATTATTCATCATCCTCAGCTCCATGATGCTGGAGAGAGTTTTGTACTCTATTATAAAGCTCCTGTGCAGCATTATATCCCATCTTCTTCTGACGGTGGTTAACAGCTGCAGATTCGCATATAACCGCAAGGTTACGTCCTGGTCTTATCGGAATTCTATGGCATACGATCCTGTTTCCTAGGTACTCTGTATACTGCTCTTCAAGTCCCAGTCTGTCGTATTCCTTATCCTTATCCCAGTCTTCAAGCTTGATAACAAGGTCGATAGCCTTGCTGTCACGTACGCTTGATACACCGTAAAGTGTCTTAACATCAATGATTCCGATACCTCTAAGCTCGATAAAGTGCCTTGTGATATCAGGTGCACTTCCAAGAAGAAGCTCGTCACTTATCTTTCTAAGCTCAACTACGTCATCAGATACAAGTCTGTGTCCACGCTTGATAAGCTCAAGTGCAGCCTCTGACTTACCGATTCCGCTATCACCTGTTATAAGAACACCTTCACCATATACATCAACAAGTACTCCGTGAATGGAGATACATGGTGCAAGCTTCTCGTTTAGATATCTGATGATCTCTGCCATAACAGCAGATGTGGGTTTTCTTGTCATAAGAACAGGAACCTGTTCTTCATTGGCAATCTTTAAGAAAAGATTATCCGGTACCAGTTCTCTACAGAAGATAACTGCAGGAATATCAAATGAAAGGAAATCTCTGTAGGCCTTCTCTTTCTGCTCCTGCGGAAGACCTTCCATGTAAGTATACTCAACGAAACCTACAATCTGAAGACGTGTAGCTTCAAAGTGCTCAAAATAACCTGCAAGCTGAAGCGCCGGTCTGTTTATATCAGGCTGTGTGATCCTGATCTTATCGATCGGGATCTCAGGTGTCAGGTTATCAAGTTTGATCCATTCGATGATAGTTTTAAGTTTAACGCTAGCCATAATAAAATCCCTCCATATATTAGGAAGTTAAGATACAATTGCCCTGACTTTTGTATAAAAGACAAGGCAATTAAAGTCCCCATTAAATCAGTTTCAGTTTATCATACAGGCTTAAGCGTTTCAACATAATAGCAAGAATCGTATACTATGGATGAGCATCGTAGAGGTGTGCTTGTTTTAAATATTACAGTAACTCGACCTTCCCTGTCCTTAATGTATGTCATAGACGCTTCTTACCTTAAGCCCCTTAAGGTTTCCGCGGATAACCTCTATCTGTCTGCTTCCCGGATTCATGTCAAAAAAGTTGTCTGAAAGAATCAGGTCATCATTCTCATTTCTTATCTCTATATTTTTGGCAAAAGAGCCGGCTTCCACTGTGATCTGGTTGTCTGAAACCGCAGTTACCTTAAGAGCCGGATCTTCGAAGTAGAAGTATTTTGCGGGCACAAAAAGCACTGTTCCTTCCGATACAACCCTGTCACCCTCTTTCGCTCTGAAAGAAGCATACGTTGAATATATGTCTATGCCTTGGAAGTGCTTTTCCTGAAGCCATACCGAGGCAAGCGGCGAAACCTTCACCTGCGTCACTCCACGGGTCTCAAGACCTGAGGCCTTTGATGACAGCTCTTTTCCCGAAGCATCCCTAAGCTCCCACTCTACTGTAAGAGTGTGCTCCTTGATTGTCTCATTGGACACATTCAGCCTGATCGCCGGAGTGAAGGCAGTCTTTTCGGAATTAACAAGGATTCCCTCGGATACCGTACTTGTCTCCTCGCAGCTAAGAAGCACCGGAGCAAAGAATCTTTTTGCATAATACTGAAGCGCCTTCCACCTGCCGTAGTAATCCACTGAAGCCCAGCTTATTACCGGCCAGCAGTCATTAAGCTGCCAGTAGATAGCTCCCATGCACCTTCCGCGGTTTCTCCTGAAGTGCTCAACTCCGAATCTTATTGCCTCTCCCGCAAGAAGCTGGGATGCATAGGTTAAGGTATCGAAATCGCCAGGGTATCTGAAGGTAGCCTGCATATACTGCATGATCTTGGCATTGGCAGAGCTGTTCCTCTGATGCTTCTCCATATTGTAGGAAAAGAGATTGAAATCTTCAGGTCTTTCCATGACTGTTTCCATGGTCTTCATTGAAGGGATCGACTGGAAGCCAAACTCGGAAAGATACCTGAAATGATGCTTTCTGTACTCGGTGAAGGGCTTGTTATCATGCCACACTGCCCAGTAATGCACATCTCCTCTGCTATCATCATTGGGGGCATCAAAGGCTCCTCCTGAGGAGGGGCTTGACGGCCAGTATACTGTGTCGGGAGCATACTCATGCACCCACTTAGGGAAGAGATACTCGTACATCTTAATGTAATCAGCTCTCTGTTTATGGGAGCTTACCCAAAGGCCATCCTTGACGAACATCTCCATCTCGTTGTTTCCGCAGATAAGTCCAAGGCAGGCATGGTCGGCAATACGATGCAGATTGTCTCTTATCTCACAGTGTATGTTCTCTTCAAACTCATCATTAAGATCGTAGACGGCACAGGCAAACATAAGATCCTGCCATACAATAAGTCCCAGCTCGTCGCATAGGTCATAGAATTCATCACCGGGGAAAAAGCCGCCGCCCCAGACTCTTATAGTGTTGAAATTGGACATTTTGCAATCTGACAAAAGTTGCCTTGTCCTCTCGGGAGTAATCCTTGAAAGGAAGTTATCTTCAGGTATATAGTCCGCTCCCATGGCAAAGATATCAATGCCATTTACGCAGTGTGAAAAGCTCTCACCCCACTCATCCTTTTTTCTGGTCAAAGTCATGGTGCGAAGACCGATGCGTTTTTGGAGTGAGTCTGCAATATGCCCTTCCATCCTCAAGGTCACGGTCACGGTATAAAGATTCTGTTCACCAAAACCGTTTGGCCACCACAACTTGGGATCATCTACCAAAAGTTCATCACCTGTTTGATAATTTTCAGCCACCGTCTCTTTTCCCTCAGGAGAGGTCACCGTAACGTCTATAAAAGCACCTTCACATCCTTCAAGGATTTCTTTATCGGTGAAAAGAGACAGATACACCTTTCCATCCTCATGCCTTTGATGTATCCTCACATTGTCTATCCTTGCTTCATTAAAGCCTCTAAGAGTAACCGGTCTGAAAATACCTGCGTCAGGAATCCTTGGGCCCCAGTCCCAGCCGAACATGCAGTGGGCCTTTCTAATATGAGCAAAGCCCTGCATTGCATCCTCCGATCCATCGCAGCGGCACTCCTCATATGCCTTCCTTATGAATTTAAGTGGAGAGTAAAGATATACCTTAAGTACATTTCCCTTTTCATTCAAATACTCCGTAACATCTGCCACGTAGGTCCTGTGCATATTTTCAGCATGAATCAGACTCTCTCCGTTTAGTGTGATATCCGCTATAGTATCTATCCCTTCGAAAACCAGCTCCTTTTTTCTGCTCTCAAAAACTTCCCTGTCACTGTCAAAGACCGCCTCGTATTCAAAGTCCTCCTCCATCATCGAGAGGGCATACTTTTCATTGTCTCCCACAAAAAGATCCGGAATTACTCCGTTTCTGCAAAGAGTTTCAAGAACACTCCCCGGCACGGAAGAATCGTAGTAAGTCCCGTCAGATACTCTTTTTATCTTCCAATTTGAAATATTCATACTATTCATTTTCATTATCTCCTATTTTACTGCTCCATCTGTTACTCCGCTGATAATGTGCCTTTGCAGGAACACATAAATGATTATGGTGGGAACGGCCACCAACACAATGGCTGCGCTCATAAGCGGCCATTCCGCCAGCTTGTATTCTACAAAAATCTCCAAAATCGTAAAACTTGGCACCACATTACTGATACTGGAATCTGAGGATCCAACAATATCACAGGATTGTATCACATCCCACAACGCTATCTTATTTCTTGTCAAAAGAGATTTCTTTTCCTCTATTGACTCCGGCTCTTCCTCTTCAAATATTCCGGAAACCACCTTTCAGAATCTATTCTGCTTATGTCCATAGAAGAACCCTTCTTCTCTGGATTTTACAGACGGAAAACTCCCAAGAATAAGAATTTTTGAATTTTTATCATAAACAGGTTTTATCGGATGTATAACCAAACTTAAATCTCCCATTCATTTGTCTTTATTCATCTATTATACAGAGATAAAGACAAGTAATATTCAGTTTCTTCTTTTACAATTCCCCCATAATGATTTTTAAAAGATTCACTATGCCAATATCCTGGCCAGATTCATATTTCTCAAGTTCAGCCATATCATCTATTCCAAAAGAAATCAGTCTATCAACCTCATTACTGCCTGTCTCCTTCTTAAAGGAATCAAAGGCATGTTGAATTGTTTTTGAATCAAGGTTTGAATAAAAAACAAATGGAAAGCCATACTTATTGTCATTAGTAACAAGATATGATTTGCCTATATCAGTAACGCTATCCCTGATTTCCTTTCCAACCTCTTCTTCAAGCTCTCGAAATGCTGTCACTAAAGGTGATAACTTGTTATTATCTGTACTGCCATCCTCACGTATGGCGCCACCAATAAACCTGTCAGAAGGGTCCATAACTCCACCTATTCCCTGAATCTTTCCTACAAACTCTGAACCTACGCCATTTAACGAAACAAATAGCTTTTTGTCAGATGAAACTAATATGCAACCTGCATACATACTTCTACATGCATACTCTCCAATGTCCTTGATCTCACTGTATTTGTAATGGGCATAATCAGAGGGCTCACAAGTTATTGTGACTATGCCGTCATCATTTTCCATATTGATTACAGAATATAACGCCCCATTAAACATCCCCGGATACTTTGCTATAAGTTCATTCCAGTAAACTTGTACTCTTTCTTCAATATTCTTTGGCAGTTCTCTTGCTTCCACTTCTTGTATTTTTAGCTCTTTTATTGGAATAATTTTAGTCATATTTCTCTTCGCTTTCTATGTATTTCTTGATTTCTTCGGCAGTCCTAATCACGTTTTCAATATCCGCATCAGAAGCATTATCTTTGGCAAAAGCGTTGATATCACGCAGATACTGCAAACCATATCCGAATTTTTCCAGCATCCACTCCTGATTAGGAAAAATCCATATATGAAAGTGCTTGGAGCGTTCTTCCTGCACCAATGTAACAGTTTCGGCAATTTTCAGATCCTTTATAGCTCTTTCTGCAATTGCTATTGTATTTCCTATCTCAGTTCTCTCGTCTGCAGTTAATTCCGCAAAAGACTGAATATGTCTTTTACTTGTAATTATTAGAAACCCTGGAATTGGAATCTCAGGATCTGCAGCAAGAATAATCGACTCCCCATCATAAATAATTCCCCCAGGAAGATTCACCTCACCACGCACAATTGCGCATCCTACGCACTCAGACTTAATTTCATTCCCCAATATATCTTTTCTGTTCATAGTCTCCCCTTTGCATATTTTTTTTCACCTATAAGGATAAAGCATGCCCTTAGGACAAGGTCAATATTAATTGTCTTTTTTTACACACAAGTCAGTAATTCTTCAAAATCCATAGAATACATTTCATAGTCCGTTTTTGACCCAACACTGTTACTATGAATCTTTTTATAATTTATTTCCAACATAGAGCCACTGAAGATGACATCATATTTACCGTCTATCCTAAATGACTTGAGCGTTGTCGCAACATCAGGGTTTTCCTGTATCTCATCAAAAATAATAATGGTTTTGCCAGGCACAAACTTTAGAGATGGATCAGCTAATGATATATTCTTTATTACACTTTCCACATCATATCCATCTGCAAGGATTTGCATAAATTTTTTCTCTAAAGCAAAGTTTATATATACAACATTTTCATAATTTCCCTCGGCAAAATGCATGATTGATTCGGTTTTTCCAATCTGTCTTGCGCCTTTCACTATTAGAGGCTTATGCTCAGGATCTGCTTTCCAATTATTTAGATAGTCATCTATCTTTCTTCTGTAATACATTTTGTCCACTTTCAAAATAATGCAATCACAAAACAATAGGCACTTCAATCTATTTTCACACATTTTATGAGCCACTTATTACAAGCTATAACACATTTCATTATTATTGTTATGACTCCAGCATCAAAAGTTGTACATACCACTTTTGATTTAATATAAAAAAGCTGCAAACTCAGATAAACTCTAAGTTTACAGCCATAGATAATTACTGCCGGCTACCGGGATCGAACTTTTGAGACGTCTCAGAACACGCATAGAAAGGAGCCTTGCGGACTCACCTTCTTTTTTTGGTCCAATTTCTGACCCACTTTCGTATGATAAAGGATACTCATATTTACTGAATAAAAACGATTATTGTATGTAAGTTTGAAGACATAAAAATTGTCCAAAATCACCCCTATTCAGCTGCCTGAATCATTCTTCCAACAGTATCTTCTTCGAAAGATCCTAACAGTTACGATAACCAAAAGCAATCCACATAGCAAATATAATAACGATCCTGTCTGAAATGATATCAAATATGTTC
>CAMVNV010000012.1 GCA_947168935.1 uncultured Butyrivibrio sp. | reverse complement strand
AGACTTCTTGCTACCACTATGCCTCTGTACCTCCGAAAAAACGTACAGATAACAGTTGAGAACTCAGAAACAGTTACTTTCTCCGAGTTTTCCAACGCACTTTCAAACCCTGTAATTTTGGGAATAGTTAATTTTAATCCCCTTCAGGGTCAGATAATTGTTGAAGTTCAGTCCAATATAGGATTTTCTTTTATAGACCGAATGCTGGGCGGCGAAGGAACGGCGCTTGATAAGCCCAGAGCCTTCACCGATATTGAGATGCCACTTATAGAAAAGATGGTGACAATATGTGTTCAGCAATTGGTCGAGCCGTGGGAGAACGTTGTTAACATTGATCCTATCCTTGACAGAATAGAGACCAATCCACAGTTTGCGCAGGTCATATCTCCAACTGATATGATCGCCATCGTAACACTCAACATGAAGATTGGTGAAGTAGAAGGTCTCATGAACTTCTGTCTTCCTTTCTTTACTCTTGAGAGTGTTATGGATCGTCTGAATACCAAGTACTGGTTCTCAAGTATGCAGAGGCATAACGAAGAGAACGATTCAGAATTTCTTGAATCCCTTGTCAGAAGGATTGAAGTTCCTGTTAAAGCAGTACTTGGAAAATGTCAGGTATCTGTTAGCGACTTTGTGCAATTACAGCTAGGGGACATTATAAGACTTGATTCCAAGGTTACTCAGGAAATGCATGTATACGTGGGAGATATTGATAAGTTCACAGCACTTCCTGGAACATCGGATAAAAAGTATGCGGTTAGGGTTACGTCGGTGATAAGAGAGGAGGAATAAAAGATGGACGGAACACTCTCTCAGGATGAGATCAACGCCCTTTTGGAAGGCATGGATACATCCGGTGGTGCAGATTCCGGCGATTCTGCTCCAGCTGGAGGCGGTGGTATGAGCAGTGAAGTTGATGAATCCCTTCTTACAGATGTAGAAAAAGACGCGGTTGGTGAAGTTGCCAATATCAGCATGGGTTCTTCTGCAACAACTCTTTTCTCACTGGTAAACCAGAAGGTTAATATCACTACGCCCGTTGTTACGCTCTGTAACTGGGACAGACTCATGGCCGATTACGAAAGACCCTGTGTATTTGTTCAGATCAAATATACGATAGGTCTTGACGGTAGTAATATCATGATCCTTAAGGAACATGATGTTATGGTCATTACAGATCTTATGATGGGCGGTGACGGTACCAATATTCAGGATGGAGAGATCGGAGAGCTGCAGCTGTCCGCTATTTCTGAAGCCATGAACCAGATGATGGGTGCCGCTGCTACAGCTCTTTCATCAATGATCGATGAGAAGGTTGATATTTCGCCGCCTCAGGCAACGCTTCTTGCTGCAATGGATACTGATCCTGGCGAAATAGCAGAATTCCTTCGTGGAACCTTTGTAAGGATCACGTTTAAGATGCAGATCGGCGATCTCGTTGATTCTTCGATCATGCAGTTGTATCCTGTTGACTTTGCCAAGAGTTTGTATGATACTTTTATTACAAGCACTAAAGAGGACCAGCTTCCTCCTCCATCAGAACCAGCGCCTGCTCCTGCACCAGCACCTGCAGCGCCTGCGATGGATGCAGCAGCTCCTCCTCCGGCAATGGATCCATCTATGATGCAACAGCCGATGATGCAGCAGCCAATAATGCAGCAACCGATGATGCAGCCACAGATGATGATGCAGCCGCAGATGATGCCAATGCAGAGCATGAACGTTCAGCCGGCATCCTTCCAGAATTTCAGCCCGGATGGTCAGCTGATCGCTGGCGGCGAAAACATTACTCTTATTAAAGACGTTCCACTTGAAGTTACTGTTGAGCTTGGTCGAACGCACAAGCCAATTTCTGACATTCTTGATTTTGCACCAGGTACTATTATAGAACTTGATAAAGTTGCAGGTGAACCTGTAGACGTACTTGTTAACGGCAAGTATGTTGCCAAAGGAGAAGTAGTTGTAATCGATGAAAGCTTTGGTGTCAGGGTAACTGAAATAATTAAGTAAAGTAATTTGCATATCTGTCCGATATACTTTACGCAGATTGCGATTAGCTTTTTTAATCGAGTTAAATTACCTATGGTAATTTAATCTCCTTAACCGACAACTATATTACGTAAAAGAAATGGAGAATGAGCGATGGCAAAAAATGTGTTAGTTTGTGATGACGCAGCATTTATGAGAATGATGATCAAGGATATTCTTACTAAAAATGGCTACAATGTCGCAGGCGAAGCAGAGAATGGGGCAAAAGCAGTAGAAAAGTACAATGAGCTTCATCCGGATCTTGTGCTGATGGATATTACTATGCCTGAGATGGATGGAATCCAGGCCCTCAAGAAGATCAAAGAAGGCGATCCTAAAGCCGTAGTTATCATGTGTTCAGCAATGGGTCAGCAGGCCATGGTTGTTGAAGCTATACAGTCAGGCGCTCGTGACTTTATCGTTAAACCTTTCCAGGCAGACCGTGTTCTCGAGGCTGTCAAGAAGGTTATAGGATAATTTGGACGTAACAGCTATAGCTCAGTTTTTAACTGTGATATTTATATTCATAGTTATTCTGGTGCTTACGTATATTACAACCAGATTTATTGCTGGATATCAGAAAAACATTTCTGCTAATACCAACATTGAATCTGTTGAAGTTATGCGCCTTAGCCCAAGCCAATACGTACAGATCATACGTATTGGCTCGAAGTATGTGGCAATAGCTGTGAGCAAGGATTCCATTGAAAAACTCTGTGAGCTTTCATCCGAGGACGTGGAAGCAGTGACTCAGGACGTTTCTTCATCGAATTCTTTTTCAAATATCATGGATAAAATTAAACAGGGTTGGCAGCAAAAATAATTTGCTAAGCGGGGGATCAAGCGGAATATGAGAAATCCTAAGGGAAAGGACAACATACGCCGGTTGCTTTCTAGAGCTGTCATCAGCACTGCGGCATCTGCGGTTATGGTGGCCTTTCTTTCTTTTGCAATTCCTATCGTATCAACTGCGACCGAGGCCGGAACACAATATATTGACGACACCACGGACACTGACCCCACTATTGAACCGGATTATCCTTTGACTGGTACCGATGATGAGCGTACCAATATCAAAGACCCCGGCACAGCCGAAACGGCCGAAGACCTTTCGGAACTTAATATTGCTAACTATGTTACCGTTACCTACGACAATGGTAACGGTGACATTAATGGTGCACTGCGCATTTTCATAACGCTTACTCTACTTGCACTATTACCTTCTATTATCATTATGATGACCTCTTTTACGAGGATCATCCTGGTTCTTCACTTTACCCGAACAGCACTAAATACTCAGACAGCCCCTCCTAACATGGTTCTTGTAGGACTGGCTCTGTTTCTGACCTTCTACATAATGCAGCCGACTATACTTCGTGTATACAACGAAGCTTATGTGCCATTTAATAATGGCGAGGTAACGCAGCAGGAGTTTTTGGATAAAGCCATGAAACCTATTAGGGAGTTCATGTATCCTCAGACCCAGCGCAAAGACGTTGCCATGTTCATGGAGATAAGCGGCGATGAATGGGACGGAACACTGGACGACATACCAACAACAGTTCTTGTTCCATCATTCATGGTAAGTGAACTTAGAACAGGATTCATCATAGGATTCCTTATCTACATTCCATTTATTGTAATAGACATGGTAGTAGCATCAGTACTTATGTCCATGGGTATGATGATGCTCCCGCCAACAACAATTTCCATGCCTTTCAAAATACTCCTATTCGTACTGGCAGATGGCTGGAACCTCATAATCGGAAGTCTCGTAAAGACGTTCTACTGAGTTTTGAGATAGCTTCATAAATGAAGCTATCTCTGGACATGTAAACATGTCCCTTGGATTGAAAAATTTGTTTTATCTCTCAACATGTCCGGTTCGATGGCACGCGGAGGTATTTTATATGGATGCTGGTACTGTGAATCAAATAATCAGAGAAGCACTATTTCTGGTAATTAAGGTAGGAGGCCCCATGCTTCTTGCATCTCTGGTAATGGGTCTTATAATCTCAATATTTCAGACTGTAACCTCGATCCAGGAACAGACCATGACATTTGTGCCCAAACTTCTGGTTGCGTTTGGATGCCTCATTATTCTTGGAAGCTATATGGGTACCCAAATATCCAACTTTATGACCAAACTCTGGTCCGACTTCTCGCTTTATATTCGATGATGGTATCATCCCCGAGGCAAAATTATGGTGGATCTAACTTTTACTTATGGCGATCTTGAATACTTTCTCCTGATACTGGTCCGCGTCTCGGCATTTGTATTCGTTGCGCCATTTTTTTCTGCCAGAGGTATACCAGCAAGATATAAAGTTGGCTTTTCGATATTCCTTGCTTTCATTCTCTTTGATGTAGCACCTAGAGCAAACCTTGAATATTCTACTGTGTATGGCTATGCCGTTATAGTCATGAGAGAGCTTATAACCGGCGTGATCCTGGCCTTTTCATCCCTTATCTGCATGCAGATTGGCTCTTTTGCCGGCCAGATAATAGATATGATGACTGGACTTTCCATGGTTTCAGTCATGGATCCATCTTCCAATACCAATGTAACAATAACAGGTGCACTTTATCAGCAGATGTTAATGGTAATGCTCATAATAAGCGGTATGTACAGGTATCTTGTCAAAGCACTGACAGATTCTTTCACTGTAATACCTGTTAACGGTGCGGTTCCTCAGACCAATTTCCTTTTAAAGACCATGCTTGAGTTTTTGAAGGATTATATGGTCATAGGTTTCAGGATCACACTTCCCGTTTTTATTGTGTGTTTTACCATGAATATTGTCCTTGGTATCCTTGCCAAGGTTTCCCCTCAGCTTAATATGTTTGCAGTAGGTATGCAGCTTAAGATATTAGTAGGGCTTGGAATACTGTTTTTGACAAGTTCCCTTATGTCAACAGCGTCTGACTTTGTTTTTGATCAGATGAAAATACTCGTTCAGGAGTTCGCATATGGACTTACGCCTTAGGTATGATCTTCAGTTTTTTGCCAAAGAAGGCCCCGGCGGTGAAAAGACCGAAGAGGCAACCAGCAAAAGACTAAGTGATGCAAGAAAAAAAGGTCAGGTAGCCAAGAGCCAGGAAATAACCGTGGCTGCGGATCTTTTTGCCTTTTTTATCATCTTGAGCGTCTATAAGCAGTATCTTGGAACTAACTTCTTATTTCTTTTCAGGAATATCTATGAAAATATCCCTGATACCATCGTGATGGTTGATGGATATCTGCCCAAAGCTACCTTTGATTCTCTTTTTATAAAAATAATAGTTATAGCCCTTTTGACAGTTCTCCCGTATCTCATCGCGGGTTTTGCTCTGGCACTTATCTGCAATATAATCCAGTTTGGGTTTAAGGTGACTCCGGAACCCATGAAACCTAAATTTGATAAGCTTAATCCCCTGAACGGAATTAAGCGTATTTTCTCTGTTCAGTCTCTTTTTAATCTCCTGAAAGCTGTGCTTAAGATAAGCCTGATCTCAATAGTAGTTTACGTAACCCTCACAGGAAGAAAGGAATCACTGTACCTTCTTTATGACATGCCCCTCAAACAAGGAATAGCCCTGATGGGGGATATAATAATTGAAGTTGGCCTTCGTTGTGCCATAGTCTACATCATTGTGGCCGCCGCTGATTTCCTCTATCAAAAGCATAAGTTCCGCGAAGACATGAAAATGACTAAGCAGGAAGTTAAAGATGAATATAAAGACACTGAAGGTGATCCTCAGGTCAAGGCAAAACAAAAACAGCGAATGAGAGAAGCTGCCCAGCGCCGAATGATGAAGGAACTTCCCAAGGCCGACGTTGTTATCACAAACCCTACCCACTATGCAGTAGCTCTTCTTTATAACCAGGATGAAGACCCCGCTCCCAAGGTTATCGCTAAAGGTGCCGACTTTGTTGCTCAGAAGATTAAGGATGTTGCCAAGGAGAATAATATTGAAATAGTAGAAGATAAGCCCCTTGCAAGAATGCTTTATGCCAACGTTGAAATAGGCGAGTTCATCCCTCCGGAACTCTATAAAGCCGTTGCAGAAGTTTTAGCATATGTATATAAACTTCAAGGAAAAATATAGAAAAAATGATGAAATTGCGCTAGTTTTTTGATAAAATATCATTAAGGTGTTAGGGTTAGTGCATTTTTCAATCATTTTGTGAGAATGATTGGGAAAGGGGGATGCTTATGAATCGTAAGAGGATTACTGAGCTCGTGTTTGACTATGGCGTAGCTATCTACATTGTTTCTGCGCTTATTATGCTCATCATTCCCATCCCTGCAGAACTCATGGATATACTCCTTGCAGTTGACCTTTCTATGGCTTTTGCCATTTTGTTTAATGCCATGTATGTCAAAGAAGCATTGGATATGAGCTTTTATCCCACCATGCTCCTTTGTACTACAGTTTTCAGAATAGCTCTAAACGTTTCATCTACAAGACTTATACTTAAAACCGGTAATCCCGGTAAAGTTATCGAAGTATTCGGTGAGTTTGTTGGTGGCGGTGACCTGATCATTGGTATAATCGTTTATTTTATCCTTGTAATCGTACAGTTTGTAGTTATCAACAAAGGTTCTGAACGTGTATCTGAAGTAACTGCCAGATTTACACTTGATGCTATGCCCGGTAAGCAGATGGCGATTGATGCTGATCTGAACACGGGTGTTATAGATGATAAAGAAGCTAAGAGAAGACGAGACCATATTCAGCAGGAAGCAACCTTCTTTGGTAACATGGACGGTGCTTCCAAGTATGTAAAGGGAGACGCTGCCGCAGGTCTTATCATTACAGCTGTTAATATTGTCGGCGGTATTATGATGGGTGTTCTTCGTCAGAATCTGCCTATTTCCGAAGCTGTAGATAAGTATACGATCCTTACAATGGGTGATGGCCTTGTATCTTCAATCCCTTCTCTTTGTACTTCACTTGCAACCGGTGTACTTGTAACCAAGGGTGCTGGAGAATCTGACTTTGGTCATACACTGATAAAACAGGTTTTTGGCCTTCCCAAGGTAATGTACCTTGTAGGTGCAGTTATAGCTTTCCTTGGTATTTTTTCGCCACTTCCGCCGGTTATATATGTTTTGATCGGTGCAGTTTATATTCTGGGTGGCAGGATGATGCAGCAAAGAGTAGAGGAAGCTACTACAGAGGAAGCTGTAGAAGAAGCAGAAGAGGCGCAGGCAGAAGAGATAAGGCAGCCTGAAAATGTTAACTCCCTTCTCCAGGTTGACCCGATCGAACTTGAGTTTGGATATGGTATCATTCCGCTTGCTGACGTTAACCAGGGCGGTGACCTTCTTGATAGGGTTGTTATGATAAGGCGCCAGATAGCCCTTGAGCTTGGAACAGTTGTACCTATTATCCGTCTTCGTGATAATATCCAGCTCAACCCTAACCAGTATATTATTAAAATAAAAGGTATACAGATAAGCGAGGGTGAAATTCTGTTTGACCACTATATGGCCATGAATCCCGGACACGTAGAAGAGGAGATAACAGGTATCCCGACCTTCGAGCCTTCCTTCCACCTGCCGGCTATCTGGATCACGGAAAGCCAGAGAGAACGTGCAGAGTCCATGGGCTATACAGTTGTTGACCCGCCATCAATTATCGCAACGCACCTTACAGAAGTTATAAGAGAACATATTGCTGAGCTTATGACAAGGCAGGATGTTCAGAATCTTGTCAATAATCTAAAAGAGAATCATGCAGCCCTCGTTGACGAGCTTGTACCAAAGCTTATGAGCCTTGGTGAGATTGAAAAGGTACTTCAGAATCTTTTGTCAGAGGGTATATCAATAAGAGACCTTGTAACGATATTTGAGACTCTTGCAGATTATGCTCCAAGTACTCACGACACGGATATACTAACAGAATACGTGCGCCAGAGTCTTAAGCGCGCTATTTCTAATAAGTATTTTGTGCCTGGTGAGACCACAAGCGTCGTAACCCTTGATCCTAAGGTCGAGCAGGAGATCATGGGATCCGTCAAGCAGACAGAAACAGGCGCATATCTTACTCTTGATCCTGAGAGGACCAGAGCCATCCTTAAGAGCGTTGTATCTCAGGCCAAGAAGCTTGAAGACAACGGTAGAAGTCCTATAGTCATGACTTCTCCAATAGTTAGAATGTACTTTAAAAAGATGACAGAGGAGACTTACAAAGATCTGATCGTCATTTCCTACAACGAGGTGGAAAGTGACGTTGAACTTCAGTCAGTTGGTATGGTTACCGCGTGACATAGAAATGCATCCATGCATTTCTGGACATGTCTAAATTACATCCTGTAATCCTGACCACTATAGATGGGAAAAGAGCCTATGATCATCAAGAAGTTTGTTGGTAAAACAGAAGAGGATGCCACAGAGCAGGCCAGAGAAGAACTTGGCACGGGTATCGTCGTGATGAATGTACGACCTGTGCGAAAGGTGGGCTTTTGGTCTTTTCTCCAAAAACCAAAAACAGAAGTGACGGTAGCACTCGAAGAAGAACCGGATATTTCTGATAGGATCGTACGCCCTAAAAAGAGCATCATTACTCCTGAAGATAGTTCAGAATCAAAGCCTTCAGTTAAGGCTGAAGACCCTTCAAAGAAGCTTGTGAAGGCGGCTACTTCAGGTGTGCTTCCTCCACTTAAAGTCGGATCAGGATCATCCTCAAAACTTGCTGATGTCAATTCTATCGCTGCAGAGAACGCTACAGCTTCTTCTGTTGTGCTTGAAAGGCCTGGCGTGACCGTATCGCCTTCAAGCTCTGTTATAGAAGAGAAGCTTGACTCTCTACATTCTCTTTTGGAAAAAAATATTGTGCGTCCGCAAAAAGAAAACGAAGCATCCACTTCTGATGAAAAGAGCGAAGGTGCTGCTGTTCATGCAAAGGACGATACGATTCCCGAAGAGACTCTTTCTTTTATCAAACTCCTTTATAACACAATGATCGAAAACGAAGTTGACGAGCACTATGTCAACGAGCTTACTGACGAAGTCGAAAGATTCGCAAAGCCCGGAGTCCCGCTGGAATATTTCCTTAGCAATGTATATCAGAAGATGATCCTGAAATTTGGTAACCCTGAAGAGATTGGACCTTCTGAAAACGGCGTAAAGGCAGAGATATTCATAGGTCCAACAGGCGTAGGCAAGACAACGACTATTGCTAAGCTTGCATCTAACCTTTCTGTTGTTCAGCACAAGAAGGTTGCGCTCATTACAGTAGATACTTATAGAATAGCTGCTGCAGAACAGCTCCGCACTTATGCTTCGATCCTGGAGATTCCCTTCAGAGTTATCTATAACGTTGATGATATTAAGAAGGCTGCAGCTGACTTTGCGGATATGGATTATATCATGGTTGATACAGCCGGACACTCAATTCACAACGAGGAGCAAAGAAGCGAAGTCGGAAGTTATGTAAAGGCTCTTAAGGAAAAGATGGATACGGATACTTTCCTTGTTATGAGTGCGTCTACCAAGTATCGTGACCTTTTAGAGATAGTTGATAACTATAAAGAGGATTTTGAATATAAACTTATTTTCACCAAGATGGATGAGACGAATGCTGTGGGCAATCTTTATAACATAAGACTCCATACCGGCGCGCCCATGTCTTACATCACTAATGGCCAGAATGTTCCTGATGATATCGCTGTATTTGATGCCCAAAGAGTGGTTAAGAGCCTTCTGGGTGGGAAGACGAGATAATCGCGTTTTACAAACGAATTTTTTATCTCAATAATAAGCCGGGGGATAGTTTATGCAGGATCAGGCAACTCAGCTTAGAAATATAATCAAGAATGCAAATTCTACAAAGTCTAACAGACCCCTTGCCAGAGTTATTACGGTAACAAGTGGTAAGGGCGGCGTTGGCAAAAGCAATGTGGCCATCAATCTTGCCATTCAGTTTCGCAAGATGGGACAGAGGGTCATAATCCTTGATGCCGACTTTGGACTTGCCAATATCGAGATCATGTTTGGTACAGTTCCCAAACATAATTTGTGTGATCTTATTTATCAGGGAAAAAATATTAAAGAAGTTATTACCTGGGGACCAATGGGAGTTGGCTTTATTTCAGGCGGTTCCGGCATTTCGGGCATGTATAACCTTTCGCGAGATTATCTTGTTTATATAATTGTTAATCTTGCGGAACTCGATGCAATAGCCGATACAATAATTGTGGATACGGGAGCAGGAATTTCTGATGCCGTTTTGGAGTTTTTAGTAGCAAGTGGTGAGATCATCCTTGTGACTACTCCGGAGCCTACATCGATCACTGATTCCTATTCACTTCTTAAAGCGCTTAATCACCACCCCAGATTTAGTAGGGAGGATACAGTAATTAAAACGGTCTCTAACAGAGTGAGCTCAGAGGCAGAGGGCGAGCAGCTTTATCATAAGCTGAGTGCTGTTTCTACAAGGTACTTAAAGCTTCCTCTTACTTATCTTGGCTCTATTCCGCAGGACCAACAGCTTTCAAACGCTGTAATGCAGCAATCGCCGGTGTCGATTGCTTTTCCGAATGCAAAGTCGGTAAGATCGTTTGAGAGTATAGCAAAAAAACTTACAGGCGGACCTGGAACGCAGCTAGAGGTCCAGCCCAGAGGAATGGCAGCTTTCTTTTCTCATATTATCAAGAGCAGAAAACTAGAATCTACTACAGCCGAGGCCGTAAGCGGCACGAAAGGATGACATGCTATCTGACTACATCATACCGGGAAACAGAATAGAACTACAGACCTATACCAGTAACTTTACTGACTCAAGTAACGAAAGAAGGTCATATGCCAGCAAGATTTACGACATTCTTTCGGAGGAGAAGATCGATGTCATGATGCCTATGGAAAAAGGGCAATTGCAACTTCTCCCAGTAGACGGCACTTATACGATAGTATTTTATTCTGATAAGGGGCTGTTCCAGTGCAATGGACGGGTTGAGGACAGATACAGGTCCAATAATATGTATATTCTCACCCTGGAACTGACGTCTCCGCTTTCAAAGCTGCAAAGAAGAGAATATTACCGTTTCAGCTGTGCGATAAATTTCAAATTCAGGAATCTGACACAGGAAGAAGATTTGGCGATCAGGGATAATCCATTCTTTTCTCTTGATGGTGATGAACCTATGGAAAAAGGAATGATTGTCGATATAAGTGGAGGAGGTATCAGGTTTATATCTTCGGAAAGATTTGATGAGAACTCCAGGATATTCATCTGTTACCAGCTTCCTCAAAGAGGTAATCCTAAGGATTACAGGATCATCGGGCAGATACTTAAGACCAGAGAGCTAGAAAACAAGCAGGGCAGTTTTGAACACAGGGTTAAGTATACCAATATAGATGAAGATGATCGTGAAGATATAATCCATTACATCTTTGAAGAAGAGCGAAAATTAATGCGACGCACCTAGAAGTACATCCCTGTACTTCTGAACAGGTGCAAGTTACATCCTGTAACCGGACATAGAAATGCATCCATGCATTTCTGGATATGTCTAAGTTACATCCTGTAACTTGACCTGGAAGTACATCTTAAAATTGACGTAGTTATCAAAAAGTGAGCAACGTTAAAACGATAGAAAGTAGGCGTAAATATGAAAAAAATTTTCTTGGTTGATGACTCTGCACTTATGAGAAGCGTTCTCAGTGATATCATTAATTCAGATTCAAAATTTCATGTGGAAGCTACCGCCAGAGATGGTGTAGAAGCAATTGAGATGCTCAGACAGTCCAATACTTATGATGTCATGGTCCTGGACGTTAATATGCCCAAGATGAATGGTATTGAGCTTCTTAAGAAATTGAACGAAGAAAAGATCAGAATACGTACTATGATGGCCAGCACAGATACCATGGAAGGTGCTCAGGTCACAATGGATGCTCTGGATCTTGGAGCTATAGACTTCGTTCATAAACCTGATAGAGCTTCAGCCTGCAAAGGAGAGGATTTCACCAAGGAATTTCTTTCAACCCTTTGGAGCGTAAGCATTTCAAAACTGCCTTCTATCGTAACTGTTAATAAAACTGAAAAACCCGCCGATAAAAAAATTGATAAGCAGATCATGCAGGCAGTTCAGAAGAACACAGCCAGCATATCCGGCAATAAGATCGTCGCTATAGCATCTTCTACTGGCGGTCCTAGAGCTCTTCAGGCGGTAATACCTAAGCTTCCAAAAAATCTCAAAGCACCTGTTGTACTGGTGCAGCATATGCCGGTTGGTTTCACAGCTTCTCTTGCTTCTCGTCTTGACTCACTGTCAGAGATAAGTGTTAAGGAAGCAGCAGAAGGAGATGAACTCCAAAAAGGAACCGTTTATATCGCCAAGGGCGGTGTGCATATGCATATAGAAAAAAATCCTTCCGGTAAATTTGTGATCCACTTTAAAGACGGACCTACAAGAGAAGGAGTTAAGCCAAGTGCCAACTTCATGTATGAGTCACTTGCAAATTCAAATTATGATGAAGTTGTATGTGTAGTCATGACAGGAATGGGCGCTGACGGAACGGAAGGAATCAAGAACCTTAAAGCCAGTAAAAGAGTGCATGTTATCTCACAGGATGAAGAATCCTGTACAGTTTACGGAATGCCGAGAGCTGTAGCATCTGCCGGATTGTCCAATCAGGTAGTATCGCTGGATAAGATCGCACAGGAAATAGTAATGAATGTAGGGGTGATGAGTTAGAACGCTAGCGTTCTAACTCTGGACATGAGAACAGGGTTCTCATGTCCGGTGGATTTTGGCAAAGCATGTCCGGAGGAGTTATAGCACGAAGTGCTATAACTCCGGACTTGTAAACAAGTCCATGGGGGTTGTAATCTAACTCCCGACTTTGTTAAGAAATCACGCCTGCATTCCGGTTATTAACTCTTCAAGGAGGGTAATAAAAGATGGATACTTCCCAATATCTAGGCGTGTTTCTTGATGAAGCTAAGGAACATATCCAGACTCTGAACGATGCTATTATGACTCTGGAAGATGATCCTACCAACGAAGATTGTGTCAATGAGATTTTCCGTTCGGCGCATTCCATGAAGGGTATGGCAGGTACCATGGGCTATAAGCGCATGCAGCAGCTGACCCATGACATGGAAGATGTATTTTCAGATGTGCGTAATGGTACATTAAAAGTTGACACACATATGACTGATACCCTTTTCAAATGTCTTGATGCGGTTCAGGAATATGTTGATAATATCGAATCTTCACAGGATGAAGGTACAGAAGAAAATGCAGACCTTATTCAGGCCCTTGCAGATATTCGTGCCGGAAAGGCTGGCGGAGGCGGCGCAGCACCTGCAGCAGCAGCACCTGCAGCAGATGGCGCACCAGCAGCGGCTCCTTCTGGAGAACCTGCTGTTCCTCATGGTGACTGGCATCTTATTCCTCTTGATGATACAGCCAAAGAGGCTATCAAGAAGGGTATCGCTGACAGCCGTAAGGTATTTGGCCTTACAGTTAAGATTCAGGATACCTGTCTTTTAAAGGCAGCCAGAGCTTTCCTTGTTGTAAAAGGTCTGGAAGATATCGGTGAAGTTGTTGCTTCAGATCCCAGCAATCAGGATATCGAAGATGAGAAGTTTGATTTTACATTCTCACTTATTGTTATTACTGATACTGAGGATGTCGAGAAAGTTTCAGAAATCGCCAAGAATGTATCTGAAATTGAATCGGTTGAAATAGGTGAATTTGATCCTGATGCACCTGCTCCTGCACCAGCAGCAGAAAACGCACCTGCAGCAGCGGCTCCGGCACCAGCAGCTCCGGCGGCACCTGCACCTGCACCTGCAGCCGCAGCTCCGGCACCAGCGCCTGCAGCAAAGCCTGCTGAAGTTAGCAAAGCAGCTGATGCTAAGAAACCTGCAGGTAAGCCTGTTGTATCAAGAACAATTCGTGTTGATACAGAAAAGCTCGATTCCCTTATGAACCAGGTATCAGAGCTTATCATTGCTAAGAACTCCCTGATTTCTGCTACAGAGTCAGCTGGAATACAGAACAGCAATGTTACTGAACAGATAGAATATCTTGAATCAGTAACAACAAATCTTCATGAATCAGTTATGAAAGTACGAATGGTTCCTATCGAATCCGTACTTCAGAAGTTCCCTCGTATGATCAGAGATCTTACCAAGGCTCTTGGTAAGAAGATGGAACTGACCATGACCGGTGAAGAGACAGAAATGGACCGTACCGTTGTTGATGAGATCGGTGATCCTTTGATGCACCTTCTCAGAAACAGTGCCGACCATGGTATCGAAGATGCTGAGACAAGACTTGCCCGTGGTAAGGATGAAACAGGACAGATCTTCCTGCATGCTTATCAGGATGGTAACTCAGTTGTCATCGAAGTTGGTGATGATGGTAATGGTATCGACGCTAATATAGTTAGAAATAAGGCTGTTGAAAAGGGTATCATGACCCGTGAAGAAGCTGATGTTCTTACAGAGCAGCAGGCGGTAGAACTTCTTTTCCATCCTGGATTCTCAACTGCTAAGCAGGTTTCCGAGATTTCAGGCCGAGGCGTTGGCCTTGATGTTGTTAAGAGTAAGGTTGAATCCTTGTCTGGTACAGTAACAGTTAATACCAAACTTGGAGAAGGATCCACATGGATCATAAGACTTCCTCTTACACTTGCTATCATCCAGGGTCTCATGGTTGAAGTTGGTGGCGAGAAATATGCTATTCCGCTTGATTCCATTCAGTCTATTGAAAATGTTCCTGTATCGGATATCAAGTTTGTATCAAATAAAGAGGTTATTAACCTCCGTGGTAGTGTAACAAGACTTATCAGAATGAATGAAGTTCTTGATAATGAGTCTACAAATGATCCTAACGAAGACATGATCGTAGTTATCACCAAACGTGGTGATCAGCAGGTTGGTCTCGTTATTGATAAACTTGAGGGTCAGCTGGAAATCGTTATCAAACCTCTTGGTAAGTACATGACTAAGTGTAAGTTCATAAGCGGCGCTACAATCCTTGGCGATGGCGAAATTGCACTCATTCTTGATACCAATCAGATAGGAGGGTGAGTTTGAAAATGTGATTTCAAACTCTGGAAGTGGTGTCGCGAGCTCCATCACTTCCAACCATTAGCCTCTCGTTTCACTCGCGGCATGAGGTTAAATCATGGATGCACTCAGAGATACACAAGATATTGGTGAAATTGTTCAATATATCATCATCAAGCTTGCTGACGAGCAGTATGGTATCGATATCAAGTATATCGATAATATAGTCAGGATGCAGAATATTACAAGAGTTCCCAAAGTTGATGATTACTTCAGAGGCGTTCTTAATATTCGAGGCGTTATCGTTCCTGTTATGAGTATTCGTATCCTCATGGGAATGGAAGAAGATAAGATTACCAACAAGAGCCGTATCATTATCCTTAAGATCGGCGATGAAGGAGAACTCCTTGGTATTATCGTTGATGAAGTTAATCAGGTACTGAATATCGGTTCCCGCAACATCGACAAGCTTTCCTTTGATGAAAAGACCAAGAAGACTAACGGTAAGTTCATCTCAGGCGTAGGTAAATACGAGGGCGGACTGGTATCCATTCTGGATCTGACAGCACTTGATCCAGAAACTGCAAAAGAAAAGAAAGAATAACGATATAATATTAAAATTAAAATGAAAATGTGATACTATATAAAGAGAGAATGTTTTTTAAAACTTCTCTCTTTATATGGTAATTAGAGGTACAACAGTTCAGGAGGGTATGATTTGGCTGATTTAAGTCTTGATGCTCTTTCCGAGCAATATTATGATGTGCTCAAGGAACTTGGTAATATTGGAGCTGGTAATGCTACAACAGCACTGGCACAGATGCTTGGTGCTAAAGTTGATATGTCAGTTCCAAGTGTAAAGCTTCTTGAATTCAAAGATGTTGGTGACTGCATGGGTGGTGCGGACCAGATAATGGCCGGCATCTATCTTCGTATGGAAGGCGATGTTGATGGTTCCATTATGTTCCTTACAGGACAGAAGGAAGCAAGATATCTTGCCAACAAACTTATCATGCAGGATAAGTCCGACGATGAACCATTTGACGAAATGGAACTTTCTGCGCTTAAAGAGATTGGTAATATCATTACCGGTTCATATCTTAATTCCCTTGCAACAATGACAAATTTAAAGATGATCCCTTCAGTTCCGTATGTTGCTGTTGACATGGCAGGAGCTATTCTTTCCGTGCCTGCAATAGAATTCGGACTTATGGGAGATAAGCTTCTTCTTATAGAGAACAGATTTTCAGATGATGTTCAGATAAGTGGATATTTTATTCTTTTGCCTGATATAGATGGATACAAGAAAATCCTTGGTTCTCTTGGTATCGATATTTCTATGTTTGAGTGATGAGATAAAACATCAGAGATGTTTTATCTCTGGAAGGTCAACATCAGCAAAGACGATATTGACTTTCAGCATTATGTATGGTGGTTATTACTAATCTTATGAGGATTATGCATGCCTGAAATTATAAAAGTAGGAATGGCTGATCTGAATACATGTAAGGCACCTGATGGAATCACGACTCTTGGTCTTGGATCTTGCTGCGGTATCGCAATAAGAGATCCTGTCACCAAGATTGGTGGTCTTGCTCATATTATGCTTCCGGATTCTACCGAGATCAGGAATAACAATAATATTCCTAAGTTTGCAGATACCGGAATAAGAGAGCTTGTAAAACGCATGGAAGCGCTTGGTGCATCCAAGAGCAGGATGGTTGCCAAACTGGCTGGTGGTGCAACTATGTTTGCTTTTCAGTCTGCCAGCAACAGTATGCACGTTGGTGAGCGTAATGTGGCGGCTTCACTGAAAGCTCTTAAAGAGCTGAATATCAGAGTCCTTTCTCAGGATACAGGTCTTAATTTTGGACGAACAGTTATTTTTTATCCGGAGACGGGAGATTATGTAATTAGGGCTGTTGGCAAACCGGAGAAGATCATATGAGTGATGAAGACAACCTTGAAACTTTGGACGAAGAGACTACTGAAGCCGGAGAAGGTACCATTACTGATGAGGATATTTTTGGTGATCATCCCGAAATGTGGAAGGATCCCCGGGTTGAAAATATCATCAGGGCTATAAGAAAAAATGAAAAGGCCAAGAAAAAAACAGAGATCATCAAGGTCAATTATAAGGTTCTGATCGATCCCAAAACAAAACTTATTGCGCCTTTTGTTACTTTGCTTGGTGCGTCCGTCATTGCGATATATACGTACTTTGATGGGATGCCGACGGTGAGGTGGTTTCTGGTATTATGCGGTTCTTTGGCCCTGTTTCTTTTGTTTGGGGCTGTTCTTCAGAATATGGTGGAAAAATACGAGGTTGAAGCCGTTAAGCGCTGGATAGACAAAAGACTTGAACAGGAACGCCTAAGGGATGAGGAAAAGGCGAGACTTGAGGCTGAAGAACTGATATCGCAGGCAAAAGCAGCAGCTGCGAGAGAAGAAGAGGACATTTTTTTCTAATATTAGTTTCATAGAAGTTATTCTTTAGATATATCGTGTGCTTTTAAAACTCGAACATGGGGGTAAGCTCTACATGGATGAAGCAGCAAGAATCAAGTTGTGGAAAGAATACGAAAATTCTAAACTTCCTGAAATAAGAGAAAAGCTGATACTTGAATATGCTCCACTGGTCAAGCTGGTTGCGGGCAGACTTTCAATGTATCTTGGTTTTAATGTCGAATATGATGACCTTGTTGGCTATGGCATATTTGGCCTTATTGATGCTATCGACAAGTTCGATACCCTGAAGGACGTTAAGTTTGAGACTTATGCGAGCCTTCGTATTCGTGGTGCGATCCTTGACCAGATCAGAAAGATGGACTGGATTCCTCGTACCATAAGGGACCGTCAGAAGAAGATCGATATCGCCATCAAGGAAGTTGAGGCAGAGAGCGGTCACGTTGCGACTGATGCTGAGATTGCCAAGAAAATGAATATTACTGAAGAGGAATATCTTAACTGGCAGAGTCAGATGAAGGTCACAGGTGTCATCTCTCTTAACGAGTTCATGGAACAGGGATCAGACGTTCCTGAAGACCGCAACCACGGCGCAAGATTCGATAAGCCCGAAGAAGTTATCGAGAAGGCTGAACTTAAGAAGATGCTTGGTGAAGCACTTGAACTTCTGACAGAAAAAGAGCGTAAAGTCATTCTTTTGTATTATTACGAAGAGCTTACTTTGAAAGAAATAAGTAACATTTTGGAGGTTTCTGAATCCAGAGTATCTCAGCTCCATACAAGAGCGCTTCAGAAGATGCGCGGCAAGATGGGCAAGTACATGGGCATCATTACAGACAGAGCATAATGACATAGCATAATGACATAGAAATGCATCCTAATGGAGAGCGTAGATGAATGGATATTTTCAGCTTGTTATAGGTAAGGCCGGGACAGCTGTCAAAGTGTTTGGCGCAACTGACGGCGATCCTGAGATCACTACCAATGAAATAACTGAATATCTGGACAGGAACAGACTTGGTTATGATGTTCTGGTTGTTAATGAAGCTGTCAAAAAAATGGACGGCGAGCCTGTTTATTTTACCCCTAACAGGGCCAATCCTGTAAGGGAGCAGTACAACATGATCATTTCTGAAGATCAGATGAGCGTTGTTGTCCGTTTTTATCCTCCATCTGAAAATATTGCCGGTGGTGAAAATGGTCAGCTCACAGATTCCAAAGAAGTAATTGGGGACCTGGTGCTTAAGAAGATCAGATTCGGCGTTGATAAGGACGTCATCGAAAGTTTTTTTGCCAAAAGAGAATATTGTAAAGATTACATTATCGCAAAGGGTAAGCTTCCAAGAGACGGAAGCGATGCCGTGATCGAATATAAATTCGGAACAAGTAAAAGACCTCGTCCGACCCTTAAGCCGGGCGGCTCGGTTGATTATCATAAGCTCAATATCATAAACCCCTGCAAGGAAGGAGATCTTCTTGCAGTTCTTACGCCTGCAGATATGGGCGACTACGGAACAAGTGTTTATGGTAATCAGGTTAAGCCAAAGCCTGTTAAGGTTAAGAGTCTTCGCTATGGTCTTAATGTTACTATCTCGGAGGATAAGCTAACACTTACCGCTGAAAAGGCAGGTCATGTGTCTCTTCAGGATGGCAAGGTTGTTGTATCCAATGTACTGAATCTTAAGAACGTTGACGTATCAACGGGCAATATAGACTACGACGGCAGCGTTGCTGTTGCAGGTTATATAGCTTCCGGTTTTAATGTAAAAGCCGGTGGCAACATTGAAGTCAAGGGCACTATCGAAGGAGCTGTTCTTGAAGCCGGAGCTGATATTATCATGGAAAGAGGTATCAACGGAGCAGGCGGCGGTACTATTAAAGCCGGTGGCAACGTTGTTACTAAATTTATAGAGAATGCTAAGGTTATCGCGGGCGGTAGCGTAAATGCCGAATCTATACTGCATTCAGATGTACAGGCAGGTACAGAGGTTAATGTTACCGGTCATAAGGGCTTTATAGTAGGCGGACATGTGGTCGCAGGCGAGAGAGTAAGCGTTATCACTATTGGTGGTGAGATGGGAACAACGACCAGGATAGACGTTGGCGTTGATCCTACCCTCAAGACCAGGATCCGTGACCTTATGACTGAGATCGGAGAAGCCAATAAAAATCTTCAGCAGATCAAGCCTACAGTTGAAGGCATAGTCAAAAAGCTCCAGGCAGGAGTTGTCCTTAGTCCAGACCAGGCAGCATATGCCAAGAAGCTCATGGCTATGAAGACGCAGCTTGAAAATGACATTAATGAAAAATCAGAGAATCTGATGGAACTTCAGGATAAGCTTTCAGATACCCATGATGCCTATGTTAGCGTTAGTGGCATCTGTAACGCCGGAACTGTCATAACAATTGGGGAATTGTCAATGACAGTATCAAAACCCGTCAAGTTCAGCAGATTTGTGGAAAAAGAGGGAGATGTAAGAGTAGCTCCTCTCGACTAAAATGGGAAGTTTTTTGTTCAGCATCATGTTAACATCATAAATTTATGCTTGGGTTATGCCTTTGTGTATCCATAAACAAAGGCAAGGAGGACTGGATGGGAATTGGCGTAGTTATTTTACTGATCGGCGGCGTTATCGCGATTGTACTTGGATTTATCCTTCCTGTTGGCAAGGACCTTGAAAAGGACGATAAAAAAGCTATGGAATCAGCTGTAGCACAGGCTGTCCATAATTCTATTGAAAAATCTCACGATAAAATCCAAAGAGAAATAGATGATACGATCGAGGAGTCTCTTCTTAAGACGGAGAGAGGCCTGGATCGTATTACCAATGAGAAAATGAGCGCTATCAGCGAGTATGCGGATACAGTCATGAACGACATTCATAAAAATCATGACGAAGTCATGTTTATGTACGACATGCTCAATGATAAGCAGAAAAATCTCACATCAACAGTATCTGAAGCGAACAAGACACAGGAACAGGCGCTTCAGACAGTTCGTGATGCAGAGATCACTGCAAGAGCAGCAAGAGAAGCAGCAACCAAAGTCAGCATGATGGCTCACGGGATCAATCCGGGATCTGCTAATATTGCACCTCCTGATTCCAATTCACCTGCAGGCTTTTATGATGCCGCTACACCTCCTGTTTCTTTTCACAATGCAGCAGCCAATAATTTCTTTGAAAACCTTGGAATTGACGGCTATGAGCTGGATGGTACCGTAAGTGGTATTCAACAGGCTAAAGCTGCTATGGAAAAAAATAATAAGAAAAATCAAAGTTCTGTATTTGGCGATGTAAGAGCAGGTAAATCATCACCAGGAACAGATCAGAACATATTCGACGGCATAGATGCCAAAAGTTCAGGATTTGCACCTCTTGGTGCCACAGAGCATCTTTCCAGCGAAGACCTTGATCAGCAGTTCGCAAGAGTATTTGGCACACCTGAAACTTCTGAAGATGACTTCAGTGCCCTTACTGATGAGATGGAAGCGGTTCGTGCCATAGCTGCTGCAGCATCAGATCCTGTATCTGATAAAGTTATACCTATAAGCGATGCACAGCGCGGAGCTAAAGAATATGATGAAATAAGCGAACAGAACCGTCAGAATAATAAGATAATGGAGATGCATGAAGCTGGCAAATCCAATATAGCAATAGCCAGAGAACTGGGACTTGGAGTTGGCGAAGTAGGACTTGTGATAGAACTGGCACAAAAGAATCGCAGAAAAAGACAGATCTGATTTTGGTGAATAAGTAACCTTACGACCTGGGCCTTATGGGTGAAGATTTAAAGGCCTGAAAGGGGGAACATGAAACTGAAATTGTACTTGCGAGGTCTTGGAATAGGTCTTTTGATCGGAGCTTTGGCGCTTCTTATATTTGGAGGCGTTAATGTTGGAAAAGAAAATGATCCTGCATCAGATAGCTCTAATGTAGGTCAGATCACGCCTGTGGAGAATCCTGATGAAAACGACAAAAACGAAGGGACGCTTTACGCTACTGCGTATCCTCTGGAAGCATCTGCCTCTGAGGAAGAGAGTGGTGAAGTATCTGAAGAAGGAAAAGAAGTATCTACAACGATCGACGAAGAACTCACTTCGACAAGTGACACAGTTCCGGAAGAAACTGATGAAACTCAGGAAGCGATATCACAGGCTCTCGCAAAATCCACAGATTCGCAGCAGGCTTCCGAAGAAGCTGCAGACGCTTCAAAAGAATCCACTACTAAGATCGAAGTTGAGGACGGCGAAGCCTACGCCGTGACAGATGAAACGGATACAGCTAAGAACACAGATTCTAAAATGACAGAATCCGATGAGGCTGGTACGGATATAACAACTACACCGCCTCCATCCACAGACACTCCAGATGAACCTGCCGTTGAAGAATCAGGCACAGCCACAACCGGCCAGTCAGTAGTAGTTCAGATTCCTGGCGGAAGTGATTCTGCATCAGTATGCAGAGTATTACAAAATGCAGGAGCCATAGACGACGCATCAGCATTCGATGCATACCTCGTTTCAAGAGGCCTCGACCGCTACATACGTTCTGGAACCTACTATATTACAGCAGGCTCCTCATATGAAGATATAGCTAAGCTCATCACCGGAAGGTGATGGGCTTTATTTTTTTGTAAAAAACCCTTGCGCTTACTGCATTTGTATGTTATTGTAGTAGAGCTGTGGAAATTTATAGGGATGTTTATGTCCTTTGATATTTCCGCGATAACAAATCAATCACGTATGTCTGTTCTTCGTTCGGGTGCTGCATTGCAGTTGAATGAAGGTCTCTCCCGGGTGTTAACGCCGCCTGGGGCCAAAGAGTGAGGACGTACGGAAGAATAACCAAATGGAGGTAATATCATGAGCGTTGTTACAATGAAACAGTTACTTGAGGCAGGTGTACACTTCGGACACCAGACAAGAAGATGGAACCCTAAGATGGCTCCTTACATCTTCACAGAGAGAAACAACATCCACATTATCGATCTTCAGAAGTCAGTTGGTAAGGTTGATGAAGCTTACAAGGCAATCTTCGAGATCGCTGAGCAGGGCGGTACAGTACTTTTCGTAGGTACAAAGAAGCAGGCTCAGGATGCTGTTAAGGAAGAGGCTCTTCGTTGCGGTATGTACTATGTTAACGAGAGATGGCTCGGTGGTATGCTCACAAACTTCACAACAATCCAGTCAAGAATTCAGCGCATGAAAGATATCGAGAGAATGCAGGCTGATGGAACATTCGAAGTTCTTCCTAAGAAGGAAGTTGCTGGTCTCAAGAAGGAACTTGACAAGCTTCAGAGAAATATCGGCGGTATCCGCGATATGAAGAGAATCCCTGATGCAATCTTCGTAGTAGATCCTAAGAAGGAACACATCTGCATCCAGGAAGCTCACGCACTTGGAATCACACTTGTTGGTATTTGTGATACAAACTGCGATCCTGAAGAGCTTGATTACATCATTCCTGGTAACGATGATGCTATTCGTGCCGTTAAACTTCTTGTTGGTAAGATGGCAGACGCTGTTATCGAAGCTAACCAGGGTGCTGAAGTTGAAGCTTCAGTAGCTGAAGAAGTTTCAGAAGACGCTGAATAATTTATAAAACTTAAGTTCAAACCCGCTGTCTCTCGGCGGCGGGTTTGAACATTATCTGAGAGAAGGAGAATAAAACAATGGCAGCTATTACAGCAGCAATGGTAAAAGAATTACGTGAATCAACAGGCGCAGGAATGATGGAGTGCAAAAAGGCTCTTGCTGCTTCTGATGGAGATATGGATGCAGCAGTAGAGTTCCTCAGAAAGAACGGTCAGGCTAAGGCTGAGAAGAAGGCTAGCCGTATCGCAGCTGAGGGTCTTACAGCAGTAGCTGTAAAGGACGAGAAGACTGCAGCAGTTGTAGAAGTTAACTCTGAGACAGACTTCGTTGCTAAGAACGAGAAGTTCCAGGCATTCGTTAATGCAGTAGCAACACAGGCTGTTAATTCTGATTCTCAGGACCTTGATTCTTTCATGAACGAGGCATGGAACGAGGATTCAAGCAAGTCTGTTAAGGAAGCTCTCGTAGAGATCACAGCAGTTATCTCTGAGAAGATCGATATCCGTCGTTTCGAGAAGCTTACAGCTTCTGAAGGTATCGTAGTACCTTACGTACACGGTGGCGGACGTATCTCTGTTCTTGTAGAAGCTAAGACAGATGTTGTTAACGATGACATCAAAGAAGCTCTTCACAACGTAGCTATGCAGGTTGCAGCTCTTGCTCCTAAGTATGTTGATATGAACGATGTTCCTGAAGAGTACAAAGAGCACGAGAAGGAGATCCTTCTTGCTCAGGCTACAAAGGAAAATGAGGAACTTCCTGAAGAGAAGAGAAAGCCTCAGCAGATTCTTGAGAAGATGCTCGTTGGCCGTCTTAACAAAGAGCTTAAAGAGATCTGCCTTAACGAGCAGGTTTATGTTAAGGCTGAAGATGGAAAGCAGACTGTTGCTCAGTACATCGCACAGGTTGCTAAGGCAAACGGCGCTGATCTTTCAATCAAGAGCTTCGTTCGTTTTGAGACAGGCGAAGGCATTGAGAAGAAGCAGGATAACTTCGCTGAAGAAGTTATGGCTCAGGCTGGACTTAAATAATCAAAACTTTGTTTATCAAGGCTCCGGTTTATCCGGAGCCTTTTTCTATCACAGCAATATTCTACATTGCCCTTATTTGATAAATGAGTTAAAATATTATATGCGCTGATAAATTACATTATTGGCAGCATGGTATTGAAAAGAGGACTTAGAAATGGCACAGCCAGTTTCTATTAAGGGGACAAAGTCTGGTATCATTCTGGTACTTGATGAAACTATTCCTTTTATACAACTTAAAGATTTGATCGAACAGAAATTTACTGAGGCGGCTTCTTTCCTTGGCAATTCCAGTATGGGCCTTTTGATAAGAGGACGCAGACTTTCTGAAGCAGAGGAGAATGAAGTTCTTGATATCATTTCAAGAACTACTAAGCTTAGTATCGTATGCATTTTGGATGAGGATCATCCTCTTGATACTGCCTTTACAAAGATGGTTTCAGAAGCAGGTTCTATGGCAATCTCTTCTAAAGAACAGATACAGCCTCAGGCAATAAAACCTGAACTTTCTCATGAAGAGAGACAGCAGCTTGTGGATCAGGCTTATAATGAAGCTTATCAGGCAGCATTTGAGCAGATAGGTGATGCCAATGCCAGGATCCATGTTGGTAACATTCGTTCAGGACAGGAGATAATATCTCAGCATTCAATTATTGTTTTTGGTGATGTTAATCCGGGTGGAAGTATTGTTTCTGCAGGATGCATCTTTGTATTTGGAGCTCTGAAGGGTAATGCATTTGCAGGTGCTACCGGAGATCAGAATGCTTTCGTAGTTGCTACAGATTTCAAGCCTCTTCAGGTAAGGATCGCTGATGCAATTGCTGTTTCTGAAGAAGAGGCCTCATCAAGATCTAAAGGACTTCTCAGAAGAAAGCAGGCACGAAATGCAACTACAGGACCTGAAGTTGCATACACATATCAGGGCGCTATCGCCAGATCTGAATTTAACAGTAAATATCTTAGAAGCAATCAGTTTTTTAAATGATCAGATAATAAAATCAAACGATTTTAATAAATATTATTCTTTGGAGGAAGGCTACAATGGGAGAAGTTATAGTTGTTACATCTGGTAAGGGAGGCGTAGGTAAGACTACTACTACAGCCAATCTCGGTACCGGTCTTTCATTACTTAACAAGAAGGTAGTTCTGGTTGATACAGATATAGGTCTTCGTAACCTTGATGTTGTACTCGGACTTGAGAACCGCATTGTTTACAATCTTGTTGATGTTGTTGAAGGCAATTGCAAACTTGCACAGGCACTTATTAAAAATAAGGATAATGCAAATCTGTATCTTATTGCAGCTGCACAGCAGAGAGATAAGAATGCAGTCAATGAAGAACAGATGAAGAAGCTTACAGCAGAGCTTAAAGAGCAGTTTGACTATGTTATTATTGACTGTCCTGCTGGTATTGAGCAGGGATTTAAAAACGCTATCGCAGGAGCTGACAAGGCAGTAGTTGTTACTACACCTGAAGTATCAGCTGTTCGTGATGCAGACAGAATCATCGGACTTCTTGAAGCCAATGAAATGAAGGATTCACAGCTTGTAGTTAACAGATTAAGACCTGACATGGTTAAGCGCGGCGATATGATGAGCGCTGACGATGTTGTCGAAGTTCTTGCAGTTAATCTTCTCGGAATCGTTCCGGATGATGAGGATGTAGTTGTTGCTACTAACAGAGGTATACCGCTTGCAGGTAACGGCAAGTCACTTGCAGGTCAGGCATATATGAATATCTGCAGACGTTTGAATGGAGAACAGGTTCCTTTCCTTGATCTTGATACTAAAAAAGGATTCTTCAGTAAATTATTCAGCAAATAAAAAACTACCAGGCGGAAGGGGAGACGTACAATGAAACTGTCAGATTTGTTCAAAAAGAAAAGTTCAGGCGATGTAGCAAAAGACAGACTTAAGATGGTTCTTGTCTCTGATCGTGCTAATTGCTCACCTGAAATAATGGAACGTATTAAGAGCGATATTCTTGAAGTGCTTTCCAAGTATGCTGAAGTAGATAAAGACCAGTTAGACATTCACATTACTCAGATGGAAACAGATGAAAGCGGTACTAACTCCGTACCTGCTTTATATGCAAATATTCCGATCAGAAATATTCATCACACAGCAAAATAATACTCCAGGAAGGTTATTATGACAGGACTTACTGCACAGGAGGCGCAGGACAGATATATACGTGGGTACGGAAATACTCAGATCGACAACGCGCAGAAATCCACGAAAGATATCTTAAAAGAAAACATATTTACATATTTCAACCTGATCTTTACTGTGTTGGCGGTACTTCTTATTATCGCCGGCTCATACAGATCGCTTACATTTTTACCGGTTGTTATCGCTAACACTCTTATCGGTATTTTTCAGGAGCTTAAGGCCAAGAAGGTTTTAGATAATCTCTCTGTTCTTAATGCGCCTACATGTCAGGTTTTAAGAGATGGCGAGGAGATAACTGTTCCGATCCAGAATCTGGTTATAGACGACGTGATAGTTTTAAGAAGTGGAGCCCAGATTCCTGCCGATGCGATAGTTATATCCGGTGAAGTTAATGTAAACGAGGCTCTTCTTACAGGTGAAGCGGACGAGATCAATAAAAAAGTTGACAGCGAGCTTATGAGCGGTAGCTTTGTTGTTAACGGACTTTGCTATGCACGACTTATTCGTGTTGGTGAGAAGTCTTATATCTCACAGCTGACACTTAAAGCTAAGAAGATGAAGGCCGGAGAGCAGTCTGAGATGATCAAATCCATCAACAGGATAGTCATCTTCTCAGGTATTGCCATCATTCCTGTAGGTGTCACACTTATGTGGCAGAGCCTTACCCTTGGCAATAACTTTAGTGAAAGTATTGTTTCAATGGTTGCAGCTGTCATAGGTATGATCCCGGAAGGTATGTACCTTCTTGTAAGCCTTGCTCTTGCCATGAGTGCTGTAAGACTTGGTATGAACCAGGTAATGCTTCATGACATGAAGAGTACTGAGACACTTGCAAGAGTTGACATACTCTGTGTTGATAAAACCGGTACTATTACAGACAATTCAATGCTTGTCTGTGACATTATTCCTGCTGAGGGAAGAAGTGAGGAGCAACAGACCAAGGATCGTATCCGAATGTCTGAATACATTGAAGCCCTTCCTGACGATAATATGACAATGCAGGCTCTGGCTGATTATTTCCCATCTATGGGTGCCAGAGGATGTGTTTCTAACCTGCCATTTTCATCAGTCAGAAAGTACTCAGGTGTTCAGTTTGATGACAAGACCTATGTTCTTGGTGCTCCTGATATTATCCTTCAAAAGGATTATGATGATTACAAGAAGCTTATCAATGAATATGCAAGTAAGGGCCTTAGAGTTATTGTCTTTGCAGAATATTCCGTCAATGATGAGACTTCAGTTCCTGTTCCTGAAAGCGGAACAGCAGATGGAACTGTTACTCCTGTAATGTTTATACTTCTTCAGAATCCTCTTAGAGAGAATGCAGCAGAAACATTTGCTTATTTCAAAAAGCAGGGCGTAGAAGTAAAAGTTATCTCAGGTGATAACCCTGTGACCGTCTCTGAGGTCGCTAGACAGGCTGGAATTGAAGGCGCTGAAAAATATGTTGATGTTCGTCCTCTGGACGATGAGAAGCTTGCAGAAGCAGCTGATAAATATACTGTATTTGGAAGAGTTCAGCCCGAGCAGAAACAGAAGCTCGTCAAAGCTCTTCAAAAGGTTGGTCATAAAGTCGCCATGACTGGTGACGGTGTTAATGATATCCTTGCAATGAAGGATGCGGACTGCTCCATCGCAATGGCGGCAGGTTCAGAAGCAGCCATGCAGGCAGCTCAGGTAGTCCTTCTTGATTCAGATTTCTCACACATGAAACAGATCGTGTCTGAGGGAAGAAGAGATATCAATAACATTACAAGATCAGCTACATTGTTCCTTGTTAAGAATATCTTTTCACTATTATTATCAATATTTGCCATTGTCAGCCTGATGACCTATCCGCTTCAGGCTTCGCAGGTCACATTCATCAGTATGTTTAACATTGGTATTCCTGCCTTCTTCTTTGCACTTGAAGACAATACCAAGAGAAGCAGCGGATCATTCATGCTTCACGTCATGATGAAGGCGCTACCTGCGGCGATCACTGACTTTTTGGCAATTGCAGCTTTAGTAGTATTTGGTGAGACTTTTGGTGTTTCAACCGAGGATATTTCAGTTGCAGCAACCTTTGTAATGACAATTGTCGGTTTTATGATACTTATCCGTATCAGTTCACCTATGAACAAATTCCGCACAAGAGTTATTTTAGGGTGTATTATAGGTATGGTATTTGCAGCAGTTGTATTTAGTGATCTGTTCGCAATTACGTATGTATCTAAAGAGTGCGTAATGCTTTTTGGACTGTTTGTAATTGCTACAGAGCCATGTATGCGCTATCTTACAATGCTGTGTGAGTGGATAGAAAATAAATACAAAAATAGGAAAAGGAAGTCATAAATATGTCTGAAGAAAAGAAATATGATTCATTAAAACTTGAGAATCAGCTATGTTTTCCACTTTACGCTTGTTCAAAAGAAATAGTAAGGTCGTATAAACCTTTCTTGGACAAAATTGATCTGACTTATACTCAGTACATTACAATGATGGTCCTTTGGGAAAAGAAAAAAGTCAATGTTAAAACCCTTGGCAAGAGTCTTTTCCTTGATTCAGGTACGCTTACACCGGTACTTAAAAAACTTGAAGCAAAGGGCTATATAAACAGAGAGCGTAATGCAGCTGATGAAAGAAACCTTGAAGTAACGATCACTCCAGCTGGAGAGAAACTCAGGGATGAAGCTCTTTGTATTCCTGAAAATATGGGCTCTTGTGTAAGATTAACCCAGGAAGAAGCACAGGCGCTCTATAAATTACTATACAAAGTTATAGGAAATATTAGAGAAGATTAATTTTCTCTTTATTCAAATAAGAGATATCTTGTGATATACTGTTAAAAAGTTTTTCACAAGATTATTGAAAGGTTTTAGGCCGGAGGGGACGGCAGGTATTTTTTATGAAGTTTAATCGCGTTGACGATACACGTGTTGAATGCATAATTTCGGAGGAAGATCTGGAAGAGTACGGAATTGGTCTTCAGGATCTTCTTACCAAGAAAAAAGAGGCTATGGATTTTCTTCGAGAGATAATCGAGAAGGCAGAGGAGGAAGTTGACTACAAGCCAATGGAAGGCGTTGTAATGCCTATGCAGGTTACTGTAACTCCTGATAATCGTATCTCTATTACTCTGAGCGAGGATCCAGACGGAACTATTCAGGACCTTCTTGAGAAGCTTACTCATGATGCTGGAATCCAGTTCCCTAAGAACTTCCTCGAAGAACTTGGTGATGCACCTGAGCAGGAGAGAATTGATAGGATCAATCAGTATCTCCAGCACATTCACGAAGCTGAGAATGAGAAGCAGGAGATCATGAGAAGTGCTTTTCCTGATAAGAAGGGTGCAAAAAAGGGACTTGATAGAAAGAACAATAACGAGCGTCTTTCCCAGATCCGTGACAGTAAGAGAAAGCGTAAATCCTTTGCTCTGGACAGACTTGAGTCAACTGGATTTGTGTTCTCTTTCGCTAACATGTCTGACATTATCAGATTTGCACACATGGTAACAGGCAGGATCAGAATGCAGACAAGCCTTTACAAGAATCCTAAGGATGACCTTTATTATCTGCATTTTGAAAAGGGTTCTGACAGTGTGGCACATTTCGCTTCAGTATTCACTACTGCATATGAATTCGGCAACTTTGTAACAAGCAGCCCTATTTATATTGCTAACGTAGAAGAAAGCTATGAAGCTATTATAAAGACTAAGGCAGTAGATACACTTAGAAGCTTTAGCGCATAATATATGATTTTCGGGGACTCTTTTTACAGAGAGCCTTGAAAATTATGTGTTTTATTATTGAATTGAATGGAGATTTTTATGAGTCATAAAGACGAGAGCGAGCAGGTTAGGCTTAATAAATATATAGCGCAGTGCGGCATTTGCTCTCGCAGAGATGCGGACAAGATCATCGATGAGGGACGTGTATCTGTCAATGGAGAGCCCGCGCAGGCAGGTACTAAAGTAAATCCCGGCGATGTAGTTAAGATCGATGGCAAGAGGATCAAGCTTGTTACGCAGACCAAAGTATATGCATATTATAAGCCGGAAGGTGTTGTCTGTACTCAGCGTGATGCCCATGCTAAGCGCACAGTAGCATCTGAAGTCAAGACGCCGGTGAAGGTTAATTACGCAGGACGATTGGATGCTAATTCAAGCGGACTGCTTATTTTATCCAATGATGGCGAGCTCATCAACAGAATGATGAAATCTGCCAATGATCATGAGAAGGAATACGTTGTAAGAGTCGATAAAGAAGTCAACGGAGCCTTCCTTCGTCAGATGGCAGGCGGAGTATACCTTGAGGATCTTGATGTTACTACCAAGAGATGTAAGGTTGTTAAGACAGGAAGAAATTCTTTCAGGATCATCCTTACTCAGGGTCTGAACAGACAGATCAGACGAATGTGTAAGGCGCTTGGCTACAACGTAAGAGAACTGATGCGTATCAGAGTTCTTAATATACAACTTGGTGATATGAAGCCCGGCGAAGTAAGAGAGATTACAGGCAAAGATTTGTATACATTGTATTCAAAATGCGATCTCAGGAAAGAGTGATATTTCCTGGTTCAAAATAGGTTCTTATAATTATTTAATATAATTCAAAATCCGCACTAGCTGCGGATTTTGTGATATCATGATATTTGAATTTATAATATTTTAAGTGAGGACATATAGTGGGAGAGACTAATTTAATACAAGAATACAAGAATCTGTGTGATACAATCAGGTATCATATGGATCGCTACTATAATCAGGATGCTCCGGAAATAAGCGATTATGAATATGACCAGCTTATGCTTCAGCTTAAAGCTGTTGAAAAAGAGCATCCTGAGCTTATATCTGAGGATTCACCTACAAGGATAATCGGCGGCTCTGTAAAGAGAACTGCCGGAGTTACAGTTGAGCATGACGTTCCTATGCTCTCTATTCAGGATGTTTTCACTAAAGAAGAAGTACTTGAATGGGTTCACGACGTAAGAGCCATGCACCCTGACGTTCGCTTCTGTGTAGAGCACAAGATCGACGGACTTTCAATGAGTATCAGATACGAGAATGGCAAGCTTTCTCTTGCAGAGACAAGAGGCGACGGTCTTATAGGTGAAGATGTTACTTCTAACGCCCTTGTAATACCGGACGTTGTCAGAAGCATCTCATCTGACTTTAATTCCCTTGAAGTTCGCGGTGAAGTATATATGAGCCACGAAGACTTTGATAAGACCAACAGGATCCAGGAAGCTCATGGCAAAAAAACTTTTGCTAACCCCAGAAACTGTGCAGCAGGAACTCTGCGCCAGCTTGATAGCGGTATGGTAAGAGAACGTGGCCTTTCAATGTTTATTTTTAATATACAAAGATCTGATCCCCAGATTTCATCTCATTCTGAAGGACTTGAGAAGATGAAAGCCATGAAGATGGCAGTAGTTCCTTGCAAGGTATGTGTAACGGATGATGAGATACTTGCAAGGATCGATGAGATCGGAGAATCAAGAGGATCACTTCCTTACGATATTGACGGAGCTGTAATCAAGATCGATCAGATAGCTTACAGAGACGATTTCCCAGCCGGATCCAAGTATTCAAGCGGACACATAGCTTACAAGTATCCACCTGAAGAAAAGGAAGCGGTGATCAAAGACATAGAGCTTTCCGTTGGTATGACTGGAAGGATCAACCCTACAGCTGTATTTTCAGAAGTTAGACTTTGCGGAACAACAGTTTCAAGAGCAACACTTCATAATCAGGATTTCATCGACAATCTTGGCATAGGAATAGGCAGAACTGTACTTGTTTATAAGTCGGGTGAGATCATTCCTAAGATCAGAAGCGTTGTTGAATCTAAGAACCCTGCAGATTCTGTAACCTTCAAGATACCTGATATCTGCCCTGTATGCGGCGGCAAGGTTGTAAGAGAGCCTGATACAGCCGATATGATATGCGTTAACGATGACTGCCCTGCTAAGCTTGAAAGACGTATCATCAACTTTGTAGGTCGTGATGCCATGGATATCAAGGGCTTTGGTGAGGAATATATCAGAACTCTTATAGACAACGGCTATCTTCGCGATATAGCCGATATATACCTTCTTAAGGACCATAGAGCAGAACTTATAGAAAAGGGCCTTATAGGCAAGGAGAAGGGCACTGACAACGTTCTTAATGCAATCGAAGGATCTAAGTCCAACGAGCCCGCAAGACTCCTTACAGGACTTTCTATACCCAATGTAGGTAAGACATCATCTAAGACCATCATGAAAGCCTTTGACAGTATTGATGACCTTATGCATGCAAGAATAGACCAGCTTGTGGAAGTTCAGGACGTAGGCGAGACTACAGCTCTTTGCATTCATGACTTTTTCCATAAGGAGTCCAATATTAAGCTCCTTGAAAGACTTAAGGAATACGGCCTTACATTTGCAGCCGAAAAGACTGAAACTACAAGTGAACTTGCAGGCCAGACCTATGTTATAACGGGAAGCCTTGAGAAATTCGCTAATAGAGATGCAATGGTGGCCTTTATTGAAAGCCATGGCGGAAGCGTATCAGGAAGTGTTTCCAAGAAGACTTATGCACTTATCAATAATGATATTACATCTAATTCAGGTAAGAACAAGAAGGCAAAGGAACTTGGAATACCGATCATTACTGAAGAAGAACTTCTTAGCAGAGTATCAGAATGATATTTTGAGAATTAGAAATTATTGTTGCTTTGAAGTTGGAAATTTGTATTTATTATGAGTTTCTTATTTGAGTGATCCAATAATATATGGATTCTTGTTAATGTGAATAGAATCATGTTTGTATGATTCTAAGAATCTATTACGACATTTATATTTAGTGGAGAATCAGTTATGCCTATTAAGATACAAAATGATCTTCCTGCAAGGGAACAGCTTGAAAAAGAAAATATATTCGTTGTAGATGAAAACAGGGCTATGCACCAGGATATCAGACCCCTTTCAATCTGTATCCTTAATCTGATGCCGCTTAAAGAAGACACAGAACTTCAGCTTCTTAGATCTCTTTCAAATACGCCTCTTCAGATCGATGTGACATTTATGAGGGTAAGCTCTCATCAGGCGGGACATACATCTACAACACACCTTAACAGCTTTTATAACACATTTGAGGAGCTTAAGGACAATCATTACGACGGTATGATCATTACAGGTGCGCCTGTGGAGCAGATGGACTTTGAAGAAGTTGATTACTGGGACGAACTGTGCCAGATTTTTGAGTGGACCAAAAAGCACGTAACATCAACCTTCCACATCTGTTGGGGCGCACAGGCTGCTTGCTATTACCACTTCGGACTTAAGAAGATCCAGCTTCCTCAGAAGCTCTTCGGAATCTATGCTCATAAGGTTTCAAACAGAAAGGTTCCGCTTATAAGAGGATTCGACGACGTATTCTACATTCCGCACAGCAGATACACATCAGTTCCGATCGATGATATTCATAACTGTAACAAGCTGATCGTACTTGCCCAGTCTTTTGAAGCAGGAGCAATGCTCTGTATGACAAAAGATGGAAAACAGATATTCAGCTTCGGTCATGCAGAATACGACCGTTACACACTTGATAGTGAGTATAAGCGTGATATTAGTAAGGGGCTTAGCACACCGCTTCCAAGAAACTATTATCCGGACGATAATCCAAGCAATAAGCCAAGGCTTACCTGGAGAGCGCATTGTAACCTTCTGTATTCCAACTGGCTTAACTATTACGTATATCAGGCAACACCTTATAAATGGGGCCAGATCTTAGATGCAGAGAATATGGTCAAAGCATCCAAGGCACTTACAGAGAAGACGGAATAGGAATCTTCAAGGTTGTGGCAATATTTTATATGTGCTAAGTTTGAGTTGGTAATAACGTAGTAATAAAAAGGGGCTATGCCAAGATAATCTTGGACATAACCCCGTTGTTTTTATTGTGTTCAAAATACGTATGCTATTACGCTGTAGTCACTAGCACGTTGTTTGTTATTGTTTTAAATAATTGCATATTATTTTGCGTTAGTGATTACTTTAGCCTGCAGCTTTACCGGTGCCAGCTCATTCATCATCTTCATTATAGCTAACGCCTAATCCATCATCAGGAGCTGTTTCAGTAGCAGCGCCATTACATTCTGTTGCGACTCCGTTTTCTCCAAAAGATAAATCATCTACTATTTCTTTCCATTCTTTCTTGTCAGTTTTTTCGAAAGTCAAAGTTCCTCCCCATGCATCATTGTCTGATGAAACATATAATGACTCACCGTTTTCTGATAGTTTTACGTGTAATGGAACGTATTTGGACATTTGATCCTGGAAATAGATGTCTTTTCCATCGTCTGCTGATTCAACATTACCGGAAAACTTTTCGAAAGTGCCATAACCGTAATCATTAAAATTGTTTGAGTAAAATACTGCATCTGAGCCGTCTATTTCAAGATATAATTTAAGCTGGCTTTGGTTGGATTCAAAGCAATAGTATCCATCCACATCCACGCTTTTGCTTGATCCGCATCCAGCGAGTGCAAGGCAGAGCATAATTATTGTAAGGGTAGAGCAAATTATTTTTTTCATTGAGTTTGATCTCCTGTGCAAGTAATATTTTATGAAATTGTAGATCTGATTTGTCGTATACTAAAACAATACTTTTGAGTATCCTTATAATGCAACGACTATACTTGGAAATAATTTGATTCTTAAAAATTATCCATGCCTTAATGATTAACATCTAAGAACTTTTTTGATTGGAAAAGTGTCGACGTTTATTATAAGATCATCTACTACAGGCAGCTTGAATTTAACATGCTTGTGGTAACTTGAGAAGTTGTAACAACGCCAATTGTTCCCCATAGAACATCTTCTCATTTCTTACCTCCCCCTTAACTTTTTATTCACACAAATTATTCTCGCAAAAAAAAAAAACTGTCAACCCTGCGCAATAGGGCGTTTGACAAAATAAGAATTACGTAACGAAGAATATGTGCGCATTTACAAATATCAATACAATCAAAAGCATGAAAATACTAACGTTAGAAGTGATGAGAGAATATTAATAGAATGTAACAAATATTAATAATCAAAAGGGAATCCTATTCATTAATGCATATTGTAAAGTATAGAAAAGCTTAGAAACTCAAACTTCGCACATATAAAATGTACTAAATGCCTTGAATCTTCCTGAGGTTATTTGAATGCGCGAAGTTAAAGCTTGAAAATTGCAGAATACCATTTTGTATGTAATTTGAGCTTTATAATAATCGCAAAAACGATAATTTTTATTTGAAAATCATACCTGAAAGATTTAAAATATATATATGGTGTTGTTTGAAAAATCAGATTTGGTTTTAGCAATTCATCCGTCGGAAGGCGTCGAAAATTCAGTTGGCGCCTGCATCTTAGTATAAGAAAAGGAGATTTTATTATGGCTCTCAATCTTGAGGAGGAACAGGTAGAAAAGAAGGAAGTTAAAACCAGAAAGAAAACCAAAAAGACAAGGGAGCTCTTAGAAGAAGCGGATCGCCAGATGCAAGAGCTTCACAGACAGCGCGATGAATATGAAGATGTTCTTGCTTCTTTGAATAAGCAATCTGATGACCTTGGTGAGAAGAATGCCAAAGGTCTTAAAGTTGAGCATGTGAAATTTGGAGAAGGCAAGGTTACTTCTCAGGATGGGAAATATATAGAAGTCCAATTCGGTAAGGTAGTAAAGAAATTCGTACTCCCCGGCGCTATTGCAGAAAAGCACCTTAAAGTAAGCGACGAGGAAGTTCAGGAATATTACAACAAGAGTGACGACATCCACAAACAGATCCTGAAGGTTCAGATGCAGCTTCGTTCTACGGATTTTGCAATTGAACGTCAGGCTGATAATATTGAAAAACTTAATCAGAAGGCTTGATAAGAAAGCTATATTTAGGTGGTCATGTTCTCTGATTACTTTTTTGAAATTAGTAAAGACTGAAGATAGCTCTGTGAATAGCTGTGAAAATAAAGGTTCTGCCGCATTATGTCATATGCGACAGAACCTTTTTATTAAATAGCAACCTTCTCGTCGCTATCAGCTTTTTTCTCTTTAGGCTTCTTATCTGCAACCTTCTTGTTAGCAGTAGAGAGCATGAGCTTGATTCTGTTAAGCTGGTTAACTTCAGAAGCACCCGGATCATAGTCGATAGCAACTATGTTAGAACCTGGATAATGTCTTCTGAGTTCTTTTATAACACCCTTACCAACTACGTGGTTAGGAAGACATCCAAATGGCTGTGTGCAGACGATGTTGCCAACGCCTTCTTTGATCAGCTCTATCATCTCACCTGTAAGGAACCAACCTTCACCAGTCTGGTTACCGATATCTACGATAGGCTTAGCATATTCTACCAGTTTGTAGATGCTTGTAGGAGCTTCGAAGTGCTTGGATGCTTTAAGAGCCTTAGTAGCACCGCCGCGAAGCTTTTCAAGAGCCCAGATGGCAACCTTCATAGCTTTTGCTGTCTTCTTGCTGGTTCCAAGATATTCAGCCTTGTAGATCTGGTTGTAGAAGCAGTAGAGCATGAAGTCGAGAAGATCAGGAACTACAGCTTCAGCACCTTCTGATTCAAGAAGGTCAACAAGGTGATTGTTAGCAGCAGGAGCGAACTTAACAAGGATCTCACCTACGATACCAACTCTTGGCTTAACTTCATCTGTGATCTTAATATTATCAAAATCTTCAACCATCAGACGGCACATCTTCTGGAACCTTGCCATATCAGTAGTAACATTTATATTCTTTTTGGATACAAACTCTCTGCATGCAACAAGCCATTTCTGATGAACTTCTTCTACAGAGCCCTTAACCTTCTCATAAGGACGCATTCTATAGATACATCTCATCATGATATCGCCAAATACAGCAGCGTAAGCGGCGCGCTTGAGCATCTCAAAGTCAATCTTAAAGCCAGGGTTGGACTCAAGCTTTGAAAGGTTGAAGGAGATAACAGGGATCTGCTCCATGCCGGCTTTTTTAAGAGCTCTTCTGATAAATCCTACATAGTTTGTAGCACGGCATCCGCCGCCTGTCTGAGACATAACTACCGCAGTCTTATTAAGGTCATATTTACCGGAATGAAGCTCATCCATGATCTGACCTACAACCCAGAGTGAAGGGTAGCAGGCATCATTATTAACATACTTAAGCCCCATATCGATAGCATGCATATTGTCGTTTTGCATGACGATAAGGTTATAGCCGCATGCACGAAGGGCGGTCTCTAAGATATCGAAGTGGATAGGAGACATCTGAGGACACAGAAGAGTATATCCCTCATCTCTCATTTCCTTTGTGAAAAGAACTCTGTGGTTAGCACAGTCACGTACTGTAGCGTGTTTACCTTCTTCTTCACGAACACGGATAGCAGCAAGAAGTGATCTTACACGGATTCTAGCAGCACCAAGGTTATTAACTTCGTCAATCTTAAGACATGTATAGATCTTGTCTGATCCGTTAAGGATATCAGCAACCTGATCTGTTGTAACAGCGTCAAGACCGCATCCAAATGAGTTGAGCTGGATAAGGTCAAGATCTTCACGTGTACGTACGTAAGAAGCTGCAGCATAAAGTCTTGAGTGGTACATCCACTGGTCAGATACGATAAGAGGTCTTTCAGGTGTTCCAAGGTGTGAGATAGCATCCTCGGTAAGGACAGCTACACCATAAGAACAGATCATATCCGGGATACCGTGGTTGATCTCAGGATCGATATGATAAGGACGACCTGCAAGAACAATACCATGGCGGTGGTTTTCTTCCATCCACTTAAGAGTCTCTTCACCTTTTTTCTTAACATCCTCGCGGCACTTTGAAAGCTCGTCCCATGCAAGGGTAGCGGCTTCAACAAGCTCTTTTTTCGGAATCTCAGTAAATTCCTTGATAAGAGACTGAAGGATCGTATCAAGTGAAGTGAAAGCCATGAAAGGATTTCTAAGTTTAGCTTTACCGGTAGTTATAGCTTCAACGTTATTTTTAATATTCTCAGAATATGATGTAACGATAGGGCAGTTGTAGTGGTTAGTTGCGCCCTTAACTTCCTCACGCTCGTAGAAAAGACCCGGATAGAAGATGAAATCTACACCCTTGTGAATGAGCCATTCTACGTGACCATGGCTGATCTTAGCCGGATAACATTCTGACTCTGATGGGATGGACTCAATACCCATCTCGTAGATCTGATGTGATGATCTTGGAGACAGAACTACCTTGTAGCCAAGCTTTGTAAAGAAGGTGTGCCAGAATGGATAGTTCTCGTACATGTTAAGAACTCTCGGAATTCCAACTGTTCCTCTTGTAACTTCGCTGTCAGGAAGCGGCTGATAGCCGAATACTCTTTTGTATTTCCAGTCAAAAAGGTTAGGAATGCCATCAGCATTCTTGACTTTACCAAGACCTCTTTCGCAGCGGTTACCTGAAATGTGCTGACGACCGCCTGTGAACTTGTTGACAGTAAGACGGCAGTGGTTAGTACAACCCTGGCAGGTAGCCATGGAAGTTGAGTACTCAAGAGTATTGATCTGATTAATAGTAAGCATTGATGTTTCGTAAGAAGGATCCTGCATGAATCTGCTTCTTGCGATAAGAGCAGCACCAAAAGCGCCCATGATACCTGCGATATCAGGACGGATAACTTCAGCGCCTGCAATCTTCTCGAATGCACGAAGAACAGCATCATTGTAGAAGGTACCACCCTGAACAACGATGTTCTTACCAAGCTCTTTGGCATCGGAAACCTTGATAACCTTGAAAAGAGCGTTCTTGATTACTGAATAAGCAAGACCTGATGAGATGTCGTCAACTCCGGCACCTTCCTTCTGAGCCTGCTTAACCTTAGAGTTCATAAATACAGTACAGCGAGTACCAAGATCGATAGGATGCTTAGCAAAAAGAGCTTCCTTAGCGAAGTCCTGAACGCTGTAGTTAAGAGACTTAGCGAAAGTTTCAATGAAAGATCCGCAGCCTGAAGAGCAAGCTTCATTGAGCTGAACAGAATCAACAGCCTTATTCTTGATACGGATACACTTCATATCCTGGCCGCCGATATCAAGGATACAGTCAACCTTAGGATCGAAGAATGCAGCTGCATTGTAGTGAGCGATAGTCTCAACTTCTCCGTCGTCAAGCTGGAATGCTGACTTCATAAGAGATTCGCCGTAACCTGTAGAGCAGGAGCGGGCAATGCGTACACCCTCCGGCATAAGCTTGTAGATCTCCTGAAGTGAGCTTATAGCAGTCTGAAGAGGAGATCCGTTATTACTTGAATAGAAAGAGTAAAGAAGATCACCATTTTCAGATACAAGAGCGCACTTGGTAGTTGTAGAACCTGCATCGATACCAAGGAAAGCGTTGCCCTTGTAGTTATCTAAAAGAGAAGTCTTAACCTTGTACTGGTCCTGGCGCTTTTTGAAAGTATCATAGTCTTCCTTGCTCTCGAAAAGTGGGTCCATACGGGCAACCTCAAACTCCATGTGGATCTCTTTGGAAAGTCTTGCGACCATCTCGTTCATGTCGTAGGAAGTCTTTTCCTCAGCATTCATGGCACTTCCCATGGCTGCAAAAAGGTGAGAGTTGTCTACGTCTATAGTGTGCTCCTCATCAAGTTTTAAAGTTCTGATAAAAGCGCTCTTAAGCTCAGACTGGAAGTGAAGAGGACCACCAAGGAAAGCTACGTGGCCTCTGATTGGCTTACCGCAGGCAAGACCTGAGATTGTCTGGTTTACAACAGCCTGATAGATAGATGCGGCAAGGTCTTCCTTGGTAGCACCATCATTGATAAGCGGCTGGATATCTGTTTTAGCAAATACACCGCATCTTGCTGCGATAGTATATAAAGAATTGTAATTTTTAGCATACTCATTAAGACCAGCAGCATCAGTCTGAAGGAGAGATGCCATCTGGTCGATAAAGGAACCTGTACCGCCGGCACAGATACCATTCATACGCTGCTCAACGTTACCATCCTCGAAATATATGATCTTGGCATCCTCACCGCCAAGCTCAATTGCAACATCTGTCTTTGGAGCAATCTCTTTAAGGGCTGTTGAAACTGCAACAACCTCCTGTACAAAAGGAACTTCAAGATGCTTGGCAAGGTTAAGGCCGCCAGAACCTGTAATGACAGGGTGAATTGTCACGTTACCGACCTTAGCAAGAGCCTCTTTAACAAGCTCAGCGAGAGTCTCACGTATGTTGGCGTAGTGCCTCTTGTAGTCTGCAAAAATAAGTTCATGTTCCGGATCAAGAAGAGCAACCTTAACGGTTGTTGATCCTACGTCAATGCCAAGTGTGTAGTCTTTTGAAATCATCAAAACCTCCAAATGAAATTACATATGAGCCTTGTAAAAAACCCTTTACATAAAATGGAGGCAGCGTCCTGTAATACCCTTGGTGCTGCCACATAACTGTAATTTCATATTCAAATGTAATTACTTATTTATAATTAAATTCCTTTAAACATACCTTGTGATTATAAATCAAGACGCATTTTTTTTCAATGTATTACTTGTATATTAAAAATGCATATTTATCGGTGCCTAATGGTAATTTATCCTATAAAACTGTTTATTTATCAAATGCCTGATTTTATGGACTTCTACCATGCTATAATTTAGATGTTTTGGGAATTCATCTCAATTTGGAGGAAAAAAGTATGAAACTTATAAGGAAGATCTGGGAGTATGGCAAAAAAGCTTATAAAGAGCATCCTGCATCCATCATAACCTGCATAGTATTTTGCGTGCTGATGTTTTTGTGGGAAGAAGTTATCTGGTCCATAAAGGATAGTAATGAAGCATTTGAAAATGCATTCCAGTGCATAACAGAATTTGTTTATTTTCTTATCTACGGCATGCTGTTTACAGAAGCCGTATACTACCTGCAAAAGACCAGGCTGGGAGACTTTTCTCTAAAAGATATGAAAAAAGCTTATCCCGTATGGATTGTTTGCATTGTATCTGTGATCATATCACTTTTCTGTGCCTTCAAAGATGAAGAAAGCTTCATCACAGTCTTTGACTGGAATCAGCAGGGCACACTGATTGATGAGTTTGTTCACATCTATATCGTTGTGGTTATCTTCGGAACCATCTTTTTCCTGTATAAAAAGAGTAAAGATACTTTTGAAAGATATATGGCAAGAGCCTGCTGGTCATGTGTAAGGGCAGGACTATTGTACATGATCGTTGCTATAGGCCTCTTTTTCATCCAGACAATTTTTGAATACCTTATCACTGATGAAATTGATCTTGTTATATTGCAGTACCTTGCCTTTGGCTTTATAGGATATCCGGCATTTCTACTTGCATTATCAAAACCTAAGGACAAACTGGACAAGTTCGAAAGTTCCATCACTGTCTTTGTTACACCCATTTTACTGTTTGCCGGTATGGTCATAGCATATGTCTATATCATCAAGATCCTTATCACATGGACATTTCCATCAAATGAAGCATTTACCGTTATGACATCGATATTTGGAACAGGCGTCTTTGTATGGACCATGGGACAGGGCATAAGTGAAGGTAAGATCAAGAAAGCGCTTGATATCATGCCGCTGTTGTTCACGCCCTTTATCGTAATGCAGATCATGTGCCTTTACATGAGAATCAGTGAATATGGCATCACAGCAAGCAGATATTATGGAATTATGGTTATTGTATTCGAGATCATCTATATAGCTGCATCTTTCTTTTTCCATTTCAGGAAAAAGAACTGTGGTTTTGTGCTCATACCTATGACTTTAATTATGCTCATAACTGCTTTCCATGTACCATTTATCAATGTGTTCAGTTCGGTATACAGATCTCAGGTCAAAGTGGTGGAGAAGTATTTGAACGAAGAAGATCACGGCGGCGTTGACATTAAAACTGCCCAGTCATCTTTTAGAGCGCTTGAACACAGTGCTGGTCGCATGGGAAAAGAATATGTAGAAGATTTAAGAGATAATGGCGACCAGGAACTATACGAAGCATTGAGCGTTTATCATGATTGTCAATATACAAATGATGGAGAGGCTCTTGATAGAATTGTTCTTGGAAGTGTTACTCTGGATGATATAGATGTATCCGGATATAACAGGGTATGTCTGGTCAACTCCAGATTTGAGGTAGATGAAGATTTCGATATCACAAATCTTAGATTCTACAAAGGCTATAATTCATATTCCAGAGATGAATCAGAATATTGGGATTTTGATTTGGAAGAATATGTTAACGGTTTTACAACTATTTATGACAATGATTCCGAAGAGGAGCAGGATGCATATTTTGATGTGCCGATAGATTTTGAGGATGGCTCACGCCTTTACATCACTTATCTAAGATATGGCTTAACCAAGGACGGCAAGATAATTATGGTGGATATCGAAGGAACATATCTTTTAAAGTAATAAAATATTAACGTTTAATGAAAAATGCGTTCTGTTCATTTACAGAAAACGTATTCGATGTTAAAATTTTTGTGTAAAGAAGCGCAGTGGGATGTTTAAAAGACTTTCGACTGCGCTTAAATTGTCGCCTTGTGGCGTTGTTGCAAAAAGAGGTTAATATGTTTAATAAACTCGAAAGAAAATACGGAAAATACGCTATCAGAGATCTTACTATAAAACTCATGATCGTTTATGCGGTAGGATATGCGATCTGCCTTTTGGGTTCCAATGCTAACCCAACATTTATCACTGACTATATAACATTTGATCCATACATGATCTTTCATGGTCAGGTATGGAGACTTGTAACATGGATTATGATTCCGCTTCAGGATAATTTCCTGCTATACGCTGTTTCAATATTCTTTTTCTATATGCCTATAGGAAGAATGATGGAGAGTACCTGGGGTGAATTTAAGTACAATCTCTACTTTTTTATGGGATTTTTGTCTACGATAATTGTTGGATTTGTTCTGTATTTTCTATATCTGCCAGCAGGAGCGGCACTTGGTGCTGATGCTGCTACTACAGGACAGGCTATAGGCTATACGATTGGAACATGTGTTAGCGCATATCACATTACAATGTCCATATTCTTTGCTTATGCAGCAACTTTCCCGGATGCAACAGTGCTTTTGATGTTCATTATTCCGCTTCAGATGAAATGGCTTGGAATTGCGTATGCAGCACTTTATGGCTATGGAATCATTAAAAACATTTACAATCTGGCGCTGGTAATAGGTGAGTATGGTTTTACAATTGGAATAGTTTTAGGCAGTGGATCTGTTATGTCTGTTGTATTGCTGATCGCTTCACTTATCCCATTCTTCATTTTCTTCTTTGGAGACAAAAACAGTAGGCTTTCACGCCGTGCAAGCAGATATAAACCCTCTGAAGTTAAGAGAAGAAATGAGTTTAAGCGTAACGTAGAAAATGCTAAGAAGGCTCAGCGCATGGTAGCACCAGGCAGCGCTCACCATAAGTGCGCAGTATGCGGCCGTACAGAAATTGACGATCCGAACCTTGAGTTCAGATATTGCTCAAAATGTAAAGGTGCTTACGAATACTGCCAGGACCACCTTTTCACACACGTTCATATTGAGAAATAAATAACCCTAGAAAGGACATTATGGATAAAGAAAAAGAATTTGCCGCGCTTCTTGCGGATGTAACTAAACTTGGAAGAGAGCAAAAAGGAATTGTATCTGAGGATCAGGTCAAGGAAGCTTTCAAAGCCCTTTCCCTTTCAGACGACCAGCTTGCTCTTGTATATGACTACCTTAAAAAGCACGGAATAGGAATCGGCCAGCCTGCTGATCCTGAGGACTTTCTTACAGATGAAGAGCACAACTACTTAAAAGACTATGAGGAGTCACTCAAAGAACTCCCGGAAGTATCAGAAAATGAGAAGATCGGTATCACCATTTCAGCAATGTCAGGCGATAAGTCAGCGCAGAACCGTCTTATCGAGATCTACCTTCCTTCAGTTCCGGATATCGCCAAGATGTACGTAGATCAGGGCGTTTATATTGAAGACCTTATCGGAGAAGGCAATCTTGTACTTACATCAGGCGTTACAATGCTCGGAGCTATTGAAAAGCCTGAAGAAGCAGAAGCCTTCCTTACAAAGATGATCATGGATGCTATGGAAGAGCTTATTTCAGACAGCCTTGATGAGGATGCAAGGGGACAAAAGGCTGTAAAGCATGTTCAGAAGGTTGCTGATAAGGCAGCTGAGCTTGCAAAAGAGCTTCGCAGAAGCGTAACAGTTGAAGAGCTTGCTGAGGAAAGCGGCATGAGCGTAGATGAGATCATTGAAGCCATTCGCATGACAGGTAATAACATCGAAGATATAGATTATACAGAGGAGTAATAGGGGATCTGATTTTCTTTTTGCCCTTGGGGGAAGTATGAAACAGTTTCTATATGAAATCGCTAGCGAACGCAAAGCGGATAATGTATTTCTTGATGCCAGAAAATTTGCCGGG
>CAMVNV010000011.1 GCA_947168935.1 uncultured Butyrivibrio sp. | reverse complement strand
CCGCGCTGTATCTTGAAGTCAAAAATATCGTAGGTATTGATACGGAAGTATCAGAAGGAATCTCACAGGAAAGAGTAATCATATCCCTTTCGTGTAAGCCGCTAAGTACTTCTGACACCTGATCTATCGTTGCATCCTTAATATGAACATCGACTGTATCAACAGACCATGGACCATCAAGAGTAACAATTTTTCCTTCCGGTTTATACGGAAGAATATAACCGATGACATATAATATGATCAGAAATGTAATTATACTTAGTGATATGAAAAAAATTCTTTTCCTCATAAGCGTTCCCCTTCCTTATGATGAATTTTCTTCATCTCATACATATTTTTGTCAGCTTCCATGTATACATCCCTTGGATTTTCGCTTCCTCCTTTTTCACTAAAAGCATATCCATAGGAAAAAGAAAGATCGTAGGATCTGTTTTCAATGGTATTACGTACTTCTATTTCATTAACAAGTCTGTCCATGGCTTTCTGACATAATGTTTCAGAACTTTTTTTGTATATGGCTATAAACTCATCTCCTCCCATTCTTCCAAGAAGATCAGCATCTGAAAGAGAAGATGAAATAGCATCTGCAAATTCTTTAATAAGGGCATCACCCATCTGATGACCAAGGGTATCATTAACGGTCTTTAATTTATCAACATCGATACTTATTACTGAATAGCCATCTTTACTTTTTTTCTTAAGGGAGGCAAGTTCAAGTTCGCATCTTGCTCTGTTACTTAAACCTGTCAGCTCATCTGTGTATGCAATACCTTCAAGCTGGCGATTTTGCTTGTCCATGCTGATGTGTTCAATAGAAAGGAAGAAATAGTTTAGAAGAATGGACAGAACAAAACACAGAGAACCTATTATGAAAAAGGTTATCTGTTTATCCATCTCATAGTTTCGGCCTACTGTTGAATTGATAATATATAGTGCCATATCTATGAATATGCACACAAGATAAATAAGGACACCTATCAAAAAAACTATGGAAGATATTAGACTTTGACCATTTCCAGCACCAAGTGATACCTCCTCGTTTCGTTTGTTTTTTATAGTTCCATAAATACTTGTTATAAGTCTTACTATAAATACAAGACCCTCAACCAGACCTATAACATGAACTATTGAGAGGTAATTACAGATGTGATCTATATTGAGCACATGCACAATGGTGGTATATGCAACAAATGCGACATTGACAAATGTAAAGAAATAAAACAGCCCATTCCTAAAATAGGAATTAGAAGATATCAAAAATATTACTATGGACAGAGGAATGAAAAACAGGGAAAAATATTCAATAAAGGTGTAGAATCTGTCTGCATCTGATATGAAATGATACAAGTCGTTAAAGTCCAGTATATATGTTCCCATGTCAAAAGAAATATTAGCTGCAAAAATAAGAGCTGTACTTCCTTTATGATATACAACCATATACAGGGATGTTATGAACATTGCAAAACCGAATATGCAGAGAAATGTGCCTATAAGGAGTGGCAGCCTCTTTCCAGCTATAATAGATCTGTAGACATCTTCTATATTACCGTAATATACAGGAGAAAGACCTGAGAACGAATAAACCTCATTAGGTATGAGTACGATCTTAAATTCTTTACCAAGGCAATCGTCAGTGATCGGAACCACATTATAATGCTTAGGACACATAAGTCCCTTTTCCATGATATCTTTGGCAAAAGTATATTTAAGTTCACCATCTATATAGACTTCGACGCTGCAGTAGTAAGTTCTGAAAATAAGTGCTGCTGCAGGAATACGGTCGTTGGGAATTGTATTAGTCATAATAACAGGCTTATAATTACCTGCTTTTCCAATACTGACCTCCCACAAAGATACATTCCGGAAGCTTACGCCTTCGTTTTCATTAACTATGTCCCAACCTTCTGAAAGGTTATAATATCCATACTGAACCTTGGCATCAAAAATAGAGCTGTTGAAACCCATTAACAGCAGAATAATGAAGATCATAATAATCGGTATTAACCATAGTCTTTTCAGACTGAATTCATAATTCTCCATTTATGCCCCTATAAGTTCATAATCTCCATATATTTATCGTCAAATTCGGGCATAAAAATAACAATAATATTTCCTCTTTGATCGAAGAACTTGTATTATATTTAAGCGGTGTATGGTATGATATATTTAACAGTATTCCGTTCGAAAGGAGACGCTTATGCACGTATTCCAACCGGTCAGTGTTACTGATGTTATGCAAGGTCCCTTCAGTTTTACAATAGATAATAAGATGCTCCTTACCGCAAGTATAGGGGATAAGGTTAACTCTACCACCTGTTCCTGGGGAAGCATCGGTTTTTTATGGGACAGGCATATAGTAACTGTATATCTTCGTGAGGAAAGATATACCAGAGAACTTATTGAAGGCTCTGACTATTTTTCCATAAGTTTTTTGGATCTTAAGGAATACAAACGTGAACTTAAATTCATGGGTATGGTCTCCGGACGAAATGAGGATAAGATCAAGGGAGCCCGTCTTACTGTAAACCATGATGAAGATACTCATGTTCCTTTTATTGATGAGGCTTCTAATGTTGTTATCTGCCGCAAAGTCCTGACTCAGAAGCTCGGTCCTGAAGCCTTCAATGATCAGGAACTTCTCAAAGAACAATACTCTAATGCCGGATATCACACCATGTTTATTGGCGAGATAGAAAAGATCATGATCAGATAAACAGAATCTGCTATTTGGATTATTATATTTCCTGCAAACTAGGCAAAATAAAAGGAGATAAGTTTCGTTCTGAAGCTTATCTCCTCTTTATTAGGAAAAAATATAGGGAATATTAAATCGAAAAGTCAAATTTAATCTTTTCTAAAAGGTCGTTTTAGATATTGGAAAAGCCTATTATTTAATAGCACCATCTACCATACCCTGAACGATCTGTTTCTGACCGATGAGGAATACGACGATCATAGGAATGATCGCAAGAAGTGCTGCTGTAAGGATCATACTCCAATCCTTTACATATGATCCTACAAATGCCTGAACTGCAACAGGAAGTGTTTTAACTTCGCCGTTAAGTCCCAGCATAAGTGAAGGAAGAAGGAAATCGTTCCAGATCCACATACCGTTAAGGATTGTAACAGTCATGATTACAGGCTTAAGCATAGGGAAAATGATCCTGAAGAAAACCTGCTCAGGAAGACATCCGTCAATATACGCTGCTTCTTCAAGTTCAAAAGGAATACCCTTGATAAAGCCATTAAGAATAAATACTGTCATAGCTCCGCCAAATCCGCAGTATGCAAAAATGATACCTGGAATAGACTGAAGCATAGAAATATTAATAAACTTACCTACATCACGGAATGTAGAAATAAGCGGAAGCATAACAACCTGGAAAGGAATGATCATTGAAGCTATGAAAATAAAGTAGATAACATTAGCCCATGCCTTTTTGTTGTTACGGCAGATAACCCATGCTGCCATTCCACCAAACATAGCAAGAAGCACAAGTGAAATAACTGTAATTATCGCAGATGTACCAAATGCATTCCAGAACTTGAAGTGATCATTATTAACAACACCATCAAGGTTTGAAATAAACTGCTCAAATGAAGCTCCCTTAAATCCGATAGGATCTTCTGAAATTGCTGTATTGTACTTAAATGAGTTTATTACAACAAGGAAGAAGGGAAATAAAATATATAATGCAATGCAAACAGCTATAACGAACTGTATAGCAAGTGTAGATTTCTTAGGCTCTCTATTCATTACATTTCTACCTCCTTCTTATTTGATATTCTTACCTGAATAATTGATACAGTGGCAAGTATTATGAAGAAAAGTACTGCCTTAGCCTGTCCAAGTGAATAGCTTCTGTCATTGATAGCTGTTGTATAAATGTTAAGTGCTATCATCTCTGTACCATTTGAAAGGTACTTGCCCATGAAATCAGGAATTGATCCCTTACCACCTGTTAATGCAAGGTTAACATCAAACTGCTTAAATGCAGATGTAAGTGTAAGGAATGTACAGATTGTAATTGTTGAAGCGATCATCGGAATCTTGATCTTGAACAGAGTCTGAATCGCATTAGCTCCGTCTATAGCAGATGCTTCAAGTACATCTCTGGGTACTGTAGTAAGACCTGTGATGTAGATAAGCATGATATAACCAGCATACTGCCAGATATATACAATAATGATCGCCATAAATGCTGTGTTAGAGTTAGCCAGCCAGGACCATGGCTGGTTAAATATCTCAGTAACTACGTTTGCAAATATGAACTGCCAGATATAACCAAGTACGATACCACCGATCAGGTTAGGAAGGAAATAGGATGCTCTGAAGAATCCAAGTCCCTTGATCTTAGTTGTACATAAAAGTGCAAGTAAGAAACCAACCAGATTTACAAGTATCATGTTGAATACAACGAAAAGGAATGTTAAAAGGATTGACCAGATAAATGCAGGCTGATTGAACATTTTAGCATAATTCTCAAAGCCTACCATTTTGGTCATCTTAATACCATTCCAATCAGTGAATGAGTAGTAAATACCCAGTAAAAGCGGAATGATAACTGTTACCGCAAATGTGAAAAGAAGCGGGAACAGGAACAAAATGTTGATAATAGTTCTGTGATGTTTGAGTGTCGGAAAGAAATAAAGTCCGGCAATGATAAGTAATACTCCTACAACAAGCAGTGTCCCCCTGGCATCATTCTTTACTCCTGTAATATCCATGTAAAGAGATGCTACGAACATAACAATTCCTGCCAGCAGACATACATAAGATGTTATTCTTCTTACTGGTGAGAGTATATTCATACTTTCTTTAACCTCCTTGGTTCTAAATAATAAAACTTAGTTTTACGCTTTATTACCTAATAAAAATCACTATGATCCACAATTATCAAATAATATGTTTTAGAAACCTTTATCATGTAATAAGGCCCAAAACTATCTACGTAAAACAACCCCTTAAATAAACCCAAATATTTGTTTTCCCAAGAAAAAGCAATTAAAGCTCAATGCCAAAAATGGGACGGCGGAAAAAGGCCGCCGCCCACTTGGCACAAGAAATATCTTGTGACAACCCTTTCACAAAGGATTTATTTGCTTATTCAGCATAGTAGTCAGCAATTACCTGACCGATTGTTGAAACGAATCCGCTCTCATCAAGAGTTTTCTGAGCATAATCAGCGAATACCTGACATGTACGGTTCTCAAGACCGGACTTCTTAAGGAATGTATGCCATCCAGATGTCTTGCCAGCCTGCATGTAGCTGATTACAGAAGCTGCAAATGGATCTGAAGGCTCATACTTGCAGTTATCGAATGGGCTGATGAATCCAGCGTCATTTACAAGAATGTTCTGAGCTGAATCGCCTGCGCACCAGTTAAGGAATGCCTTAGCTGCTTCTACGTTACCTTCTGAGTAAACTGCCCAGTAAGATGAAGGACCAGCAATGATTGTATCCATGCCATCTTCAAATGCATAAGGAGCGAAACCTACCTTGAATCCTGAGTAGTTCTCGTTAGCTGTAAGAGAAGCACCGATCCATGATCCCTGTGTTACGAATGCATACTTACCAGCTGCAAAGTTGCCAACCTGGTTATCATATGTTCCGTCTACAAGAAGATCAGGATCAGAATACTTATTGAACATTCCGATGAATTTTGCAAAGTTTGTCATACGAGCTTCATCGATCTTACCACCATCGTTAAGAAGGTCGATGTATGTTGTGTCATCAGCTGCAAGACCAGCATCAAGGTACTGAGCGAAGATGTGTGTACCTGTTGACCAGCCAAGGTTGTTAGGCTCTGCGCAATAACCGATTACAGCTGTAAGACCAAGTTCATCCTTCTTGCTGTCGATTGTTGCAAAAGCTTCTTCATAAGCTGCTGGGCTTGTAAGAGATGCAGGATCTACTCCAGCTGCCTCAAGAACATCAGCGTTGTAAGCGATAGCTGTTGCCTCAACCATGTAAGGATAACCAATTGTTCCCATCTTCTCATCTACATACTCATACTGAGTATTGTCGCACCATGCTTCTCCAGAAAGATCTGCAAGGTAACCATCCCAGTCTGCAAACTGGTTAGTCTCTGATACGAAGATGTCAGGCATGTTACCAGCCTGGAAGTAACCCTTAAGAGCGTCAGATGCGGATGTATCGCCACCGATTGACTCGATCTTGATAGAATTGCCTGTCTCTTCCTTGTACTTAGCTGCAAGTGCCTGGAGCTGTGTATCAACCTCAGGTTTACCGTTTACAAGACGAATCTCGTCATAAGAGCCAGATGCATCAGATGAACCACCCTCGTTGTTCTGTGCACTACCACCATTGTTGTCAGATGAGCTGCAGGCTGTCATGGCAACTACCATTGTACCTACCAGCAGGGTTGCAAGTAACTTTTTCTTCATAAGAAATCCTCCTTTATATTTGGCATAATCACGAATGATAACGTTTCATCATGTCGTTTTTATGCAAGTTCATAAAATTATATTATCATATTTACCAAAATATACAAGTTTTTAGAGAATTTTCGCACTTTTTTCGACAATATTACTATTTTCCGATAACATTAATGCTTTACGGTTAAGCTTTTGTCGTTATTTTGTAATAATTTCGTATTCCATTGTGTCAAAATCAGCCTTGAGCTGTGCCGTATGTCCTTCGTTTGTCCAGCATATCTCAAGTGTTGAAGCGTTACACTTAAACTCAAACTTAGCATCAAAGCCAAATGCAGGGAATGTGTTACGCAACTTTAAGAGCTCAAGCTGTTTTGCAACAACAGGTTGCTCAAGCTTTTTCGAAATTTCGTTCGGAGAGATATTAGTTCTGTTAATTTCTTTATGACCGCCTGCTCCTGAACGTTTTACCGCATCATAATCATTCTTGCCTGCAAAAAGATCGAGGTACCAAACCTGTGGCTTACCTGGCATGAACATCTGAATTGCTCTTGCCATCAGCATCTTCTTGTCATCTTCACCAAGGGCGCTGTAGTAAGTTGCGTTAACCTGGTAGTACATGTTCTTTTTGCCATGAAGATCTTTTACAAGACCACCTCTTCCAACAACTGTATCGATAAGATTCTGGATCTCATCATCTGAAAGGATTCCTTTTAGATCAAGAAGCGGAATACCATCATGACAGCCAAGCATGTTAACTGTGCGGATCTTGTCTGTATAAAGTTCCTGCGCCCAATTCATAAGAGTTGTCGCATCTTTTTTCTCAATAGCATCTATTAAAAGACCCGGAAGGAAGAAGTCGTAGGTCATATAACCCATATCAGTAACCTGCTTATAGGTCTTTTCTCCATAACTTGCATGGATCTCAGGAAGGAGTGTTACTCCATACTTATCTGCAAGCTTTCTGACTTTAGCAAGAACATCCCATGTATCAGGCTCGTTAAGGAAGTTCTTCTTGCCCGGCTCTTTAGGAGCGTATGCAAATGCATCAAGACGTACGATCTTAGCGCCATACTCAGAAAGAGTTCTGAGCGTATTATCGTAGTGCTCCCATACAAGGTCAGACTTGATATTAAGGTCCATCTGACCAAGATACTTACGATTGGACTCAAGAAGATCTATTGCTGCATCTTTGTATTTTTCAAAACCTTCGAAGTTGATATCGGAAGGCATTTTGCCGTTATCAAGCTCTGTGTTGATACGATCAGCAAGTTTTTCTGCAGTAAGATACTGCATGTTCATCTTGGAAAGAAGATCTATTGCATCAAATCTTGGATATCTAACTTCCTGATAGAAAGTATTCCAGTAAGGAACATCTCTTCCATCGGGCATTCTAACCATGAGAATAGGAAGTCCGGGTTTTCTGAAGAACATATCTTTGATAAGGTCTTCTCTTGGCTGAACATAACCATCCTTGGTCATATCGCCACAGCCATCCCAGAACTTGTTCCAGTTAATGAAAAAGTCAGCATACTTGGACTTTTCACCATTTTTAAGGAGATCCTGGAACTGAGGTGAAAGAACTGAAGCATGATTAAGAATGAAATCAAGCTTAAGGTCTACACCAAGATTTTTAATTCTTTCTATGTCTTCCTGAGAACCAAGCTCTTCATTGATGTTGTAATCAATTACGGAAAAGCCTCTGTCGAGGTCCGTATTAAAGATACTTGGAAGAATATAGAAGGACTGGAATGCATCCTTAAGTTCAGGCTTTTCCAAAAATGAAACTATATCTCCAAGTGTTCCGCCTATGCTGTCAGGATAGGCGTTAAGCATTGGTCCGTTATCTGTATATTTCTTATTCATACTTGCACCTCTCAAAACTGGCCATCCATAAGCTGTGAATACTGCTCAAATGTGATAAGCTCTGCATCCTTAGAAATAATGATCTTAGCTTTATGTGCCTGTGAGTGGAGCTCTCTTTGTTCAATATTAAGAACAAGTGTTGTAAATGCGCTGTCAACTTTACCATCTCTTGCACGTGATCTTCTGTGAGCAAGTGTCTCAGCTGGAGTGCTGTTAAGGAGAACAGGAATATCAACCCCTTTGATATAGTCGCTGTTTCCATGTGTCCACTCGATGATGAGAACTTTCTTATCAGAGAAATCTACGTTCTCATACCAAAGAGCACTTTCATCTCTTCCCATACGGCGAAGTGCAATTGTGTCTGCGCCATCTTTAAATGCCTTGATTATTGCACTGACTTCGTCATAATCAGTCTCGTTAGGTGTTCCAAGATAGCCGGCAAGCGCTTTTCTTCCTGCTTCAATATAAGCTTTGAACCAGGAATACTCGTTTACATGTGCTTCGTTGGCGTCATCTTCTTCCTGCTGCCACTTCTGAACAATCGCAAAGTTCTCAGCATTCATGCATCCTTCGTCTACCATTCCTCTAATTCCGGCTTCTCTGAAGATGCGAAGACGCTCTGCATCGTTATATTTAGGAATTCTATGTGGATAGTTATCTCCTGAAAGTGTATAACTTCCAATTCCTGCTGCATTAAGATAGAAACTTAACAAAGAAGCGATCTCGGATTTACCAACACCTGAACCGCCACATACTGCTATTACGCATCTTCCATACTCATTAGAATCTGCTGCCTTAGCGATCATCTCCACAAGCTTTGGAAAAATGATCTGTGCCTTGGTAATATGACCATCTTCAATTTCGATCTTATCTCCCGGCATATCACCATGCGGAATGTTCTTGTCTTCCGGGACCTTGACTACTTCCCATGGAAGAATGGAAAGAACCTTTTTACCATATCCGGATTCTTTAGTTACTCTGTTATAAGTTTCGTTCATTTTCATGATTCCTTTCACCACACTGTCTTAGTGTTTCTCTATAATCAGTGCTTAAACCCCATTACGTGAAACGTTTCATTTCCTTCTCTAAAAAAATGTGCTCAGATTCAATTTCGGACTCAAATCCCCCTTAGCACATTTCCACAATATCAAAATGGCTATGCAAAGTAAAGCAGTAATTATATACAAAAATCGTCTGATTTTTTGTAATTAATGTCAGATTGTACGGTTTTATCCCCAATGATATTATTTATAAGTAATAATAAAACGTTTCAAATATAGCATTTATGCGGTTTTAGTTTGGAGATTATATATGGCTACGATCAAAGATGTTGCCAAAGATGCAGGGGTTTCTTTAGGCACAGTTTCTAAGGTTATAAACGGTATTCACGTTAGTGATGAATATAGACTTAAGGTTGAAGCTTCTATCAAAAAGCTTCGCTACCAGCTCAATCCAAATGCTCATGGATTAAAAGCGCAAAACACTAATGATATTCTGGTAATAGTTCCAACTTTACAGAATGCTCTTTTCCCACCAATGATAGATACTATAGAAAAAGAGCTTAACAAACACGGAAAGCGAATGCTTATATGTATTTCAAGAAATGATTCTGAAAAGATCGATTCTTATATTTCTATGGCAGCAACATCACGAGTAGACGGTATCTTTGGTGTTACCTATTCCAAGATAGCTGATACCACAAGTCTTAATATTCCCATGGTTGCTTTCGACAGACATTTTGGTGGCAAGATTCCTTGCGTATCCTGCGATAACGAGGCTGGAGGATACCTCGCAGCTAAAACTTTATATGATAAAGGTTGTCGGAATATCCTTTGTTTCTGGGCAGGAACAGATTATGAAAGCGAACCAACAAAACGTATCAATGGTTTTAACAGATTCTGCAGCGAAGTAGGTGTCGAGCACAATGTGCTTAGTTTCATGGATTACAATATGGCAGATACAGGGTTCATGTATCCTTCCAAATCATACAGGAAGCTGATCCACAGCTACCTGTCTCCGTCAGATGGTGATAAGAAATTTTCATATGATGGAATATTTGCTTCTTCTGATCATATGGCACATCTTATTTCTGATGAGCTTCAGAAGATGGGACTTAGGGTTCCTGAAGACGTACAGGTTATCGGTTTTGATGGTATGCCCGACTTTATCACAGGCGAGCCTATCGTTTCATCTATAAGACAGCCTATTGATAAGATTGCTCAGACAGGTATTAAGATGCTCCTTAAGATGATAGACGGCGAGGAAGTATCCAGTGTTACGGACCTTCCTGTAAGCTTTGTTGAGGGTGGAACTACCCGATAATTTAGCCATCTTGAACCAAAGGCTTTAATATGCTAAAATTTACGACGAAATAAGGGTTTCAAGTTAGTTGGGTATGACATTTATGAACAGTTCAACCGAAGATAGCAAATCCGTCCTTGAGATACTGATTTATGATGATGATATGACAGATATCAATCTTCATCATAAACTCATTACCAAATATCTCGACGAGCGCGAATTCGACTACAACATTACAGATGTTTCCAGTCAGGATGATTATTCCGAGTATCTTAAGAACAAAAAGCCGGATATCATCCTTCTTGATATACTCATGCCTATCCAAAATGGTATAGACGCTGCAAGGATGCTTCGTAAGGTCTCACAGACAAGTCAGATCATATTTATGACAGGAAGTGATTCCTTTGCTGCAGAAGCATTTGAGGTAGAAGCTCTTTCCTATCTTAAAAAGCCTGTTAAATATGAAAGTCTTGTCCATGTTATGGACAAAGCTGTTCAGCGCGTTAATTTTTCCCGTTCTATTACGGTTAACAGCGAACGCATTCAGATCAAAATTTTCCTTAATGACATTATCTATATTGAGACGCAGGGTCGAAAGATCGTCATTCATACCATGAAGGGCGATGTGTCGACTTACATGGCGCTGTCTGCTATTCAGGAAAAGCTTCCATCTTCTGAATTTGTACAGGTATCCAGATTTGAGATAGTTGCCCTTTACAGGGTTAATTATATAAATGGTAATGTTATAACTATGCGTGGGGGATCTGAACTTAGAATGAGTCCAAAGCTCAAAGATAAGGTTCTTAATGCATTTGATCTATACAGAGCCAATCATTTCAACTAATCTATCCTAGTATACTGTCTCACAAGATATTTGCACAAAGATAATCGAGGCATCACACTAGAACAATATTCCTGATTTTTAACGTCCGTAACACGGACTTTTTTTCTAAAGAATATCAGCGAATACACATTTAGAAGGGAGTACTGCCATGTCATGGGAAAATAATGTCCGTAATGTCGTTCCTTATACGCCGGGCGAACAGCCAAAAACAGATAACATCATTAAGCTCAACACTAACGAGTGTCCTTATCCTCCTGCTCCTGAAGTTGAAAAGCTTCTTGAAAGCATGAAATATGAGAATTTTCGTCTTTATCCTGATCCGGGAGCTTCGAAGCTTATAGATGCTCTTAGCGATTATTACAAAGTTCCGTCTGATCAGATTTTTGTTGGAGTTGGATCTGACGATGTTCTTTCTATGGCTTTTCTGACATTTTTCAATTCAAATAAGCCAATTCTTTTCCCTGATATTACTTATTCTTTTTATGATGTGTGGGCAGATCTCTACCACATTCCATATGAAAGATGCCCTCTTGATGAGAACTTCCGTATAGTTAAAGAGGATTACTTTAAGGATAACGGTGGTGTTATTTTCCCAAATCCTAATGCGCCGACTGGTGTTCTTGAAGATGTAAATATGATCGAGGAGATCATTGCTCATAATAAAGATGTTGTTGTCATCATTGATGAAGCCTATATAGATTTTGGCGGCAAGAGCGTTCTTCCATTAATAGATAAATATGATAACCTTTTAGTTGTTCAGACCTTCTCCAAATCCAGAGCTATGGCGGGAATGAGAATTGGATTTGCATTTGGATCCAAAAAGCTGATAAAATACCTGAATGATGCCAAGTTTTCTTTTAACTCATATACGATGAATATGCCATCGCTTGAGCTGGGAGCTGCATCAGTAAGAGATGATGAATACTTTAAAAAGACCTGCCATATGATCATGGAGACAAGAAGACGTGTTAAGTGCGAGCTTAAGTCTTTAGGATTTTCTTTCCCTGATTCACAGGCTAATTTTATTTTTGCAAAGCATGAGAATGTTTCGGGCCAGTCACTTTTCTGCGCTTTGAAAGCTGCCGGAATTTATGTCCGTCACTGGAATGCGCCAAGAATTGAGGATTACCTAAGGATTTCCATCGGTACAGATGAGCAGATGGATAAGCTCATAGCCTTTTTAAAGGATTATCTCAAATAAGACACGCATGCCACAAAGGGGGTATGACTAAAAATGATTAGGAGATTTAGATTCCAATGGGTCACGCAATTGTAGAAATGTTTCAAAACGCTCCGACGTGGGCAATTTACCTTGTAATTTTCGTTGTTTCAATGCTTCCTCTTATCGAGCTTAGAGGAGCCATTCCGATAGCTTACCTTTTCAGAGAAGTTGGAATTGCCCTTAATATGCCACTTGTCTATGTGATCATCATTCTCGGCAACATGCTTCCTGTGCCATTTATCTTCTTCTTTGCAAGAAAAGTTCTTGAATGGGGAGCAGATAAAAAAGTGATCGGAAAGTTCTTCACTTTCTGTCTTCAAAAGGGTCATAAGGGAGGCGAAAAGCTTAAAGAAAAAGCAGGTAATGGTCTACTTGTAGCACTTCTTCTTTTCGTAGGAATCCCGGTTCCCGGAACAGGTGCATGGACAGGTACACTTGCTGCAAGTATTCTTGATATGGACTTTAAGTCAAGCGTAATAGCTGTAATTCTTGGTGTTCTTCTTGCAGGTATCATCATGAGTCTTGTTAGTTTGTTTAGTGTAGCTTTGATTTAATTATAAAAATAACAGCTCTGTTTTTAAGTAATCTATTACTTGATCAGAGCTGTTTTTTATTGCTATTTATTGTTTTTAGTATTAGCAATTTATTTGTTTGACAGAATATTTCTTTAAATATAAAGATCTATATTTCTTTTCCAAGATTCCATTCGTTTGCTTTTCTTGCATACTCATCTGACATTTCCTGATTGCCTAAAAGTTTATAGCACTTTGAAAGTGATAGAAGAGGCCTGTCGCCTCCTGTATGAATATCAAGCATAGGTGTCTGCTCATATGCAGCATTATAAAACCAAAGGCTTGCTTCCGAAGGGTCGTTATTGTCCAGATAGTAGTCTCCAAGTTCGCAGCACATCTCACTGGCACAGCCTGATGAAACATCTTTAAGTGCAAACTTCATAAGTTTTCCTGTATCACCTGATATTCTTGCACTTTTTGCAAGTATTATACTGGCTTTTCTTATATCTTCAACACTTGCTGTATCACTTTCTGTGACCGCTATCATAAACTCTTCTGCTGCCTTTAGGTCTTTATCAGTTCCTGCCATATAGAGTTCTCTTGCATAGAAATCCAGTAGTTTAGACGAGATTACAGCCCCGCTATCAATCGCTTTTCTGAATATGGCAAGGTCCCTTGATGCATGATTTTCAGACTGCATATGCTGAATTTCTATTTCTGAATCAAATATTATAGGGTCAGTCCTTACCTGCTCGTGAATGGAGTTTTCCCATATGAATGTTCTAAGGCGCCTGAAAAGTTTAGGTCTTAACTCCTTATCAAAATTGTAGACACTTTTTTCTTTTCCCTTGGTCTGACCACAGTAGTACATCTGGACTATGTCTATCATCTGGTCGGGCTCGAGATTACCAAGTGCTTCTTTTATTCTTGCAAACTCTTTGATGTTATCTTCATCTATCACTTCATCGGCATCTGCGCTGTAGATATAATCGCAGGTTGCCTTTGAAAAGGCATAGTTTCTTGCTGCTGCAAAGTCATCGATCCATTCAAAATCATAGATATTAGCGCCAAATGATCTTGCGATCTCTTTGGTCTTATCAGTGGACCCAGTATCGACTATGATGATCTCATCCATAAGATCTTTAAGACAGCCAATGCACTTTCCAAGATTTTCTTCTTCATTTTTGACTATCATACATAAACTAAATGTGATCATATACATTCTCCACTTATAAATACCTAAGCTCTTTTCCTAAATCAAATTGTTTGTATAGAAACAGCTTTTACGTTGTATAATGAATAGGATTGTTTCCTATATTCTTGATAAAATGGATCAGGTCAAAATGGATCTGCTCAGCCAAAAGGCTGAACTTTGTAATATTCATGGAGGAAAAATGATATACCATTTATATAAAAAAAATATACGTCCGTGCAAACAAAAGACTTCATGTCTATTATCGGCATTACTTCTATTATCTATAACCCTGACAGGATGTAAAACGCCTCAAAATGTAGATCCTTCTGCTGGTAATGAAGCCTTGGGCGGATCATCTTCTATAAATAGTAGTTCTTCCGGCGATGCTTCCTCTATAACTAATAATGAAAGTATTAGTGAAGCTTCAGATAATACTACTGTTTTAAATAATGGAAATCCTATTGATGGGCCGGTTCTTTCAAAAGGTTCTTTTGACGGATCAGACTATGTGAGAGAATCAGTTCTTACAGGTGATACTTCTGTTTCTCAGAATGCCAATGTTTATCCGTCCCTGTCAGTTCCTACAGATATAACTTATCTTGATGGCAGATACTTTATTGTGGACTGCTATCATTCACAGATTATTTATAATGATAACCTGTCAGACCCGCTTACAGACTGGACTGTTCTTACTGATAATGCATCTAGTGGTTATAGCCTTGGACACACAATAGTATCCGATGGAAGTATCATGCTTGCTGATGACACAGAAAACAACCGCGTTCTGGTGTTTGAGCGATCAGGTGATGGTTATACTCTTACTCAGATTTTTGATGAAATTGGTAATAAGCCTCACTATATTGTCTACAATGAAGGCACCGATGCTTTCTACTGTTGGAGCTCTTATTCCGGAGAGATGTATATCTTCAGACATAAAAAAGACGACACTCGTATGTATCTTACGAATGTCGTTACTATAGAAAGACTTGCTGATACTTATGTCCGCTCTTTTACCATAGATGACAACAACCTGTACTTCGTGTCGGGGCTTCCTGCAGATGGAAGCAGCAGTTTTTTGCCTCAGATCCTCAAGTACGATCTTATCTCTTTTGACAGAATAGAAAGCTATGACGTCCCTGAGGAAATAGCTGGAATGGTCCAGCTTGAACACATAGGAGACTTGTTCTACATAACAGTATCTACTGACCTGTATGGAAGTCAGGATGCAGCTACTATGATCTGTGCTTCTTCAATAGAAGACATTTCAAGTGGTAACTATGAAACTGTCTACGACGATTTCTTTGAAGGAGGAGGAACTCCTTACTATATGGGCGTCATAGATGGAACCTGGTATCTTACAGAGCACAGGCTCCCTGCTCATGCCATCTGGAGTTTTAATATTGATGAAAGCGGGGCTATTACAGCATCTGACACGATCTATTAGTTTTCAGCCAAGATAGCATTCAGTCTGTCTGTATACTCTTTATACATCAACATTAGTTCTTCATTATGGGCTTTGATATAATCAAAGTCCTTAATTTTTGCCGCATCGTCAAGTTCCTTGGCTTTATCACCAAGAGGATTAAGTCCAAGGGTATAGCACAGATTCTTAAGGGCATGGGCGTTAATATGGTATGAATCTATATCATTGTTATTGAAGGCTTCAAGCACAGCGCTTCCTCTGTCATCTTCCAAAAAGTCCTGAACCGTCTCAACATAGATTTCCTCATCTGATGCGCAGTATTCAAGACCAGTCTCAACGTCTGTTCCTTCTATTTTTTTGATCTCTGATATCACCTTATTTATATCCATAGCTGTCCTCTTGGTTTCAGTTTTCTTTTAATTATATATCTTTAACCCTCTTTTTTCATTACCGTTAAGCGCTTTTTTAAGCAAGGTTTATAGAAATTAAAAATAGACTATCTTATTATAAATGTAGTAGGGGTTTTATTATATTTTCGACCCGTATGTCATCTGCATAGCAGATGACATACGATAGGAGAATGCTCATGACTAAGAAGAACAGATCTCCTGATCAGGAGACAATTAACCAGGACCTTGCAGTATGTTCTTACCTCGATCCGTTAACGGGATTAAGTAACAGAGCAAGTGGGGAACAGCAGATCATAAATATTTTAAAGGGTGATGATCCGGCTGGTGCTCTTCTTATGATCGATATTGATCATTTCAAAAGCGTTAACGATACCTATGGTCATTCCATGGGCGATCGAATTCTCAAGCGTTTCGCTGAGATCTTAAAGAGTTTTATCAGAAACGAAGATATTTTGATGAGACTCGGAGGAGATGAATTTGTTATATTTTACCGTAATTTTACGGAACCCGATCAGCTTTCAGAAAGGTGTCGCCGTATAATCGAGAAGGTTGAGTACCTTATCGGTGACATGGTTGATGAGAGGATCGGTGAGACCATTTCTGCTTCAATAGGAATTGCTATTTCGGGTATAAATGGCAATGACCTGCAGACGCTGAAAGACCATGCAGACAAGGCTCTTTACTATGTAAAGCAGCATTCAAAACATGGTTTCCTCCTGTATGAGGATGGTGTCGAAAGTGTTCATGAAGTTTCAAAGCATCGTGGTTCAATAGGCATTTCAGTTCTAAAGACCATGATAAGTGAAAATAGACTTGATAGAGGCGCTTATCTCGTGGATTATGATTCCTTCAAGAATCTTTACAGATTCCTTTCAAGAAATCTTAAAAGGATAGATACCAGCTATCAGTTAGTTCTTTTCACTTTGACTTTGAAAAAGCCTGCAACAAGTCTTAGCATCATTAATCTGGAGAGACAGCTTGGCCGTCTTATCGGTAAGACTCTTCGTATTGGTGATGTAGCTGCCCAGTATGGCAGAAATCAGTATGTAGTGCTTCTTTCAGGCACTAATACAGACAATGGTAAGATTGCTGCAAACAGAGTAATAAGCAACTGGCTTGAAGAATTTGAGAGCAGTTGCAATATCTCCTATGAGATTGAAGATCTCTATGATGAGGCGTCGGAAATAACACTATGACAAAAGGAAAGCGATAATCGCTTTCCTTTTTTGTGTCTTTCTATATTTACTGTTTATCTCCCTGATCTATAACTGTGAATTTATCTTTTGTAAGATACTGCATGATCATAAGTTCCAGTTTTTCTCCCTTAACAGGTTTTGGAAGATAATCTTTAAAGCCGATGCTAAGATACTTTTCTCTCATACCGGTCATCGCGTTAGCTGTAAGCATAATGACAGGTGTATCTTTGTTCAGATTGTCAGGAAGAGCCTCCATCTTGGTAAAGGTTTCTATTCCGTCCATTCCCGGCATAAGATGATCCATAAATATGATGTCATACTTGAACTTTGTTACAAGCTGCAAAGCTTCTTCTCCGTTTTGTGCCGTATCCACCATGATAAGTGAAGGTTCGATAAGTTTTTTGAACAGCTTGAGATTAACCTTGGTATCATCTACTGCAAGTATTCTTGCTGTAGGAGCTTCAAAGAGATGATATCTTTCTTTGACATTAGTATTACCTCTGTTATCAACACTTAAGTTGCCGATAGGCCTTGCGTCAGCGATCTTTTGCTGGAAGTAGGCAGTGAAAGTTGATCCCTTACCATATGTACTTTCAACTTCGATATCGCCGCCCATTGCAAGACAGATATCACGGCTAAGAGGCATTCCAAGTCCGGTTCCTTCTACTTTTGCATTTCTGGTCATTTCTGCACGGCCAAACTTTTCAAATACCTTGTCTATGTCTTCCGGTTTAATTCCGATTCCGGTATCAATTACCTTAACTATGAGCTTGGCTCTGTCCCCTTCGCTTTGGCATTCAACCTTCATGGTCAAACTGCCTTCATCCGTGTATTTAACGGCGTTTGTAAGCATATTAACGATAACCTGTCTGATACGTACCATATCTCCGATGAGGCTTCCCGGAACATTGTCATCACATGTCACGTAGAACTTAAGATTCTTTTTTTCCGCCCTGTCACGGATGATATTACAGCTATCCTGTATAAGAGAGGCCACATCGTATTTTTCATTGATAAGCTCTATCTTACCTGACTCGATCCTTGAAAGATCCAGGATATCATTTATCAGGGAAAGAAGTGTGTTGCCTGATTGAATAGCTGATTCTGCGCAGGATTTAAGCTCAGGATCCGTTTCATTTCTCAGTATGATCTCGTTCATTCCAAGAACTGCATTGATAGGTGTTCTTATCTCGTGGCTCATGGAAATAATAAAGTTATCCTTGGCCTTAGTCGCACTCTGGGCTATATCACGCTGCCTTTCAGCTTCAATTCTATAGCGGTTCGAAATGTTTTTTTCATTCTCAGCATCTCTTCTTGCCTTGTCGAGACTGTTCATTGTCTCCATGAGCTTGCGGTAGTCAGGCGTCTCAAGTAGGAAAAGAACTCCCAGCGCGCCAAATGCAACGAAGAATTCATCCAGCATGTAATCTGTGAGGATAAATGTTCTAAGAGCAACGCCGCCTATTACAAGTGTGTAGAACAGTACCATGATATGGATCTCTAGCAGGGTAAGTACCATGTTTCCAAGAACTACAAGAATCAGTGAATAGATCGTGATGCACACAGGGATCGCAAACATTACGAAGAACAAAGGTCCGTGGGTATATCCATTAACATGGTCGAAATTATTAAAGAATCCAAATACGCTATTGAACAGCATTGTGAAAAAAGATACGATAACAAGGGCCTTAGCAGGAAGCATCTTGGACTTATAGTCATGATTGCCTGTACGAAGATCAATAAGGCTTGCAATATAAGAACAGATACAATATGTCATCATGATCTGACACATGTAATAAACGCCATAATTGAGCTTACAAAAAAGTACTGAGAAAGTTAATGCATTACTGATGCAAAAAGCATTAACTATATCAAAAATAGAAGTTAGTATACCAAAGATAACAAATCTTCTATACTTCTGATTTTCTGAAGTCTCTGAATAGCGGACTTTCATAACTGCATAAATAAAGCACAGAAGTAGTGCCCCGGCAAAATCAAGGTCGATGTTAAAGTTAAGTAAAATCTTACTGCCAGTCATACTGCCTCCTCAATTTGAGTAAAATATCCAGAACACTTTCCCCTCATATCAGAACCCATGTATAGTATTTTTATATAATTAGGAATAATTTCCTATCACATAAAATAACTCAGCAGAAGAAGCTCTTCCGCTGAGTTAAATATATCATTTCACATCATTCAATGTAAAGGTATGCATCATCTATGGTGCCCCAGGCGCCGGCTGCTCCCTTAACATAAATTGTTACTGTTAGTATATCTCCTGCATCAGCCTCAATAACATCTGTCACAGGGTTAGTCCATTCAAGCCAGCCTGTGACCGTAGTTTCAGCAGTTGCTGATGTGCCTTTGGTCTCATTAGTTATAGTAATTGAGATCACCTGGTCATCACCGGCATCTCCCCCCTGTATCATCATGGATGCTTTGTAGTTTCCAGAATGTATAGCGGTAAAGGATTGCGTAGCTGTAAATTCAACAGCAGTTTTAGACCAGAAATGAAGTCCATACTCACCTCTGTAAACATCTTCAGTATCTACCAATGGGCCATTACCTTCAAGTTCCCATCCAGTCTCATCGCCTGTTTCGAAATCGCTGTTTTCCAAAAGGCTCTCAGGAAGTACTGTTATCTTAATAATGACTCTAGAAGTGTTATCCTCTCCATCAGAAAGGATGTCAGTTACAGTTCCAAAAAGCTTGTATTCTCCAAATTCTTTTATATCTGAATAGTCATCCCATTCAACAGGAAGATCAAGTCTTACATCACCTGTGTATTCTCCCTTTACTGTCTTTGGAAGGTATGTTGAAAGGTCTTCGCCAAGGCTTACAGTTATTCCCGAAGGAGTAAGAGCACCTTCAAATTCCATTCCTTCTACTTCATGTCCTTCATATACATATCCAAATGTCTTAAGGGAATAAAGAGGATATCCTGCAAAATCAAATAGCGCCTGATTATCCCATGAGCTTCCTCCATAATACTGTCCAGCATCATCTGGATCATAGCCTGACGCAAAGCTTGAAGCCCAGCCTGATCCATATTTTTCCCATAAATCGCTGTTAGTTTTTAATATATCCTGAGCGCCTTCCGCATTGTCAGCATATACATTAACAGGGATCCATGCAGGTTCCCAGTAAAACAGGCCTATTCCGGCATCGCCAACATCTGCTACTGCTTTGATAACGCTTCGAATAACTTCACTCTGTCCCTGAACAGATACAGAGTACTCGCTTTCATCATCATTACTTCCCTTGCTTACTGTGTTGCCTGATCCATCTCCATCTTCTCTTGTATAAGCCCAGGAAGTCTCGGCAACCATGACTTTTTTGTCATAAGTATCAGCTACGTTTTTAAGAGTATCTGTGAGATTTTCAAGTGTTCCATGCCAGTAAGGATAGTAGGATGTTGCAAACACATCGTAGTCTACATCTGTATCATCCAGCATTTTGGCTATTTCCATATAATCCCTTTGAGGATTTGAAAAGTGGACCGCTACATAAGCATCCGGGAAAACTTCTCTAATAGCCTTACTTCCAGAGCTGTAGAGCTTACACTTTTCTGAGTCAGAAGTAACTCCTGCCATTCCTGAATCTGTTTCATTGCCGACCGAAACAAGGCCTACGTCAACGCCCGCATCCTTAAGTTTTTCAAGGCTTTCTTTTGTGTAATCATAAAGAGCAGTTTCTTTTTCTGAAATGCTCATGCCCTCCCACGCTTTAGGGCACATCTGCTTGTTGGGATCAGCCCAGAAATCAGAATAATGGAAATCAATGTAGACCTTCATTCCGGCATTTGTTGCATATTTTCCCATTGTAACCGCCCTGTCTATATCGCAGTTACCACCGCCATATCCATTGCCGTTTTCGTCAAATGGATCGTTCCAGACACGGATCCTTACATAGTTAACGCCGCTATCTGCCAGGAGGTCAAAAAATCCCTGACTATCAACGTCGTTACCATCAAAGTCCTTGAATACTACTCCGCTTTCCACCTCTGAGAGAAATGAGGATATATCAACACCTCTCATAAAGTCTTCAGAAAGGCCATCGATCTTTTGAACATAGACCTGCTTATCCTTGTAATAAGTTCCAATAGAATCTCTTGTTAGAAGGTCAACAGCTTCTGAATCATCAACAATATTTGGTGTGGTAGAATCATCAGAATCTGAAGAAGATGCTTCTGATACACTTGATGACGTACTTTCAGAAGTGTTAACAGAAGTATTTTCAGAAGATGAGCTACCCTCAGATGCCGGATTGTTACTTTGAGGCGAGTTTTTATCGCTACAAGCTGATAAAGATAAAACAGAAAGACTTACTGCTAATAATACAGATAATTTGGAAGTGATTTTTTTGGCCATTATATCCCCCTTATATAGAATAAAACCCGCAACAGATGCGGTTTTGATTATCATACTAATATAATACAGCAATATCATAGCTTTAGCTTGCTTAATTATCACCAAATCTGTGCGCAACTACTTGCGCCCATTTTATGACAAACTTTTGTGATAAAAATAGCAGACCATAGCTTATGCTATCAGTCTGCTGCTTTTAATTCATCTTCATCGTCTTTAATAAACAGTGCAGGTATACGACCATATTTAAGAGTTCTAAGGTGCTTTTTTCTTGCATCAACGATCTTTTTTTCATCGTCATCAAGACATCTTTTTGCCTCTTCTATAAGTTCCTCAAGTCTTCTCTGCTTAGCCTTTTCATTCTCTAAAAGAGACTGAAGTATCATTACGCGTTCTGCCTTACCTGACTTATCCCACTTTTCTTTCAGAAATCTCGTTGATCTGTCATGAGCCTGAAAATCTGGAAAAATATCAGGATTAACCTGAGAAAAAGTAAAATGCTCTTTTCTAAGCTGGTCTATTATATCAGCCGCACTGCGGTCCTCTTTAATATTCCTCATGTACTGTGCCTTCCTAAATCCCCCCTAAACGTTCATAGTAAGTATAGCTTACTGCTTTGACAATTATCAATAACTTGGTAATGTTTTTTCCGATTTTATGCCATTTCCTCAATATGGCTTTACATTTTTTGTGTACTATTCACAGTTTTGACTTTTGTTATATGTGAATTTATAATTAAATTGTGGTTTTGTGTACATTTCCATCTTTAGGAGGACACACTTTCTTATGAAGCGTACTATGACCTCTAATCTCCTGCCAGGCATGGTCCTTGCAGAAAATGTTTACACGTACAATAATGACCAACTTATTCTTCCAAAAGGCGCCGTTCTGGATGACAAATCGATTGCCAAGCTGGAATTCTATTCAACTGTCAACGTTTTGGTTGAAGATGAAATAGAAGAAGTTTCCCAGCCTTCAATTGATGAACTTCAGACTCTTTCTTACGCCCAAAGGCTTCAGCAAACATCTGAGTTCAAGCAGTTCAAACAGGATTTTGAAGCAGCTGCCTCAGGTTTTGAAAGAAATATCAATAATATCGTCCGCAATGATACCCCCATTGATGTTGATGCGCTTACGGCTCCTGTACTGGACCTTATTAATTCCACCAATGGACCATCCAGCGTCTTTGATATGATGCATTCGCTACGTCAGTATGATGATGCAACATATACTCATTGTATTAATGTTGCTCTTATCAGTAACGTTGCTGGACAATGGCTGAAGATGTCTGAAGAGGATATCAATGTTTTAACCACCGCTGGTCTTCTTCATGATATTGGCAAGCTTGTTATTCCTGAGCAGATCATAACCAAACCTGCCAAGCTCACAGAATATGAATATACTATTGTACAGACACACCCTCAGGAAGGCTACAAGATCTTGAAAAACTCTGATCTTGATCCTCATGTCAAAAATTCAGCTCTAATGCATCATGAACGCTGTGATGGCTCAGGATATCCACTTCACCTGCAAGGTCCTCAGATTGATCCTTTTGCCAAGATAGTTGCGATTGCAGACGTATACGATGCTATGACAAGCGCTCGTGTTTACCGCGGTCCTTTGTGTCCTTTTGTAGCTATATCTCTTTTCGAAAGTGAAGGACTCCAAAAATACGACACTAACGCTATCATGACCTTCCTTAGTAACATTGTTAACACTTATCTCCTTAATCGCGTCCGCCTCAACAACGGACTTGAAGGTGATATCGTATTTATTAACAGAAATCATCTGTCCAGGCCTACTATCCGTATTGGCGAAAAATATGTAGACCTTACTCAGACACCGGATCTTTACATCGAAGAAATAATATGACAACTAGAAATTCTACTCTTGATAACGCTAAAGCCTTTGCTATTTTTGTGGTCGTTCTGGCGCACGTGCTTCGGAACGGCCGCTATTTTACGTACTTTGTTCCGGCTGCTGTACCGGTTTTTTTCATGCTCTCAGGTTTCACCTATAGGCACGCGGCTTCTTTTTTCTCTTTTCTTGAAAAAAAAATACGTACCATTGTGATTCCATATCTGTTCGCAGGGATCATAAGTATCTTAATATTTTCTTTTCTTGGAAAATTCGCTTCTAAGACTTTAGGCGAAGATATCTCCACTACAAATATCCTTCCAAATATTGGATACATGCTGTATGGAAGCGGAAAGAATGGCCATATGAAATGGAACAATTCCCTGTGGTTTCTTCCCTGCCTGTTTGTTGTCATGCTGCTTGTATATGTGATTGAAGCTATTGTTTCAATCGTTAAGCAAAACAGATTTCACAGGCTTGTACTACGCCTTAGCTTATGTCTTTTTTGCCTGGCTATGGGGCTTTATATCAATAAAAAGCTTGGCAGTGCCTCTTTGCCCTGGCATATTGAAACTGCCCTTTGTAATGTGATATTTACTGAGATCGGGCTGATAATCGCTCCCAGAGTTATGGCCATAGATTCAGCTAATAATTCCAAGTTAAAAAAATGTCTTTGCTTTATTGCCTTCTTTATTCTTGCTATTGCACTTTCGTATTATAACGGTGAAACAAGTGCAAGGACCGACGAATACGGAAGAAGCTTCGTACTGTATCTTCTTAGCGCAGTGTGCTTTGCTCTGGCCTACTTATATGCAGGAAGCCTTATTGGTAATTCTATTTCAGCTATTGGCTATGTGGGAATGAACACCCTTCCCATCCTGTTGTGGAATAAGTACCCTGTAATCTTGTTGCAGACTGTCATGGGCAAGTTCACTAAAGTACTTTCAGAACCGTCAACTCCGGCCGCTCTGATCGCAGCAGTCGTTCCTTCTATCATTGCAATTATCATATGCCTTATTGCAGGTAAGATACAGCAGGTGATCCTTCCTGTCACTATCGGAAGAAAGCCTCTACAAGCCTCTAAATAACCATATTCCCTGTCACCTGATAGCCTTAAATATACGAACAAAAAACCAGCCTTAAAGCTCTTTAGCAATAAGGCTGGTTAATTATATTAATCATTTTTATTAGTGACTATAATGAAATCCTAATTAATATCAGAATCAAGCCATCTTAAGTTCGAACTTTCTGACTTCCTCATCAGTATCGACTTTCTCGATCTGAGCACCAAGCTCTCTTAACTTAATATCGAAGTCTTCATATCCTCTTTCGATGAAATGAATATTGTCAATTGTAGTAAATCCATCTGCTGTAAGACCAGCGATAACAAGTGCTGCTCCTGCACGAAGATCAGGTGCTGATATGTCTGCTCCTGAATATCTCTCTACACCGTTAACAATTGCAGAGCTTCCTTCAACCTTAATGCTGGCGCCCATTCTTGTAAGCTGATCAACATATTTGAAACGGTTCTCAAAGATACTCTCAGTAACAATACTTACGCCACTTGCAAGACCAAGTGCTACAGTTATCTGTGGCTGCATGTCTGTAGGGAACCCGGGATATGGAAGAGTCTTAACATGTGTTGCAATAGGACGTCTTCTAGCTTCAACTCTTACTGCGTCATCAGATTCGTGGATCACACATCCCATCTCTATAAGCTTAGCTGAAATAGACTCAAGGTGCTTAGGAATTACGTTTTTAATAATTACATCGCCTCTTGTTGCAGCTGCAGCTACCATAAATGTTCCTGCTTCGATCTGGTCAGGAATAATAGTATATTCACTTCCATGGAGCTTTTGAACACCTTTAATACGAATAACATCAGTACCGGCGCCCTTAATATTAGCACCCATACTGTTAAGGAAGTTGGCTACGTCAACTACATGCGGCTCTTTAGCAGCATTTTCAATGATAGTCTGACCATTAGCCATAGATGCAGCAAGCATGATGTTAATTGTTGCTCCAACAGAAACCATATCCAGATAAATATGGCTTCCCACAAGCTGCTCTGCTTCTGCATTGATAATTGCATGCTCTATATTTACTGTTGCACCAAGTGCATTAAAGCCTTTGATATGCTGGTCAATTGGACGAAGACCAATATCGCATCCACCGGGAAGTACAACCTGTGCATGCTTATATTTTCCTAAAAGAGCTCCAATAAGATAATAAGATGCTCTCATCTTCTTAATGAACTCATTCTCAATAGTATGATTACAAATATTAGCAGCATTGATCTTAACGCTGTGCCTGTCTACACGGTCAACAATAACACCAATGCTTTCCATTGCCTGAAGAAGGATATTTGTATCCCTTTCATCCGGCATATTATCTATATATACTGTTTCATCAGTCATGATAGCAGCAGCCAGAATAGCAAGTGCTGCATTCTTTGCACCACCTATCTCAACTTCACCTGCCAGCGGATTACCGCCCTTAATGACATATCTTTCCATATTTAAACCTCATGCCTCGATATTATACAAGAGACATTTGCCTAATATCACAAATTAATTAAATGCTCGCACAAATTAGTATTATAGCAACGAATAGCATTTTTTGCAACATAAAGAGCATTGGCGAAAAATGCTGAAACTATCAGCATTTCACGCATTTATTCTTGTTAATACAAGTAGTTAAGCGGATTCACCTGAACTCCGTTGATAAGGATCTCGAAGTGAAGGTGAGCGCCTGTGCTGACACCAGTGTTACCACTAAGAGCAATTTTCTGACCCTGGGATACATGATCTCCGACAGAAACGAGTATCTTGGACAAATGTCCATATCTTGTCTGTCTTCCATCCGGATGATCGATATAAATTACATATCCATATCCTGATCCCCATCCGGCTCTTGTAACAACACCACCAGAGGATGCCATAACCGCTGTTCCTACAGGTGTAGCCCAGTCAACGCCCTTATGGTAAGAACTTGCACCTGCTGTAGGTCTAGATCTGTATCCAAATCCGGAGCTAAGCCTTCCACCGGAAATTGGCTTGATATAGGTAGGTGGAACTATTGTTCCTCTTTCAACTATCTTAGCAACTGCCTCGTAAACAACTTCTTCTTTAATTGTCTCCTGAGACACTTCTTTATCGTTTTCATAATAATTTAAAACGATGGCATTATGTCGACCATCTGACGGTTCCTGAAGTACCACGGTCTTTGTTGTATACCATGAATCATTATCAACATACTGAATTTCAGCCTGATAGTCTTCTTCAACATATTCGAGCTCTGTTCTAACTACAGTAAGTTCCGGTTCAGGAACTGTGACTATGATCTCATCTTCAATTCGTATGATCGAGTTCTCATTCTCAATAGTAGGATTCATTGCTACAAGGTCTTCTATGGTCAGATTAAACTCTGCAGCAATTGTTCCAAGGGTATCACCCTGTTTAACTTCATAGATCTGATTGGTCTCCTGATCCTTGGTGACTTCCTCGATCGCAACCTCAAGATCTGTAAGTTCGCTTTCAGGAAGATAAGCTTCTACTACTTCAACCTTATCACCGAAATCCAAAGTCTTAACGCCGAGGTCATAATCAGAAAAATCCATCTCGTCTGAAGAAAAGTCTGTATCCTCCATGAATACTTCGTCAATGTATTCAGCGATACCATATGACTTGAATTCACTGATTGATCCGGAAACCTCATAATAATTCTCAACAGAAGAGATCACATTAGTCGTAAGTACATTGACCTCTCTGTCCGGATCAAGAATCAAGGTTGCTTCAAATTCATCATCAAAGTCATACTTATCAAGAGCCGCATTGAGTATCTGCAAAACCTCTTCTTTGGATGCAACATTTACACAGAAGTCATTGATCTTGATGGTATAACATCTTTGAAGTGTTCCCTTCTCATTCTTTTGAAGGACTGTTTTCATCTTGTTGATGACTTCGTCTGAGCTATCCATTTTCTGCCATACAACATGATCACCGGTCACTTCCAGGTCAGCCCTTGCCAGAACCAGCTCACTGTTATCAAGCTGAAGAAGTCTTCTTGCTTCCCTTAAATATTCGTATGCCTGCTCCTTGGAAGAAGCAATTCCGACATTTTCTCCATTAAGCGTGATATAAAATATATTATCTTCTGAAAAATCCGCTCTGATGAAACCCGGGATAAAGAATAACCATACAAATGCAAATACAAGTGATGCTCTTAAGAACCAATATCCTATTTTTCTGTAGTGTCTAGTAAGATGTTTCATTTAAAACCTTAAAATCCCCATAATATTTAATACATTTACTGCGATGCCTGCCAGAACTGCAATAAGTGTTATTACAGAGACTGTTATACAAGCATGATTTTTGTCTGTTGCAAGATGAAGTGCTTCAATTTTTCTATCAAGCTCTTTCTGCTTTTCAGCAAGTCCTTCCAACGATCTTTGAAGCTGTCCTGATGTTTCATCTGCAACGCTTATTGCAAGATGATCATTTTCATCAATAATTCTTTTTATTATATCATCTGTCAGCTTCTTGTTCTCGTCCTGAGCTGAAGCCTGAACATTTCTGTAAACCTGAACACCTATATCATGCGTGTATTTATGCTCTTCGTCAAATCTTTTATTGATCTGTTCAATAAAAGATTTATTCTTATCCTCTATTCCTGCACCAAGAGCATTAATAAGAGTCTTGTTATTATCTTCTACGCCTGTACTAAGGGCTTCAATAAGGGCCTTATTATTGTTTTCAACACTGACTCCAAGTGCCTCAATAAGAGCTTTATTATTGCCCTCAACACTAGTTCCAAGAGCTTCAATAAGAACCTTATTATTATCTTCAAAGTCACCTTTAAAGGCATCTATCAGCTTTCTATAGCTTTCATCTATATTCTTGTTCAAAAGCTCCAGATTCTTTTTATTCTCTTCATTGTCTGCGTCTTTTGAACTATTATTAACTTTACCTGCAAGGTCAGAGATCAGTTTTTTCAGTTCATCTGCCTTCTTACGGATTTCCTCCATTTCCTGCTGATACTGAACTACCTGAGTACGAAGTCTTTCTGTTTCAGCTGCCTCCGCAGCTGCATTAGCCTTGATCATTTCAGTAGCACTTATCTTATCTGCAAGTTTATCCATTAGATTATTCACGATCCTTTCTCCCCATGTTCTGCTGTCTTTTTTCAATGCTGCACCTCCCAAAAACGAAGATATGGTAACATACTGTATAAAAATTGCACATAGGTTTTTGTATGATTTGCACAACATCTTTTATAGAAGCTTTGATTTTTTGTGCATGTTAACTGTGTTTTTACTACTTGTTCACATTTTATACATAAAACATGTCTATATTATAGATAGTTAATAACTCAGACAAACAGATAGATATTTTTTCATAATAGCCCGGGTGCCGAGAGGTGCTCGGGCACTCCTCATTAATGGGCTTTTTTACTCCATTTTCTGATTCTCCAACTTGCTGGCAATCTCCAGAATCTCATTGTTAAGAGAAAGCATACGTGCATCCAGTTCTGATACCATATGCGCACATTCTAAAAGCTCTGTATTGATATGTGTAGGAGCATTTCCTTCGAACTTGTACTGTATCTTGTGCTCAAGCGAAGCCCAGAAATCCATAGCTACAGTTCTGATCTGTATCTCAACCTTAGTATCAATGATACGGTCAGAAAGGTATACAGGAACAGTGACTACCATATGATATGATCTGTAGCCACTTGCTTTAGGATTCATAATATAATCCTTAACAGCTATTATCCTTATGTCACTTTGATTACTGATAATATCCGCGATCGTATAGATATCATTTGTAAATGAGCATATTACTCTTATACCGGCAATATCATTAACATACTTGACCATATTTTCAATGGTAGATTCATAGCCGTGACGCTTAAGCTTCTTGACTATGCTTTCAGATGTCTTGATCCTTGCCTTGATATGCTCAATAGGATTATAACGATGAACCTGTTGAAATTCATCATTCATAATCTCAATTTTTGTATTGATCTGTTTAAGTGCGGAATGATAGACGAGTGTGACCTGCTCCCAGGTATGAATATCCTGCTCGTTCCCTATTTTAAGTTCCAAGATTGTTCCCTCAATTATTAATTATTTTGCTTACCCTTTTATTACCTGATAAATTCTGACATAGAAGCTCTGACCATACCCCTAAGATCAGTTTTTACTTCTTATTAAAAATGTTATGTCAAAATACAATCCCACATATATATTACATTCAAATGGGTATATTTTGCAAATTTTGCAAGGCTTAGTTCCAATAGTCTTTATTAAGACTACATGCTCTTACAAAACCCTTGGGAAGGCGTTTATAAATTTTTCCAAGTTTGAAACCTATGTATCTACTGCCTACAAGCAGTATGTAATGCGGAATCCTGTATCCTTTATGCATATCCTGAAGATACCTTATGGTTCCCTTTACCATCTTTGCGCCTTCAGATTCATTGGATAATCCTTCAAAAATTTCAGGATGATCTTTTTGTGATACGCCTATATCAAAGTTCCTATGGAACTGCTGCATGCATGTATAGTTGTGAGAATGAACAACACCCGCTGCAGGAACATATCTTGTAGCATATCCTGCCTGGATCGCAGTTCCTGCATAAACCATATCCTCATTGAATATAGCTTTTCTAATAAAACCGCCAAGCTTGTCATATATACTGCGTCTATACATAGCACATACGTTTGAGCAAAAATATGTTTTGATCCCAAGCTTTTCAACGTCATCCTGGGTTTTTCTTATTGATGTCACCGAATAATTAAACTTTCTTGCATATAACTCTTCTGGACTGCAATCAGGCCTTGGTATCTGTCTTGCATATGAAACCGCAAGCTTTTCATCTCCATCAAAAGCCTTTGCCAGTTCCTCTATAAGGTTCCTGTCTGCAGGAATTGCATCCTGTGTCATGCATATAAAAAATTCTGCATCAGAAAAAAGAACTCCCTCATGTCTTGTACGTCCATGATCAAATTCTTTTTTTGATATATGAAAAACTGTCACATTAGGATATCTTGAAACGAGTTCTTCATCGCTTATTAGTTTTTCAAGCTCCTGCTTCTCAGTATTCATAAGAATAATTCTGGAAGGAGCCAGTGTCTGCTCATTCAGTCTGTCCAAAAGAGTAAACAGTTCTTTATCCGGTTTGTATGTAGGTATTATGACATCAATATCGTACATTCATTATCTCCCTGCACTATTTTTTAGTGCCAGAGTAAAATTTCTTTAGAAATTTTATCTCACACATAGGACGAGCCGGAGTTCATCCCCGGCTCATTCAATCAAAAGCCTTGAAGGCTTTTATGTTTAATTTTTTTGATCAGGTATCAGCCTATATCCTAATTGGACAATCCAGCCGTCTTACCTGATATATATTCGCTATAACTCTTAACTGTATCAGAACATGTGTATCCTGTTTCACCAAACAGGAATTCATGGAGCCATACTACATTGGATTCAAGTGAGATCGGAGCAACTACGCTTGCTTCACCAACTTTACCTGTAGCACGCATTGATTCCTGAGGGAATCCATCCTCTGCAACAATCTTGTAGTTGCTGATCTTACCAAGAAGTTCAATTATCTTGGAAAGTTCAAGAGATGTAGCCATCTCATCAAATACCTTATTGGCAATGTTTGTAAGTGTATCTGCACTTGCGCCATGAGCCTTGTCCATGATTGCCTGGATTACTTCTCTCTGACGAGCTGCACGGGCAAAGTCATTACCGGCTGTATATCTGATACGACAGTATGCGGTAGCCTGAAGGCCATCCAGTGTCTGCATTCCTGTAGAAGTTACATCTGTATAGCTGATTCCAAGTTCCTTGGCCATTGTCTGCTGATAGTTGTTGATATGCTGAATCTCTGCATCATCAACTTCAATCTCAACTCCGCCAAGCTCATTGATGATATCTGTAAGACCACCAAATCCTATAGTTACAAAGTCAGTGATATCAAGGTCAAGGTTTGTATTAAGCATATTGATAGCCTGCTGTGGTCCACCATATGCATAAGCAGCATTACACTTGTTGTAACCTCTGTCCTCTGTAAGGTTAAGATATGTATCACGATATACACTGCAAAGCTTTATCTCACCTGTATCCTGATTAATTGAAGCAATGATTATACAGTCAGAACGAGTTCCTGATGAAAGGATACCTTTTGTTGAGTCAACACCAAAAAGTGCTATATTCCAGTATCCTTTCATAGCTTCGTTATCTTTAACTGAATCAGCTATATTCTCTTGAAGATCAGTTTCATCAACCTTAACTTCTTTAACGTTTGTAATACCTGCTTTGATGAATACAAAATATGCAGCTGCAGCAAGAATAGCAATAACGAGCACTTCTGCTACTATGATTGCTATAGTCTTTTTATTATTTTTCTTTCTTCCACGTCCGGATGCGGCAGGTCTTCCTCCCTGAGGATATCCGCCCTGCTGATAACCACCCTGTGGTCTTGCTCCCTGCTGTGGGTATCTTCCCTGAGGTGCTCTTCCCTGTGAATATCCGTTTCCTTGTGGGTATCCGTAACCCTGAGGTGCTCTTCCCTGAGAATAGCCACCCTGTGGTCTTGCTCCCTGCTGCGGGTATCTTCCCTGAGGTGCTCTTCCCTGCTGTGGTCTTGCGCCCTGAGCAGGTCTTCCGTTTCCATTATACTGAGGCCTTCCCTGACCGTTATTTACAGGTCTTCCAGTGGGTCTACCATCGCCTGATCTGTTATAGTTTCCTCTTCCTTCATGGTTATTGTAATTCGACATGTCATTCTCCTTTGCCGCAACCTTGAAAAATAGAATGTGGTCATTTTGCGGTCTCCAACAAAACAATTCTCCCTTGACCACTTGTCTATTTTGCCATAAAACGCTTATTTATACAAGTCGGGCACCTTAAATGTAGCTTAAAGGAGCATGAACATGCATCAATATGCATTCTTTTTTCCATGAAAAAATGTTCCAAAAAGAATTTTCAGATCAAAACCAACTGACCAGTCTTCTATATAGTAAATATCATAATCTATTCGCTTACGGATCGAAGTATCTCCCCTATAGCCGTTAACCTGTGCCCAGCCTGTAATTCCGGGGCGAACCTGGTGCTTGACCATATATCTCGGGATCTCTTCCCTGAACTTCTCAACAAACTGTGGACGCTCAGGCCTTGGTCCAACAAGAGACATTGTTCCAAATAAAACATTGAAAAACTGCGGTGTTTCGTCTATGTTATGACTTCTTAAAAATCTTCCGATCTTAGTTACTCTTGGATCATTCTTGGTTGTCCAGCCTTTAGCTTCTTCTTTTTTGGTCTGAACTTCCATTGTACGAAACTTGTACATCATGAAGTTCTTACCGCCAAGACCAACTCTTTCCTGCTTGAAAATAATAGGTCCCTTTGATGTGAGCTTGATGCCGATAACTGCAAAAAGCATAATGGGTGAAAAGAGTATTATCGCAACCAGAGCACCAATTATGTCTATGATTCTTTTTACAATTCTGTTTCCGGTATCTGTGAGAGGCACATACCTTATATTGATGACAGGAAGGCCTTCAAGATCCTCTGTATATGGATTACTTGGGAAAAGAGATGTGTAGTCTGGTATGAACTTGGTATGTACTCCTGACTTTTCACAGCAGGATACAAGCTCTTCAAGTAAGTCGTAATAATCAAGTGAAAGTGTGATCGCTATCTCATCATAAGAGTTGGCACTTATTAGTTCGCTCAGCTGATCGATCTCACCTATTACCTTAACTCCATGATAGGCAGTTCCAACAGGGATCCTGTTATCAAGAACTCCGTTGACTACATATCCCCACTGAGGATTTTCTTCTATTCTACAGATATAGGCTTCAGCAGATCTTGAATATCCAACTAGAAGCACGTGCTTTAAGTTATATCCCTTTTTACGCATGAACCTGAGGATCTTGCGCAGAGACACCCTTGAAAGGGACATAATAATGATATTTACTACAAAAAATACCGCAATAAGTTTTCTGGAAAAGTGCTCCTGATGGATAATGTAAAGTCCTGCTACAAATCCAAGAGCGCCAAGAATATTGGCTTCAATAATGTTTCGGATCTCACTTCCAACCTTACCGGACCTTCGCGGGGTATAAAGATTGGTCATGTTATAAAGAACAAGATATGCAGGGATCAGAATATAGAGTACGCTAAAATACACTTCCCTTGGAAGCGCAACTTCAAGCTCATAGCTGTCGACAAATATGGAATAAAATCTGATATAGTATGACAGCACATATGCAAGCGCAACTGTCACTGCATCTAAAAGGACCTGGATCCTGTTTAGCTGCTTCTGATTGTTCTTTATCATAATACTCCGTCCCCTGTTTGGATCATCAGATAAATCTCTTGATCGTATTGACCCACAATTCTATCTGAAGATTAAAATAATTCTTCAGATTGTCAGCTTTAAATCTGACTTTTTTATCCCGGTTTTTGACAATCTTATCAAATCCCTGGGATAATCCTTGAAAATAAGCCTTCCCGAGGCCTTTTTTTGCAAAAAATACCGCTTTAATAATGATTCCGAGTAATATAAGCGGAAGATTTAATATGATCATAAGTGCAGGAAAATTTTTATAGATAAGATAAATATTATTTCCTGCTGTAAGCTTTTGCTTAAACTCATTATATCTTGAACCTGATGTTGCACTTCCTGCGTGAAGGACGAGAGCCTGCGGCTCAAGTAGATTCACGTATCCATATACTTTAGCTCTTATACCAACATCGACATCTTCAAGGTAGCAAAAATGTGCGACGTCAAATCCGCCAATTATATCAAATACATTTTTTCTGTAAATAGCAGCACCCGCGCATGATGATGTGATCATTTTTCTTTTTGTAAAGCCATCTGCAGGCTTATCTTTACCATCAGTAAATGCCCATCCAATGGCGCTGTAATAGTCTCCACTATCATCAACAATGTTCGGGTTCTTTAAAGATACCATAAGTGCCTGCACAGAAAAAGCCTTTTTCTTATGATTCATGGCATTTTCAAGTTTTTCTATACAGTCCTTATGACAAACTGTGTCATTGTTCAAAAGAAAAACATAGTCTGTCTTTGCAAGCTCTATTCCTTTATTAACTGCATTAGAAAAACCTGTATTTGAATCAAGGCACACTACTCTGCTCAAGATCCTGGTTCCATCCTTGCAGGTAAGCTCTTTGTCGTAATTATCTTTAAGAAACTCCACACTTCCATCTGTTGAAGCGTTATCTATGATGATTATATCTGAGGGCAAAGTCTGGACAAGAAGTGATTCTATGCAGTCTTTTATATACTTCATCCCATTATAATTTGGGATTATTACGGTTGTCTTTGACATTGTTTTTATATGTTATCCTCTTATTTCTGACATCTGCGGATCCCATACAATGCGGTATCCAAGATGCTTTACCGCTTTGCAGAATCTTATGCTCTCATTTCTGATCTTGTCTTCATCCCAGTCCGGAGGGATCACAATATGCTTTCCATGGATTTTTAATACTGTTTCGTCCTCAGGATCAGCATCCACACTTCTTTGTTTCAGGATTTCTTTATTGCTATGGTAGCTAAGTCCTGTAATTTCCTTAAGAAGGGGACGAAGCTTTTTCCTGATCCTCATGCATCTAAGGTCAACTGCAAAAGCATCCTGCTGGCATGCTGCCACATGCTGGAAGCCTCCGCTAAAGCCCTTATGTAGTCCATAGTAAAGAGGTGTTCCATCTTCCTGATAGATTCCTCCTACTAAAGTTCCCTTTTTGTCTGTAAGCTTTCCGCCAACAACGCCAATATCCTTCCTTGTGCGGAATATTCCATCAGGATATTCTACCCTGTAAAAGCCAACATGCATAAGCTCACTTACGCGCACGTTAAAGCCGCTAGCCTGCATTACATTCTCAACAGCAGATCTGCCTGCTTCATAAGCGTATTTCTTACTGGCAGGATTAGCAGCTGTAGAATCTTCATGGCATCTCCAGTGATACAGTACTTTTCCGATATGCCTTATATTTTTTTCCTCATTTCTAAAAGAAAAAGAAAGGCAGGTTCTTAGTATCACATCGAAATCCTGAGCTCCGTCGTATTCTTTTCTGAATAGACTTGCTTTAAGTATGCTGGTCTTAATTGCCGTAAAGTGACATATATAATTATTGGAAAGAAGGTAATCAAGGTTGTAATCAGGCTTTATGTTTGGTTCATAAAACCTTGTCATGTTAGTGTCACACTTATCCTCATCTGAATAGATGAGGCCTATAGCACACTTTGAAGGCTTTTCTATTGCCGTCCTTTCCATATCTTTAAGGATTTCTTTGGCAAAATAGTATAAAGCATCGGGAGTTAAAACGTCATCATGATCAAGAAGACAGCAATAATCTCCGCCAGCTGCTTTTACAGCTTCATTAGTGTTAACCGATATTCCGCCATTATTATCAAGATGGATATACCTTATTCTGGAGTCTTCCAGATTACGCTTATCTATAAGTTTCTCTAAGCTGTTATCTTCAGAGGCATCTGCCAGTATAAGTTCCCATTTGGTATAGGTCTGCGTTTTAACAGACTCTATCATTTGTATAAAAAAGTCAGGATTAGTATTATAGCATGGAACCAGGATACTAAAAAGTGGAGCTCTCTCCTGCTTCGTAACCTTATCCATCTCTATCTTTTGCTTTGAAAGCTCTTCAGAAGAAACCGGTTCGTAGCTATATTCTTTCTTTTGATCCTCAAGTCTTTCTCTTACAGCATAATATGCTGCAGATACGCCGTTTCTTTTGGCATATGCGATTGTCTTTTTTATTGAACCTAACATAGGACCTCTTCTTAGATATATTCATGTCTATGTCTTAAATGACAGACTACAGTCTGAAATAACCATTTCAAACTTTCTCACATTACAGTATACCACAAAGGCGCGGTGCCTCGTTCATCTTTAATCAATTTATGAAGTGCTACAAAAACAGCCCGGAAGCATAAGCTCCCGGACTGTTTAAAACTTTTATTTGGATGTATTTCTTATACGCCGGCAATTTCCTTAACAGCAGCTGTGAGCTTATCCTCAAGCTCCTTAGCATCTTCAAGGCTTGAACCTTTTACGCCCATGTAGAACTTGATCTTGGGCTCTGTTCCTGAAGGACGTGCGCAGCACCATGAATCATTATCAAGTGCAAAGTACAGAACGTTAGATTCAGGAAGTCCTGTCTTACCCTTTGTTCCTGTTGCAAGATCAAGTGTCTCACCTGTCTTATAATCACGGAACTCTTCTACTGTCCAGTCGCCGAACTTCTTAGGAGGATTGCTTCTAAGCTTGTCCATAAGAGCAGCGATCTCTTTAGCACCTTCAATACCCTTCATTGTGATAGAGTACTGACCTTCTCTGTAGTAGCCATATTCATTGTAGATATCAACCATAGCATCCCATGCTGTCTTACCTTCATTCTTGTAGAATGCAGCAAGTTCGCAGAGCATCATAACTGCAACGATAGCATCTTTATCACGAGCATGTGTTCCTGCAAGACATCCATAGGACTCTTCAAGACCGAATACGTAATTGTACTCGTTGTTCTTTTCCTCAAACCACTTGATCTGCTCGCCGATATACTTGAAGCCTGTTAATACCTCAATGTAGTGGAGGCCATACTTATTAGCGATCTGCTTAGCCATGTTGGTTGTAACGATTGTAGTTACAAATGCAGGACGCTCAGGCATGCTTCCAAGTTTTGTACGCTCGCGAAGGATATATTCGCCTATGAGCATACCGGACATGTTACCTGTGAACTGTTTGTATTCACCTGTCTTAGTGTCTTTTGCATAGATTCCAAGTCTGTCTGCATCAGGATCTGTTGCAAGGACGATATCAGCATCTTTTTCTTTTGCAAGTTCAAGCGCAAGCTTAAATGCTTTTGGATCCTCAGGATTAGGATAATCAAGAGTTGTAAAGTCAGGATCAGGAAGTTCCTGCTCAGGAACGATAAATACCTTGTTAAAACCAAGCTCTTTAAGAATTCTCTGAACCGGCTTATTACCTGTACCATGGAATGGTGTATAAACGATAGTAAGCTTGTCAGCCATAGCCTTGATAGCTTCAGGATGAAGGATCTGCTTCTTGAGCTCAACCATATAAGCATCATCCATTTCCTGGCCTATTGTTTCGTAAAGACCTGCTGCCTTAGCTTCATCAGCTGGCATAGTCTTAACTTCATGGTAGTCAGTAATAGCCTTAACTGCATCCATGATTCCTGTATCATGAGGAGGAGTAACCTGTGCGCCATCTTCCCAATAAGCCTTATATCCATTGTATTCTGGTGGGTTGTGACTGGCTGTGACCATAACACCTGCTATACATCCAAGCTTTCTAAGTGCGAATGAAAGCTCTGGTGTAGGACGAAGCTCATCAAACACATATGCTTTGATTCCGTTAGCTGCAAGACATCTGGCTGTCTCATCAGCAAATTCAGGAGAGAAACGACGGCAGTCATAAGAAATAGCTACACCTTTTTTCTTGCCTTCTTCTCCGGCAGTTTTCAGGATATAGTTTGCAAGCCCCTGAGTAGCTTTACGAACTGTATAGATATTCATACGATTAGTACCGGCTCCGATTACGCCTCGAAGACCACCTGTACCAAACTCAAGTTCCTTGTAGAAACGATCTTCTACCTCTTCCTCGTTGTTACGAATAGCAAGAAGCTCCTGCTTGGTTGTATCATCAAAATATGAATCATTCAACCAATATTCGAACTGCTTTTGTGCTTCGCTCATAATAGTTCCTCCTCTTATACTTTAATGCATCATATTTATTCAAGTACTTTTATTATATATTCCTGAACTATTAATTCAAGAATATCAGTGATCTCCAAGGACTGTATCGCCCTGGCCATCAACATTTACCGAAAAATCACTTCTGTCGAGAGTAAAGTTTTTATTGTAGTAAGGGTCTCCCTTTTCAAGGACATCTTTCCATTTAGTTCTGAACTGTTCTGACTCCTTGTTGTAACGCTCTGCCTTTTCTCCTGAGTCATCAAGACCTCTTGAAGCTGACTCGTGATGATAAGCTTCTGCAAATGGTGTGAATACGTTAAGGTATCCGGCCTTACGAAGCTTTAAGCACAGATCAACGTCATTAAGAGATATGGCAAAAGATGGATCGAGACCTCCAACTTCATCGTATTTAGCTCTTGAAATCATAAGGCATGCGCCTGTAACAGCGCTCATATCCTGAGCATAGCAAAGGCGTCCCATGTATCCAAGGTTTGTGCCTTCCATTCCGTAGTGGGAATGTCCTGCAGTTCTGTGCGCTCCAAGTCCAAGGATAACACCGGCATGCTGAATCTTTCTGTCTGGGAAGTAGAGCTTAGCTCCAACTGCACCAACATCAGACCTTTGAGCATACATTAACAACTCTTCCATCCAGTTAACAGTAATGATCTGGATATCATTATTGAGAAGAACAAGGTAATCGCCATCACTATGTGCTATACCAAAATTCATAACATCTGAATAATTGAACTTATCCTGTTTTCCAAAGTTGACAACTTTGACAAAAGAGGACCATGGCTCTTTTTCCAGCTCTTTGTAATAATCTCTTATTTCCTGAGTCTTAGAGTTATTCTCTACTACGATGATCTCATAGTTATCCCATGTGGACTTTTCCTTGATAGATGTGATACATCTTCTAAGGTCCTGTTCATGGTCACAGTTAGGAATAACAATCGATATCTTAGGTCTTCCCTCAATCTCATATGAGATCTTGAAGATTGTCTCAAAAGCTTTGGTACTTGTAATCTTGAAGTGCTTATAACCGTGTCTTTTAAGATGATCAGCAACAGCGCCTCTGGCTGCCTCTATGGCATAAGTCTTAGCTTCAATTCCTGATGCTACTGAGCCTGGATGGGATCTCCAATAATAAAGGAGCCTTGGAATATGGACGATCTTCTGTGCCTGATCTGTAAGGCGAAGGATCATATCATGATCCTGGCTTCCGTCAAATTCCTTACGGAAAAGTTCAGTTCCGTCAAGTAAAGTCCTCTTAAATACACTGAAATGACAGATATAGTTATTAGCCCTTAATGTGTCTACCGCATAGTCAGGCTTAAAGTGCATTGTGTCCATATGATCAATGCTATTACCGTGGAAGGTTGTCTCATCGCAGTAGATATAGTCAGCACCCTGCTCATTTATGGCTTTAACATATATGTACAAAGCTTCAGGGTGAAGAATATCATCATGATCAAAAAGACCTATGTACTCTCCGTCAGCCATCTTAAGGCATTCATTGGTATTACCGGATATTCCGTCATTAACCTTGAGCTTTTGGTAGCTGATACGGCCCTTGCCATCCTTGTCCTGATACTCCTTGATGACCTCTCCAACGTAGGCGTGGTCAGCATCAGATCCATCGGCAAGGCAGAGCTGCCAATTCTGGTATGTCTGATTAGTAACAGACTCTATCATATCCCTGAGAAACTTCTCCGGAGTATTATATACAGGAGTCAAGATACTTATCTTAACCATATTTGGGAAAACAGTCTGCGCTTCTTCAAGCCTTTTAGCTTCATCCGGGAAGCTTGCTGTTCCAAAATGGCTCATTGCCTTTCGCTCACGCTTTTTGTAACCGATCTTGGCAATTATGCCTCTGATAGATCCAAGGTTTTTAACCCTGGTATTCTGGCGCTTTACATAGTGATAGAACTTTCTGAAAGGACTTGATAATGCCCAAAGCTTACTTCCCTTGATCTTATCGAGCTTTCTTAAAGCTTCATCTCTTTCTTCCTCAAGCTTTGCAATTCTTTCGGAAAGATCAGCTGTTTTTAAACGCTCGCTTTCATATGCACTTTTATAATCAAATTGCTTGTCTTCCAATTCACTGTACCTCCATGGTCTTGGTGCCCCAGTTCATAACTCTTGTTCTTGAAGTCATGTCCTTAAAGAGCATTCCTGCCTGGTAGGTTCCAGGTGCAAGAACTCCATCTTCAATCCTGAGTCTGTAGCCTGTTATCTCAACGCCCTGCTGGTCTTTGAGATTTTTCTCTACATCCTCTCTAAGCATATCATGTACCTTGAAAGAATACACGCATGTATCGACTGGAGTAAGGTCATTAGAACTGTTAACTCTTCTAAGTAATAGCGTCCTTCCAAAAAGGGCGTTATCAGAGCCAATTACAAAACTGTAACCCTTTATAAAATATCCTGTGTTATTGACAGGAGTTTCTTTTCTGCCCTTATAGTACATCTTGTTCCACTTGCTAAGTGATCCGATGTAGTCTGTTCTAAACCAGACGCATTCATTATTCCAGTTATCAGGATATCCCTTGTTTACAACAGTTGCTATACTGCTCTCTATTTCATCAGGATGAAGGAGCGTTGGATCTGCCATATCATAATCCTGCGCCACGTCATCGTTGACCAAAGCCTTGTGATAGAAAGGATCTCTTGCGTACATATGCATATGACGCTGCATAAGAGTATCATTCTCTTTCATGAGACGATCGGTCTTTTTGGCATCAGCATTGTCATCGCCCCTGCTAAGGGATTCATGATGAACAAGATTAAAATAATTACAGCAGATATTGTAATAGCCTTCTTCGAGAAGCCTGTAGTTAAGATCCACATCATTAAATGCTACTGCAAGACCTTCAAAATACCCGCCAATGGCATCAAACTTTTCTTTAGAGATCATGAGACATGCTGCTGTAACGCCGCACATATCATGGGTTCCTCTATTTGCCCCAAAATAGTATTCCTTAGTATCAGAAAGACGCTGAAGCTTGTGCATAGGTCCAATATGAATAGCCGTAAGACCTGCATGCTGTATAAGACTTCCATCCGGGTTAAGTTCAGGATCAGATGGATACAAAAGCTTACATCCTACTGCTCCTACGTGAGGAAGCATAGCATAATATGCCAGCTCTCTAAGCCAGCCTGTACCTACAATTTCTATATCATCATTTAGGAAAAGAACTAAATCTCCTGTCGCATTCTTTGCTCCAAGATTGCACATATATGAGAAATTGAATTCTATAGGCGCATAAATATAGCGGATATCATAAAGCTCGTGAGTCTCAGAACCTTTTGCCTTGATCTGTGATGCAAGATTCTCGTACTGTATCCTGTTGACAGCACTGCTTCCGTTATCAACAACAATGATCTCATAGCTTACATTTGAAGACCCGCTTCCAAAGGATACGAGTGATTCAAGGCACTGTTTTAGAACCTCAGGATGGTCTTTTGAAGGGATAACAATCGATACCTTAACTGGCGATTTAATTACATGTTCTTCACCATGGAAAGGTCTTCCAAGAAAAAGGTCTTCTCCATATCCTCTGCGAAAAAGGACCTGTTCCAGGTGATATATAGGGAACTTCATCCCATCTCTTTTATTAAAACCGCCTTCAATTAAAGCCATGTGACCAAAGAGTCTGTCGCAAGGAGCCATGCTGTTTTGATCAAGTATTGGTTCATTATCCCAAGGCATGATCAGCGGATTATCTATGTTCTCTAATGCTTTTTTTACTAGTCCTGCCCTGGCTGCAAATAAACTTCCAATATAAAATGCATTAAGATATGAATTAGGTGACCAGTCAGGCTTGAAATATGGATTTACAGATACGCCTGATACACTAAGCTCGTCTTCATCTGTATACAGGAGGTTTATATCAGGATTATCTTTAAACGCATTTGCTATATGCTCTTTGGCATGTTTAAAGAGTCTTCCTTCCCTGCGACAAAAGACGATAATATCATCTTCATCAGCTTTCTCTACAACTTTATGAAGTGTAGATTCACTTGAATTAGAAGATAATATTCCATCATAAAATACAGTTGTTATTTTAAAATCACCGCTAGTTTCAGGCTTTTCGTTCTCGACCTCTTCAATATAATCGTCATAATGAAAGGTCATTTTGCGAACGGCAAGTTGATGCTTATGCCTTGCGTTTGCGGTCAGGTACGAACGTACCATCTTTTTTAAGCCCATTTTTAAGTAAACCTTTCAGCTTTTCAAATCCGCGTCCTTCTTTTTCGTCCTCATCTGATCCGGCATACTGATATGAAACCAGATCCTGAGCCTGTTTCTTATGAATAGTGGACATTGAAAGTCTTATATTCATACGGTTAACAGCCCTCTTTTTAAGGTTTTCAGAAGTAAAATCAAATTCGATCCATGGATCATCAGAATCAAATACAATACTTTCATCAGAAAGCCATGCACCGTTCGGATGGATCTGTAGAGCACTATTATCATCACGTATCTTCTCATCGTTCCACTTAACGCTTGTAAGTGACACAATGCAAGGATGTGATACAGGATCAAGACGCAGTTTTACAACATTATCATCAAGCTCAAGCTCTATAACCGCTTTACCATTCTTATCATACTCAGTATCAAGCTCCTGAGAATTCTCCTCAGAAAATCCCTCGCCATAATCATAATAAAGCTTTATTGCTTCAGGATTAAAAGCCGGTACTTCCGGAGGCGGAAGAAGTTCCTGAGGAACTGTGGCTTTCTGGCCAATCTTCTTCCAGATTTCTACCATGGACATACGATTTCCAGTCACATATTTCTGGAAACCTGCTTCTTCTTCAAGAAGGTCAGCAGCCTCTTCTTCTGTCAGACCAAGTTCCTTATAAAACTTGTCTACACCTATCTTCCTACGCTTTTCATCTTCTTCAAGATAGCAGTACAGCGCTCTGAAAGCTATCTCCTTAGTCGGAATCCGCTTTCCATAGGTCCACTCATAGTCAATAACGGTCCAGATAGGTCCGTTAACTAAAATGTTATTGAATATGAGGTCGTAATCAGATACTTCCATTTCCTCGTTATAGGAAATTCTGCGGAGGTATTCCTTAAAGAGCTTTTCAAAGCCGTCAAGATCATCACCCGCAAGACATCTGTCCATAAGAGATGAAAGAGGTTCACCGTTAACAAAAGAAAATGTTGCTACACCTGTCTTTTCATCTATCTGGCAATCATTGATCTCAAGATCTCCGCCTCTGTAACGCTCTTTTAATGCTTCATATGCATCTCTGATGCTGTTTATATGATCAACAGATTCAGCACATAAAGGAGCCTTGCTGATAACTCTTCTCCCTGCTCTGTCTATGCAGATATCAGTACGGATCTTGAATTCAGAAGCTCTGTCATTAGAATACTTTGAAAATACAGTTGGAAATTCATTACCAATAATAACTTCGAAGGAGTTTGCAAAATCCTGGTACATTCCGTCTTTTACAAGTCCGTCAAAAGCATATTTTTCATTGAAAAGGATCATGCGTGAATTGTCAAAATTACGCACGTTATCATTAAGTTCACCAAGTCCCGGAAGGTAATAGTCCGAGTGCATCATGGTCATGAACTTATAATCCGGATAAGGATAATAGAAATGATAATTATTTATTCCACATCTTTTGAATATCTGGATAAGGCCATTTCTTGTAAAGGTTTTGGCTACACTGTCAGAATTGTAACCTTCTATTCCGGAAAAATATGTTCCAAGGTGATCTTCCCTACATCCTGCAAGGTACTTAAGTCCCATACGGTTCTCAATGGCGATGACTATACGGCCACCTGCATGGAGATGCTTTTTGAGCATCTTAAGGAAGTTATCATAAGGGAATTCTCCTCCAATATATCCCTGACCATATTCAAAAACACCTATAAGGAAAATATAGTCAAAGTCATTGGGAAGGTCCGGTTCAATATCCTTGAAATTACCAACATGGATAGTTACATTATCACAGCCTTTATTTCTGTAAGCATTGATCTCACTTCTTTTCTTGGAAAGATCAACGCAGGTAACAGATCCGGCCTTTTCAGAAAGCTTGCCAGTTATGGCACCGCAACCTGATCCTACCTCCAGAACCTTTTCTGATCCTGACATAGGAATCCACTCTATAATATTGCTGCGCTGCTCTGACAAATGATACAGAACAGGCCAGCTTCCTTTTTCTTCAATGATTCTTGGGAATTCAGATGGTTCATTATTCTGAACAATATCAAGAAGTTCATCTTCAATCTGTCCATCACAGTAAAGATCCATCCCCTTATAGCGGTCGAACTTAAGTGTTACATTTCCGATTTTGACATCTTGCGCCATACCCATTCCTCCCAAAGGTTCTTTACTCAACGCTTACCTTTGAATTCATGTCGTAATATCCGACAGTATTCTTGTCTGAGATAACAGTAAGATTGAGTTGGTCAGAAGAATCCTCAGTTTGCAACCTTCCATACCGTATTGAAGGCGGTCATC